>NZ_JBEZDT010000022.1:0-148293 GCF_040648455.1 Catellatospora sp. NPDC049133
AGTTTCTTACGGCCCTGCGGAACCCGGCCGGCGCGGATCTCGAACACTGCAACCCCTGAAATGATCAGGTGTTGCAACGACGCCTAGAACCCAAGGCGATGGGAAGGTGCCCTTCCTTCGTCCCTAGCGGCGGCGGAGGGCGGCGCCGGCGAGGAGGCGGGCGGCGTACGGGAGGTCGTGGACGAGGTAGCGGCCGGCGAGACGGCCGGGCTCCTGGGCCAGGCGGTGGGCCCATTCGAGGCCACTGCGCTGCATCCAGATGGGGGCCCGGTGCAGCTCCCCGGCGACGAAGCCGATCGCCGCGCCGCAGCCGATGAACCAGGTGAACGGCAGCTCGGCGCGCAGGTCGGAGATGACGCGCTCCTGCTTGGGGAAGCCCAGGCCGACGAAGACGAAGTCGGGTTTGGCCTCGATGACGTCGGTGTACACCTGCGCGCACGTGTCCGGGTCGAGGTCGAACCCGAACGGCGGAGCGACCTGTCCGGCGATGCGCAGGCCGGGGCACCCGGCGGCGAGCACCGCTGCCGCTTTGACCGCGCCGTCGGTGCCGGTCTCGTCGGGAGGCGTGCCGCCGAGCAGGTAGACCGAGCGCCCGGCGCGGCCGAGGGCGGCGGACAGGCTCCAGATGAGACCGGAGCCGGTCACCCGTTCGGGTAGCGGGGTGCGGGAGAGCTTGCTGGCCCAGACCAGCGGCATGCCGTCGGCGACGACCAGGGTCGCGTCCTCCAGGAAGCCGCGCACTTCGGCGGCGCGCACGCCGCGCCCTGAAGCCAGCCGCATGATGTCGACGTTCGGGGTGAGGATGCGTCCCCCGTCGCCGCGTTCCAGGGCGGCGATCACTCTTTCGGCCACGGCCTCCTCGGTGACGGCGTCGAACCAGGTGCCGGCGAGGTGGACCTTTCGGCCATAAACAGTCCCCGTAAAAGCCATGAATTCAGACAATACAGACCAACAACACTGTTCGGTCGTTATACCGCACGAGGGCGCGTCGCACCGCGACGCCGCAGTGGGGGATGTATGACGACCAGGGTTCTTTTCGTCGGTGGGCTCGGCCGCAGCGGCACGACCCTGATCGAACGCGTGCTGGGCGAGCTACCCGGCGTGTGCGCCCTGGGCGAGATCGTCCACCTGTGGCAGCGCGACCTGCGCGACGACGAGCGCTGCGGCTGCGGCGAGCGGTTCAGCGGCTGCGACTTCTGGCAGCGCGTCGGCAAGGTCGCCTTCGGCGGCTGGCACCGCGTCGACGTGCACCGCATCCTGGCCCTGCGCGATCTGGTCGAACGCACCCGGCACATCCCCCGGCTGGCCGGGTCGAGCCGGCTGGCCGCCAAGGACTTCGCTGCCCTGGTCACCGAGTACGCCGACTACTACGCGCGCATCTACGCCGCGGCGGCCGAGACCTCCGGGGCGAGTGTCGTGATCGACTCGTCCAAGCACAGCGCGCTGGCCCACTGCCTGCGCTGGTCGGACGCGGTGGACCTGCGCGTGCTGCACGTGGTGCGCGACGCCCGCGGGGTGGCGTACTCGTGGACCAAGACGGTGTCGCGGCCGGAGACCGACGGCGCCGAGGAAATGACCCGGTATGCCCCGACGCGCAGCGCGCTGCTCTGGAACGCGCACAACGCGGCGTTCGGGCTGCTGCGCCGCCGCGGCGTGGCCGTGCGCCGGGTGCGGTACGAGGAGTTCCTGGCCCGGCCCCGCAGCAGCGTGCAGCGCATCGCCGCGTTCATGGGGCTGGACCCGTCCATGATGGACCTCGGCTTCGTCGACGACGAGGCCGTCGAGCTGTCGCTCGGCCACAGCGCCGCGGGCAACCCGATGCGGTTCACGGTCGGGCGCATCGAGTTGCGCCGCGACGACGCCTGGCGCCGGCAACTGCCGCCGCGCCAGCGCGCCCTGGTCGGGGCCGTGTGCGCGCCGCTGCTGCGGGCGTACGGGTACCCGCTGAGCAGTACCGCTGAGATAGTGGGAGCACACCGATGAGGGTCAAGGTCAATACTGGCCGGTTCGACGGCACGCGCGGGGCCCGCCCCGCCGGCACCGAGCGCACCACCGCCGCCGTCTCCGGCGAGCCGCCCGCCGAGGGCCAGGTCAGCACCGCGCAGGCGGCCGCCCCACAGGTCGGCACGGCTGCGGGCACCTCACCAGCCGGCGGCACGGCGGCACGACGCGCGCAGACCGACGGCGCATCGGCAGGCACGCCGTCGGTGATCGACGGTCCGGCACACGACGCGATGCCGCAGCGCCGCGAGTGGCCTGCGGTCGGCGTGGTCATTCCCACCCGCAACCGCCCGGAGCTGCTGCGCAAGGCCCTCGACGCGGTACGTGCCCAGGACTACCCCGGCCCACTGCGGATCATCGTGGTCTTCGACCAGGCCGAGCCGGACCCGGAGCTGGCCACCACCGACGACCGCCCGGTGCTGGTGCTGGCCAATTGGCGGCAGCCCGGCCTGGCCGGGGCGCGCAACACCGGTATCGCGGCGCTGGACACCGAGCTGGTGGCGTTCTGCGACGACGACGACCTCTGGCACCCGAGCAAGCTGCGCCGCCAGGTCGGCGCGCTGGTCCGCACGCCGGACGCGGAGTTCGCGACGTGTGCGATCGAGGTGGAGTTCGAGGGAACCGCCCACCCCCGGCTGGCCGGCACGGGCTCGGTGACCGTCGAACACCTGGCCCGCTCGCGGATGTCGATGCTGCACTCGTCGGGCTTCCTGGCCCGGCGCGAGACGCTGCTGGAGTCCGGCGTCATCGGCCCGGTCTCCGAGGACGCCCCGGGCAGCCAGAACGAGGACTGGGACCTGCTGCTGCGGGCCGCCCGCCGGCACCCGATCGTGCACGTGGACGAGCCGCTGGTGCGGGTGCTCTGGGGCCGCAGCAGCTTCTACGCGTACGAGTACTCCACCAAGATCTCCTCGCTGCGCTGGATGATGGCCCGCCACCCGGAGATCTCCGGCTGCCGCCCGGGCGCGGCCCGGGTCTACGGCCAGCTGGCCTGCTGGTCGGCGGCGGCCGGAGACAAGCGGCAGGCCTGGCGCTGGACCCGGGAGACGGTACGCAACAACTGGCGCGAGCCGCGGGCCGCCATCGCCCTGGCCGCCCTCACCGGGGCGGTCAAGGTCGAGACGGTGCTGACCGCCCTGCACCGGCGCGGCCACGGCATCTGAACGCGTTCACACAGTCACACCTGCACCGATCACCACGTTCCACCGTTGCCCGTGCGCGTCCGCGTACGATACGGTGTTGAACCTTGTTGGATTTCGGTGACTTAGGCTCCCTCGGGAGCCGGCAGGTGAGGAGACGGGATGCTCGCCCCGCAACGCCAGCAGGCGATCCTCGCCCAGGTGCGCCGCTCCGGCGGCGTACGCGTGGCCGACCTCGTCGCCGAGCTCGGCGTCTCCGACATGACCATCCGCCGTGACCTGGAGGTGCTCGCCGAACGCGGCCTGGTGGTCAAGGTCCACGGCGGGGCGACCGCGCCCCCGTCCGGCGTGGCCGACGAGCCCGGCTTCGCCGCGAAAGCCGAACGCCAGCGTACGGAGAAGGCGAAGCTCGCCGAAGCCGCCGCCGCCCATGTGGCCCCCGGCAGCGCGATCGCGCTGTCCGCGGGCACCACCACGGTGCGGCTGGCGCAGGCCCTGGTCGAGGTCCCCGGGCTGACCGTGGTCACCAACTCGATTCCGGTCGCCGACGTCTTCTACCGCGCCGGCCGCCCCGACCAGACCGTCGTGCTCACCGGCGGCACCCGCACCCCCTCCGACGCGCTGGTCGGCCCGATCGCCGTCGCCTCGCTGCGCGACCTGCACGTCGACCAGCTGTTCCTCGGCGTGCACGGGCTCAGCGTCGAAGCCGGGCTGACCACCCCGAACCTGCTCGAAGCAGAGACGAACCGGGCACTGATCGCGGCCACCCGCCGCCTGATCGTGCTCGCCGACCACACCAAGTGGGAGACGCTCGGCATCGCGTCGATCGTCCCGCTCAGCGCCGTCGACCTGCTCATCACCGACGCCGAGCCGCCGGTCGACATCAGCGAGCTCACCCTTGTGGAGATCACCCCATGAAACGCACCAGCATCACGATGGCCGACGGCCGCGAACTGATCTACTTCGACGAGCACGACGACGCGGTACGCGCCACCGTGGACAAGCGGGAGCTGCCCCCGCCGCCCGCGCCTGCCGAGCTGCGCTTCGACCCGCTCACCGAGGACTGGGTCGCCGTCGCGGCGCACCGGCAGGCCCGCACCTTCCTGCCGCCCACCGAGGAGTGCCCGCTCTGCCCCACGAAGAGCGCGTTCCTGACCGAGGTGCCCGCCGACGACTACGACGTGGTGGTGTTCGAGAACCGCTTCCCGTCGTTCTCCGGCGACGCCGGGCGCTGCGAGGTGGTCGTCTTCTCCCCGCAGCACGACTCGTCGTTCCGGGAACTGCCCGTGTCGCGGGTGCGCACCGTGCTGGGCGCGATGGCGGACCGCACCGCCGAGCTGTCCGCCCAGCCGGGCGTGGAGCAGGTGTTCTGCTTCGAGAACCGGGGGGTCGAGATCGGCGTGACGCTGCACCACCCGCACGGGCAGATCTACGCGTACCCGTACGTCACTCCGGTCACCCGGCGCTACCTGGAGGCGGCCCGCAAGTTCCGGGCGGAGCACGGCGGCAACCTGTACGCCGACCTGCTGGCCCGCGAGCGCGCCGAGGGCACCCGCGTCGTCGCCTCGAACGAACTGTGGACGGCGTTCGTGCCGTATGCGGCCCGCTGGCCGTACGAGATCCACCTCGCCCCGCACCGGCAGGTCCCCGACCTGGCCGCGCTCACCGACGCGGAGCTGGACGCGTGCGCGCCGCTGTGGTCGGAGATCACGCGACGGCTCGACGGGCTGTTCGGCGTGGCCATGCCGTACATCGCCGGGTGGCACCAGGCCCCGGTGCACGCCGACCGTGACCTCGGCTACCTGCACCTGCGCCTGATCAGCTCCCGGCGCGCACCGGGCAAGCTGAAGTACCTGGCCGGATCGGAGTCGGCGATGGGCGCGTGGGTCAACGACATCGCGCCGGAGCAGGCCGCTGCTGCGCTGAGGGCGGTTTCCCTCTAAGTTCGTACATGTGAACGACTACGAGGTCAGGGAAGTCGAGGTCGAACCCGGCGTCCGGCTGCGCCTGCGCCACCGCGCCGCAGCCGGTCCCGGCCCGGGGCAGGTGCCGTTCCTGCTGGTCCACGGGCTGTCGTCGAACGCCCGGCTGTGGGACGAGGTGGCCGGGGCACTGGCCGCCGCCGGGCACCCGAGCTGGGCGGTGGATCTGCGCGGGCACGGCGAGTCCGACGCGCCGGAGTCCGGATACGACACCGGCACCGCCGCCGCGGACCTGGCCGCGGTCATCACCGCGCTGGGCCTGCGCCGCCCGGTGGTGGCCGGCCAGTCGTGGGGCGGCAACGTGGTGGTGCGGCTGGCCGCCAAGCATCCGGAACTGCCCGGCGCGCTCGGGCTGGTCGACGGCGGCTGGATCGATCTGCACGCCGCCTTCCCCGACTGGGAGTCGTGCGAGCGCGCGTTGCGCCCGCAGGACATCGACGGCCGCCCCGCCGCCACCATGCGGCAGTGGCTGGATTCGGCACACCCCGACTGGTCGGACACGGCCCGCGCGGCGACGCTGGCGAACATGCGGGTCCGCCCCGACGGCACCATGGAGCGGCGGCTGACCATCCCGCACCACCTGGAGATCCTGCGCTCGATGTGGGACGGCCCGCCCGGCCCCGACCTGCCCCTGGTCGCCGTGCCCGCCCTGCTGCTGCCCGCGCTCGGGCCCGACGACGAGCGGGCGCAACCGGTCCGCCGCGCCGCCGCGGCACTGCCCGACGCGGCCGTGCGCTGGTATCCCGGCGGCGACCACGACCTGCACGCCCAGCACCCGGCCATGGTCGCCGCCGACCTGCTCACCCTGGCCCGTGACCGGCGTAAGGAGGCGACGTGACGAAGCTGCTCGTGATCATGGGGTCCGGCGAGACCACCCCCACCATGATCAAGCCGCACCGGCAGTTCTTCGCCGCACTGGGCGGCGGAGACCGGGCGGCCCTGCTGGACACGCCGTACGGGTTCCAGCTCAACGCCGACGAGATCAGCGCGCGGGCCGTCGGCTACTTCGCGCAGAGCGTCGGGCGCACCGTGGACGTCGTCTCCTGGCGCACCACGCCCGCACCCGGCCTCGACCGGGAACGCGCGCTGGCCGCCCTGCGCGGCGCGAACTGGATCTTCGCGGGGCCGGGCTCTCCGACGTACGCCCTGCGCCAATGGCGTGACACCGAGCTGCCGTCCCTGCTGGTCCAGACAGAGGTGCTCGTCTTCGCCAGCGCCGCCGCACTCACCCTCGGCTCGCACACCATCCCCGTGTACGAGATCTACAAGGCCGGTGCCGACCCGCGCTGGGAGCCCGGCCTCAACCTGTTCGAGCAGCTCACCGGCATCCCCGCCGTGGTCATCCCGCACTACGACAACGCCGAGGGCGGCCACCACGACACCCGTTTCTGCTACCTCGGCGAACCCCGCCTCGCCCGCCTCGAACGCGAACTGCCCGACGACACCGTCATCATCGGCATCGACGAGCACACCGCCCTGGTCTGCGACCTCGAAACCCGCACCGCCACCGTCCTCGGCAACGGCACCCTCACCCTCCGCCACCGCACCCGCACCCGCACCTACCCCACCGGCTCCGTCCTCCCCCTCCCCACCACAGAAAGGAAGGGCACCTTCTTATCGTTTTTCGTAGAGGAAGGGCACCTTCTTAACGCTGATGACGCAGAAGGCGAGGTCGGGGGCGTTGGCGGGGTCGGGCACGGTGTGACGGGCAGCGGCAGGGGGCGGGTTGGTCCGGGCCGAGGTGGTCCGGGCCGAGGTACAGCGGCTGGAGGTGCAGCGACCGGAGGTATCGCGGCCGCGGGCGTCCCGGCCGAGGGGGTCGGCGGCGGGAGCGCCGTGCCCGGTGGTGTCGCGGCCACGTTGCGCGAGGCCGCCGACGAGGCCGAGGCCCGGTTCTCGACCGCGCTGGCCGAGCGGGACGTGGACGGCTGCGTCGCGGCGGTGCTGGAGCTGGAGCAGGCGATCACCGACTGGAGCGCCGACACCCTCACCTCGGACTCCGGCGAGCACGCGCACGGCCTGCTGCGCGGCATGATCGTGCGGCTCGGCGCGCTCGCCGGTGCCGCGGACCCGACGCCGCTGCTCACCCCGCTGGTGGACGCGCTGATCGGCCTCCGGGAGAAGGCTCGCGAGCAGCGCGACTGGGCGGCTGCCGACCGGGTCCGCGACGCCTTGGCCGCCGCCTCCATCGAACTGCGCGACACCCCTGACGGCCCCGTCTGGCTCCGCACCCCCTGACCCGACCCCCGGCCCCGGCCCGGCCCGGCAACCGCAACCGCAACCGCAACCGCAACATGATCGCTGTTTTCGGTCAGGATCTGCGGTGAGACCCGAGGTTCTGACCGGAAACGGCGATCATGGGAGGGCCCGGCGCAAAAAACAGTGCCGACCCGCGAAACGCGGGTCGGCACTGTTCGGGAAGGGACTTTCAGGCGGGATTCTTCTGCTGTTTCACCTGGTCAAACGATCGCAGGCGGGCCAGGAGACGGCTACCCGCCGTACCCGGTGAAAATCAGGCGGCCAGGCGGCGGGCCAGGTTGGTGTCGAGGGTGTTCATGAACTCCTCGGTGGTCTGCCACGGCGCGTCGCGCGAGATCAGCAGCGCGAGGTCCTTGGTCATCGCACCACCCTCGACGGTCTCGATGATGACCTGCTCCAGCACGTCCGCGAAGTTGGTCACCTCCGGGGTGCCGTCCAGCTTGCCGCGGTGCGCGAGGCCCCGGGTCCAGGCGAAGATCGACGCGATCGGGTTGGTCGACGTCTTCTCGCCCTTCTGCCACTGGCGGTAGTGCCGGGTGACGGTGCCGTGCGCGGCCTCGGCCTCGACGGTCTTGCCGTCGGGCGTCATCAGCACGGAGGTCATCAGGCCGAGCGAGCCGAAGCCCTGCGCCACGGTGTCGGACTGCACGTCGCCGTCGTAGTTCTTGCAGGCCCAGACGAACCCGCCCTCCCACTTCAGCGCCGCGGCCACCATGTCGTCGATGAGGCGGTGCTCGTAGGTGATGCCGGCGGCCTCGAAGTCGGCCTTGAACTCGGTCTCGAAGACCTCGGCGAAGATGTCCTTGAACCGGCCGTCGTACGCCTTGAGGATGGTGTTCTTGGTCGACAGGTAGACCGGGTAGTTGCGGGCCAGGCCGTAGCGCAGCGAGGCACGCGCGAAGTCGCGGATCGACTCGTCGAAGTTGTACATGCCCATGGCGACGCCGCCGCCGGGGAAGTCGGCGACGGTCAGCTCCATCGGCTCCGAGCCGTCGGCCGGCTGGTACGTGATGGTGACCTTGCCCGGGCCCGGGACCACGAAGTCGGTGGCCTTGTACTGGTCGCCGTGGGCGTGACGGCCGATGACGATCGGCTTGGTCCAGCCCGGCACCAGGCGCGGCACGTTGCTCATGATGATCGGCTCACGGAAGACGACGCCGCCGAGGATGTTGCGGATGGTGCCGTTCGGCGACTTCCACATCTTCTTGAGGCCGAACTCGGCGACGCGGGCCTCATCCGGGGTGATGGTGGCGCACTTGACGCCTACGCCGTGCCGCTTGATGGCGTTGGCGGCGTCGATCGTCACCTGGTCGTCGGTGGCGTCGCGGTGCTCCATGCCCAGGTCGTAGTACTCCAGCTCCACGTCGAGGTAGGGCAGGATCAGCTGCTCCCGGATCTGCTTCCAGATGATCCGGGTCATCTCGTCGCCGTCGAGCTCGACGACCGGGTTGTTTACCTTGATCTTCGCCATCGCGAGGGCGCTCCTTAAAACCTTCGGCGTCCGGCGCGGAAGGCCGGGCGGCGGTCTCGTTTAGCAGTACGAGCGTACTGCCAGATCCACCAGGCGCAACCGCCAGGGTGAGGTGCCTCTCGCCACGGCCCGCGAAACTGGCGTCACACCACTACGCTGCGCGCTCGTGACAGCCTACGAGTCCGCGCCGCCGCAACGGATCACGCCGGCGTTCCTGATCTTCCTGGCCGCCTGTTTCATCACCTGGGGCGCGGTCTACCTGTTCCGAGACCCGCTCTTCATCGCCGAGACCAAGCTCCTGGCCGACGCGCCGATCGCGGTCACGGTGGCGCTGGCCTGGGCGGTCGTCGCGTTCCCCATCGTCTCCATGGCGCTGGGCTCCCTCGACCTGTCCGCGAGGCCGCTCCGCCGCCCCTGGGGCGGGCTCGCGGGCGCCGGTTTTCTGCTCCTGCTGGCACAGATCGTGATCATGGTGAGCCGACCGCAGCGCAGCCCTCGCAGCAGCGGGCTGCCCGTGCGGGAATCGCTGGACCACCGTGTCGCCGCCGAGTCCTCCGCCTGCGAGGCGCTGGCGCACGGGCTGCTCTGGACGATGGCCCTGCTGGTGCTGTGGGCGCTTGTCTTCTCCGGCGTCCGCTGGACCCGGCAGCGGCTGCGCGGCGAGCGGTCGAAGTTCTTCCAGAGCCTCTGGGGCATCGCCCCCGTGCGGTGGCGGCTGTTCACTGTGGGTGCCGCGATCAGCGTGTCCGCGGGCCTGGCCGCCGCCCTGAGCACGCAGTGACCCAGCCCACCAGGCAGAGCGCCCGCCGCGTACTGCGGCGGGCGCTGCGGAGGACTGATCAGCTCCAGTTGATCTCGCCGCGGCCCGCTTCCTGCAGCGCGGCCTTGATCTGCGAGAACGGCTTGCTGCCCAGGAACCCCTTCGGGTTCATCGGGCTCGGGTGCCCGGCTTCCAGCACGACGTGATGAGGGTTGCTGACCAGGGCGGCCTTCTTACGGGCGTACGACCCCCACAGCACGAAGACCACCCGGTACGGCGAGTCGTTCACGGCCTTGATCGCGGCGTCGGTGAACGCCTCCCAGCCCTGGTTGGCGTGGCTGCCCGGCTTGACGCCCACGGTGAGCACCGCGTTGAGCATCAGCACACCCTGGCTCGCCCAGCCGGTCAGGTCGCCGTTGCGCGGCGGCTCGACGCCCAGGTCGTCCTTGAGCTCCTTGTACACGTTACGCAGGCTCGGCGGCACGGCCACGCCGGGACGCACGCTGAAGCTGAGGCCGTGCGCCTGGCCCGGCTTGAAGTAGGGGTCCTGGCCGAGGACGAGCACCCGGGTGTGCGCGGGCGAGGTGAGCCGGAACGCCGTGAACAGGTCGTCGCGGGGCGGGTACACCGTCTCGGTGGCGTAGGCGTTCTCCACGAACGACGACAGCCGGGCCGTGGCGTCGAGGTCCAGGTGCGGCTTCATCACGTCGCACCACTCAGTGGGCAGCAGGTCGAGCAGGTCCAATGCCATGCGGGACACCATAGTGCCCGCGTCCGACAACCGCGCGGCTAAGCCCCGCCCTGCCGGTTCAACCGGGCTGGCCTGCGAGTATCCATCGTCGCGCATACGTTGCCGCCCTATCCGGACTTCACGGCCGGCACCCCGGCCGCAGGTCAGCCACCACCGGGCGTTAAGAAGGGCACCTTCTACAACGCGGCGCGTTAAGAAGGTGCCCTTCCTTTGGGCGATCACATGCCGGCTACGTCGGCCTGCTTGGCGCGGACGGCTTCGGCGGCCTCGTTCAGGCCGGCCAGCTCGGTCTTGGTGAGGTCGGTGATGACGACCTTGCGGGCGCCGGTGGCGCCGATCTCGGCCTCGACGCCCAGGTAGACGCCGGAGATGCCGTACTCGCCGTCGACCCAGGCGCAGACCGGCATGACCTCGCCGGAGTCCTCGGCCACGGCCTTGGCCATGCGGGCGGCGGCGGCCGACGGGGCGTAGTAGGCCGAGCCGGTCTTCAGCAGCGCCACGACCTCGGCGCCGCCGTTGCGGGTCCGGGTGACCAGCTCCTCGATCTTGTCAGCCGGGAGCAGGTCGGACAGCGGCTTGCCGTCGACGGTGCAGCGCGAGGGCACCGGGACCATGGTGTCGCCGTGCGAGCCCAGGGTCAGCGTCTTCACCGAACCGACCGGGACGTTCAGCTCCTCGGCGACGAAGTGCGTGAAGCGGGCGGTGTCCAGCATGCCGGCCTGGCCGATGACCCGGTTCTTCGGGAACTGGGTGGCGATCTGGGCCAGCGCGGTCATCTCGTCGAGCGGGTTGGACACCACGATGACGACGGCGTTGGGCGCGTGCTTGGCGACCTGCTCGGCGACCCCGCGGACGATCTTGGCGTTGACACCGAGCAGGTCCATGCGGCTCATGCCCGGCTTGCGCGGCAGGCCGGCGGTGATCACGACGATGTCGGAACCGGCGATGGCCTCGTAGCCCGAGCCGTCGACACCCGTGGTGGCGCCGACGACCTTGGTCTCGAAGCCCTCGATGGAGCGGGACTGGTTGAGGTCCAGGGCGAGACCCTCGGGCTTGCCCTCGATGATGTCGGTCAGCACGACGGTCTCGAAGACGTCGTACTCGGCGAGGCGCTGCGCGGTGGTCGAGCCGTAGAAACCGGCGCCGACGACGGTGACCTTCTTGCCCATTGGCACATACTCCCTGCTGGCGGATGTCTGGTGGTGACCAGCACAGCCCTGTGACGAAGGTGTAACGATCCGCACCATAGTCCGCTGCGTCTATCGACGGCCGGTCGGGTGCGGCGGGTGTGGGCTAGAGCGCCGACTCGGCCTTCTCGACCACGTTGGTGAGCAGCATGGCCCGCGTCATCGGCCCTACCCCGCCCGGGTTCGGCGACACGAACCCGGCCACGTCGGCGACGTCGGCGTGCACGTCACCCACGATGTGCTTCTTGCCGTCCGGTCCCTCCACCCGCGACACACCGACGTCGAGCACGGCCGCGCCGGCCCGGACCATGCCCGGGGTGATGATGCCCGGCACGCCGGCCGCGGCGACGATGATGTCGGCCCGGCGGGTGTGCGCGGCCAGATCCTTGGTCCCGGTGTGGCAGAGGGTCACCGTCGCGTTCTCGGTACGCCGGGTGAGCAGCAGTCCCAGCGGGCGGCCCACGGTGACACCGCGGCCGACGACGCAGACCTCCGCCCCCGCGATCGGCACGTGGTACCGGCGCAGCAGCTCGACGATGCCGCGCGGCGTGCACGGCAGCGGAGCGGGCACGCCCAGCACCAGCCGTCCGAGGTTGACCGGGTGCAGCCCGTCGGCGTCCTTGTCCGGGTCGATCAGCTCCAGCACCCGTTGCTCGTCCAGGCCCTTGGGCAGCGGCAACTGGACGATGTAGCCGGTGCAGGCGGGGTCGGCGTTGAGCTCCGCGACGGCACGTTCCACATCGTCCTGGGTGGCGTCGGCGGGCAGGTCGCGGCGCAGCGAGGCGATGCCGACCTCGGCGCAGTCCTTGTGCTTGCCGTTGACGTACCACCGGGAGCCCGGGTCGTCGCCGACCAGCACCGTGCCCAGGCCCGGGGTCACGCCGCGCGCTCGCAGCGCGGCGACCCGGGTCCGCAGGTCCGCCTTGATCGCCGCTGCCGTCTCGGTGCCGTTGAGGATCGTCGCCGTCATGCCGTCGATCCTGCCATCACCCCTTCGACCGTCCGAAACCAGGACATCCTGTTCGACGCACCGCTCGCCATGATCGACCGACTTGCCGGGCAATGGGGCGAATGCGTCGCAGCGATACGCCCGTTTGCCAGGCAAATCCGAGGATCATGGCGTACTGGGGGGCTAGCGGCTGCGATGACCGGCGTCGATCATTTGGCCCTTTAGCTGGGGAACTAACTGTGGGTGACAGTGGGATAGATCACCGCGTGGCCTTGGTTGCAGGATCTTCCAGCATCCGGGACGCCATAAGGGGTCAAATCGGGCTCCCGACAGTCCCACTATGTGACCGGCGACTATTACCCGGGTCACGGCCCTAATCGGGCATACTGACTTAGTTCCGCCCATATGACAGGCTGCTCTCTAATACCAGAGTCGGGACAGGATCCGCAAGTACTCCACCCGTAGACTGTTGCGAATCTGCAACCCGTGGGTTTGGTGCCGGGCCGAGCTTCGTCCTACCTTTGCCGGACGTTGCACTGCGTGACAACGGCTGGTCAGCCTGCCGTCGTGAGGTGCGACGTAGGAGATGAGGAGGCTCAATGCAGGTCCGTAGGCTCGCAGCCTGGGCTGCTCTCCCGCTTGCTGTCACTCTCGGCCTGTCGGCCTGTGGCAAGAGCGGTGGCAGCGACTCGGGTAGCGCCAACCCCAATGGTGTGGTTTCCATCGGCATCGCCGAACCGAAGCACCTGATCCCGTCCAACACCTCGGAGACCAGTGGCTCCCAGGTGCTGGCCGCGCTGTTCGCCCCCCTGGTCGACTTCGACGAGGCCAACAAGCCCTTCGAGGTGGCCGCGCAGGAGATCAGCACCACCGACAACAAGACCTGGACGATCAAGCTGAAGGACGGCTGGACGTTCCACAACGGCGAGCCGGTCACCGCCGACAGCTACATCAACGCCTGGAACTACGCGGCCTACGGCCCGAACGCCCAGGACAACAACTACTTCTTCGACAAGGTCGAGGGTTACAAGGACCTCAACCCCGCCGACGCGAAGGCCACCCCCACCGCGACCGCCCTCACCGGTCTCAAGAAGGTCGACGACAAGACCTTCACGGTGACCCTGAACGCGCCGTTCAGCGAGTTCAAGGCGCTGCTGGGCTACACCGCGTTCTACCCCCTGCCGAACGCCGCGTTCGAGAGCGCGACCGCTTCGCCGCTGGTCGTCACCAAGGCCTACGAGGACGCCCCCATCGGCAACGGCCCGTTCAAGATCAAGGGTTCGTGGCAGCACGACGCCCAGGTCGAGGTCGAGAAGTACGACGCCTTCGCCGGCACCAAGCCGACCGTCGGCGGCGCGCTGTTCAAGATCTACCAGAACAGCGATGCCGAGTACGCCGACCTCCAGGCCAACAACCTGGACGTGGTGAAGCAGATCCCGACCGCCAGCCTGTCCACGGCCGCCGGCGACCTGGGTGACCGCTACCAGACCAGCCCGGCGTCGACCCTGCAGGTGCTGGCCTTCCCGACCTTCGACAAGCGTTTCGAGAAGCCCGAGGTCCGTAAGGCGATCTCCATGGCGATCGACCGCGAGGAGATCGCGAACAAGGTCTTCCAGGGTTCGCAGAAGGCCGCCTACTCCTTCGTCTCCCCGGTCGTCGCGGGCTACCGCGACAAGACCTGTGGCGCGGCGTGCGAGTTCAACCCGACCGAGGCCAAGAAGCAGTACGACGCCGCGGGCGGTCCGAAGTCGATCAACATCACGTACAACACCGACGGTGGCCACCAGGAGTGGGTCGACGCGACCTGCAACCAGCTGAAGACCAACCTGGGCGTGGAGTGCGTGGGCACCCCCGAGCCGAAGTTCGCCGACCTGCTCACCAAGGCCAAGGCGAAGAAGGACGTCGGCATGTTCCGCATGGGCTGGGTCATGGACTACCCGTCCATGGAGAACTACCTCGGCCCGCTGTACTCGACCGGTGGTTCCTCGAACTACTACGGCTACAGCAACCCCACCTTCGACAACCTGCTGAAGGAGGGCTCGGCCGCGGCGACGCAGGACGAGGCCATCAAGAAGTACCAGGAGGCCGAGGACATCCTCGCCAAGGACATGCCGGTGCTTCCGCTGCGCTTCGGCCAGAACGTCTACGGTCACTCGACCAACGTCAAGGACGTTCACATCGACCTGTTCAACCGGGTCGACCTCAACAAGATCCAGATCGCCGGCTGAAAAGCCTGACGGTCGACTGACGGTGGTGGTGCCGGTCCGCTCGGGCCGGCACCACCATCGCGCCGAGACCCCTCGCCCCCGCGTCCTCCGACCCGGTTAGGCGCACCACCACCACGTCGACCGCGGCCCCCATGGTACGAAGAACACGGATATTTCGTGCCAATCGGGCTGCCTGGTGAGAGAAGAAATCGACGATGTTCCGCTACCTTGTGCGGCGCTTCCTCCAGATGATCATGGTGTTCATCGCGACCACGTTCATCGTGTACTCGCTGATGTACTGGACCGGAGGCGACCCCATCCAGGCCCTGGCCGGCGAGAAGCCGGTCAGCGACCTCCAGCGCGCCCAGCTGACGAGGATCTACGGACTCGACCAGCCGTTCTACGAGCGTTACTGGAACTACCTGACCGACCTGCTGCACCTCGACTTCGGCACCACCCTGACCGGACGTCCCATCAAGGACATCCTGGTGGACGCCTGGCCGATCACCATGCAACTGGCGCTCATCGCCATCGTCGTCACGATCGTCTTCGGCGTCACCGCCGGCGTCATCGCGGGCATCCGGCGCGGCAGCATCTTCGACAACGCCACGCTGGTGCTGACGCTGCTCGTGATCGGCATCCCCTCGGTCGTGCTCGCGCCATTGTCGCAGTACCTCTTCACCATCCAGTGGAAGATCTTCCCCACCACTGCCAGCGGCAACCCGACGTGGTACGAACTGCTGCTGCCCGGCATCGTGCTGGGCTCGCTGTCCGTCGCCACCGCGATGCGGCTGACCCGCGCCTCGGTCAGCGAGAACCTGCGCGCCGACTTCGTGCGCACCGCCCGGTCCAAGGGCATGCCCGGCCGCCGGGTGATCGGCATCCACGTGCTGCGCAACTCGCTGATCCCGATCGTGACCTTCCTCGGCGTCGAGCTGGGCAGCCTGATGGCCGGCGCGATCGTCACCGAGAGCGTCTTCAACGTCCCCGGCGTCGGCTTCCAGCTGGCCCGCGGCCTCAAGACGGAGGACACCCCGCTGGTGATCGGCATCGTCAGCGTGCTGGTGATCGTCTTCCTGGTGGCCAACCTGATCGTCGACCTGCTCTACGCGGTGCTCGACCCGCGGATCCGGTACGAGTAAGAGGTTTCCTGACATGAGTGACTTCGAATCCGTGGCCGCGACCGAGCTGCACACGGCCACCCCCGGTCCGGCCGGAGCGCCCAACGCACCGGGCCAGCCACACACCCTCGAGGTGTCCAAGCCCCGCAGCGCCAGCGCGGACGCCTGGCGCGAGCTGCGCCGCCGCCCACTGTTCTGGGTAGCGCTCGTCATCGTCGCGCTGGTCCTGCTGATCGCGGCCTTCCCGTCGCTGTTCACCTCGGCCGACCCGACCTCGTGCTCGCTGAGCAACCGCATGGGCGCCCCGTCGGGAGCGGCCATCTTCGGGTACGACGTCCAGGGCTGCGACGTGTTCGCCAAGTCCATCTACGGGACGAAGAACTCGCTGCTGGTCGGCACGGGCGCGGCACTGCTGGCCGGGATCCTCGGCATGCTGCTCGGCGTCACCGCCGGCTACTTCGGCAGCTGGTGGGACGTCACCGTCTCCCGGATCATCGACATCGTGCTGGGCCTGCCCCTGCTGCTGGCCGGCATCGTGTTCATGAAGCGGGTCACCAACGCCGGCGGCGGCCAGACCGCCATCCTGATCGCCCTGATCTCGATCCTCGGCCTGCTCGGCTGGACCACCGCGGCCCGCGTCATCCGCTCCTCGGTGATCACCGCGAAGCAGCAGGACTACGTGCACGCCGCGAAGATGCTGGGCGCGGGCAGCGGCCGCATCATGTGGCGGCACATCCTGCCGAACTCGCTGGCCCCGTTCATCGTGATCATCACGATGGCGCTGGGCTCGTTCATCGCCGCCGAGGCCACGCTGTCCTTCCTGGGCATCGGCCTGCGGCCCCCGGCCCAGTCCTGGGGCATCGACATCTCGACCGCGCGGGCGTACATGCGGGAGAACGCCCTCCCGCTGATCGTGCCGTCGACGTTCCTGGCGCTGACCGTGCTCGCCTTCGTCATCCTGGGCGACACGATCCGCGAAGCCTTCGACCCGAAGCTGCGGTGAAGCACATGACCGACATCCACGTCACCTCCTCGACCCCGACCCGCGGCGGCCGGCACCTGCTCGAGGTGAAGGACCTCTACGTCGAGTTCCACACCCGCGACGGCGTCGCCCGTGTGATCAACGGCGTGTCGTACCACCTGGACCCGGGCGAGACCCTGGCCGTGCTGGGCGAGTCGGGCTCCGGCAAGTCGGTGACCGCGCAGGCGATCATGGGCATCCTGGACATGCCGCCGGCGAAGATCCCGAGCGGGCAGATCCTCTACCAGGGCGAGAACCTGCTCGCCATGCCGGAGGAGAAGCGGCGGCAGGTGCGCGGCAAGGAGATCTCCATGATCTTCCAGGACGCGCTGTCGGCCCTGAACCCGGTCTTCCCGGTGGGCTGGCAGATCTCCGAGACGCTGCGCACCCGGGCCGGCCTGTCCCGCAAGGACGCGCTCAAGCGGGCCGTCGAGCTGATGGACCTGGTCAAGATCCCGGCCGCCAAGGCCCGGGTGAAGGACTACCCCCACCAGTTCTCCGGCGGTATGCGCCAGCGCGTCATGATCGCGATGTCGCTGGCCATGGACCCCAAGGTCCTCATCGCGGACGAGCCGACCACCGCGCTCGACGTGACCGTGCAGGCCCAGATCATGGACCTGCTCGGCGACCTGCGCCGCGACCTCAACATGGGCCTGATCCTGATCACGCACGACCTGGGCGTGGTCGCCGACGTCGCGGACCGCATCGCGGTCATGTACGCGGGCCGCATCGTCGAGCACGCGGACGTGCGCAGCGTCTACAAGCACCCGGCGCACCCGTACACCGAGGGCCTGCTCGACTCGATCCCGCGGCTGGACTCCAAGGGCACCGAGCTGGCGACCATCAAGGGCCTGCCGCCGAACCTGATGCGCCCGCCGACGGGCTGCGCGTTCCACCCGCGCTGCAAGTACGCCAAGGCGGTCTGCACCACCGAAACACCCCTCTCGCTGGACCTCGGCCACGGCCGGACCAGCGCGTGCCACTTCGCGAAGGAGATGCTCGATGGCACACTCCGCTGAGAACGTCGCGGGCGTGCGCCCGGCCGGCGAGCCGCTGCTGCGGGTCGAGAACCTGGTCAAGCACTTCCCGATCACCCAGGGCATCCTCTTCAAGAAGAAGGTCGGCGCGGTCAAGGCGGTCGACGGGGTCAGCTTCGAGCTGCACCGCGGCGAGACGCTGGGCATCGTCGGCGAGTCGGGCTGCGGCAAGTCGACGCTGGCCAAGCTGCTGATGCGGCTGGAGACGCCGACCGGCGGCCGGGCCATGCTCAAGGGCAAGGACATCTTCAAGGTGTCCGGGTCCGAGCTGCGCCGCATGCGCCGCAACATCCAGATGGTGATGCAGGACCCGTACACCTCGCTGAACCCGCGGATGACCGTCGGCGACATCATCGGCGAGCCGTACGAGATCCACACCGAGGTGGCGCCGAAGGGCGACCGCCAGCGCCGGGTGCAGGAGCTGCTGGAGCTGGTCGGTCTCAACCCCGAGCACATCAACCGCTACCCGCACCAGTTCTCCGGCGGCCAGCGCCAGCGCATCGGCATCGCCCGCGCGCTGGCCCTCAAGCCCGAGATCATCGTCTGCGACGAGCCGGTGTCCGCGCTGGACGTGTCTATCCAGGCCCAGGTCATCAACCTGCTGGAGAAGCTGCAGGGCGAGCTGGACCTGTCCTACATCTTCATCGCGCACGACCTGTCCGTGGTGCGGCACATCTCCGACCGGGTCGGCGTGATGTACCTCGGCAAGATGGTCGAGGTCGGCACCGACGCGGAGATCTACGAGCGGCCGACGCACCCGTACACCCAGGCGCTGCTGTCGGCGGTGCCGGTGCCGGACCCGGACGCCCGCGCCCACCGCGACGTCATCCGCCTGGTCGGCGACGTGCCGTCGCCGGCCAACCCGCCGTCGGGCTGCCGCTTCCGCACCCGCTGCTGGAAGGCGCAGGAGCGCTGCTCGGTGGAGGAGCCGCTGCTGATCCGCCGGGGTGTGGAACCGCACCCGAGCGCGTGCCACTTCGCCGAGCTGCGCCAGGTCGTCGGCTGATTTCTTGTATGCAGAAGGGTGCGTGCCGACCGTCGGCACGCACCCTTCTTGTTGAAGCTCTACGCTGCACGCCAGACCGTAGCCTTGTTCCGCTCGTTACCGACCATCTCCACGCTGCCCGCGTCGCGTAGCCGCCGAAGGTGGTAAATCACGGTGTTCTTCGGCAGTCCGGTGGCGATCTCGACCTCACGTCGAGTACGCGGGCCGTCCCTCAGCACTGCAAGAATGTTCCGCTCAGGATCTGCAGGGGTGTCAAGCTTCTCCGGTATTGCCGACGGGGGCAGTCGGTAGGTCGCCGAACCGCGGTTGCCGTCCATGGCGAGCAGGCCACGATCAACGAGGTCGCGCATGTACTTCGTGGCGTCACGGCTGTCGGACACTCCGGTCGCCATCCGGAACGTTCGGTTGGTCAACGGCTGCCCCCGCCTTGCCAACGCCAGAGCGATCATCTGCGGGCCGCTGAGCCCTTCCGCCCCGCGCTCTGAGATCCAGTTGAGGGTCTCCTGGTCAAGGAGCGTGTGATTAGGAAGAACGACCTCGAACGTCGACACGTTGTCATGGAACTCTGCCGACTCCAGGCCCGCGTCAGCCAGGGCTCTCCGCATCGTGAAGATGCCGGAGCCCACGTTCTCGCATACCGTCTGGCCGCGCTCGACGGGTACATCAGCAAGGATTTTCAACAGGGAGCGGTTTCTGCTCGCGCTCGTACCCGTCAGGCCGAGATCTTCGATACCGACCGGGCCGTACAGCCCACCCGGGTTCCGGATGAGTAGCCGGTCAGGGTACATCTCGACCTGTACCTGGGTACCTCGTGCCCCGACGGAGAGGTCTCGGTGCACCAGCGCATTCACGAGCGCTTCGCGCAGTGCCACCTCGGGATACTCCCACTGCTCCTGCCGAAACAGGCCCATGATGAGGCTCCGCCGTTGCATGTTCCGCTTGAGGGCGGCCACCGCGTCCCGCAACATCACTGGGATCGAACCGTCGATGACCACGCTGTCGAGGAAGCGTTCGCCCTGCGGGCCCAGCGCACCAGCGACCGTGGTGGGGTAACGGACCAGAGAGACATTCAATTGCGGAAAGAACTGCTGCGGGTAGACACCGAAGGCCAACAATCCTGCGACGGTCGGGACAGCGCGGTCATCGATGACAGCCACAACGTTGGTCATTCGCAGAACCGCTTCATCCGGACGGCCCGAAAAGGCAGACGGGCGCGTGACGCGCAGCCGTTCGAGGTACGCGGCGACCAGACCGGTATCCAGATCCTCGATAGTCGCCTCAGGCACTGGCGTTTGATCGTCGCGAGGCTCACCCTGGCCGGACAGAAGAAGCCCGACCTCATATTCCGTGAGCTTTCGGTTTCCGTCAGCGACGCGTACACGCGATCCGAGGAACGGCCCGAGCGCCCGGCGATGGCACGGTCGCCGATCCCGCACAACGGGCGGGATGACAGCCGAGATCACGTTCCGACCGTTGATAAGGGTCGTCTCGATGGCAGCCCGGATCGGCGGCTCGACATCATTGCAGACACCGGCGAGTTGCCTCTCCAAGGCCGCTGGGTCCTCGACCCCGGTGATCATGAATCCGGAAGTTTCGTCGACTCCCAGCAGAATGGTGCCACCAGAGGTGTTGGCGAAGGCGCTGACTGTTTCCCAAAGATCTTGGGGTAGCCCTCGCTGTGCACGTTTCACCTCCACGTCAGCATGATCAGACCCCCGTCGCCGGAGGTCTTCGATCATTTCCAGCACAGCGTCGGCGTCCACCGCATCCCCTCAGTTGACACTTCAGTTGAACGTCTTCGAATTCAACTGAAGTGTCAACTGAAACTGGAGTAACTGTCAACTGAAAAGAGGACGCCCCGGTATCGATTGCCGATACCGGGGCGAACAGCGCTTGGTCAGTGGGCGAAGTGGCGGGAGCCCGTCAGGTAGAGGGTGATGCCGGCGGCTTTGGCCGCGGCGATCACTTCCTCGTCGCGGATCGAGCCGCCGGGCTGGACCACTGCGGTCACCCCCGCGTCCAGCAGCAGCTGCAGGCCGTCGGCGAACGGGAAGTACGCGTCCGAGGCGGCCACCGAACCGGCGGCCCGGTCACCGGCCCGCGAGATCGCCAGGCGGCACGAGTCGACCCGGTTGACCTGGCCCATGCCGATGCCCACGCTGGCCCCGTCCTTGGCCAGCAGGATCGCGTTGGACTTGACGGCCCGGATCGCGCCCCAGGCGAATTCCAGGTCGCGCAGCAGCTCCTCGGAGGCCGGTTCGCCGGTGGCCAGCCGCCAGTTGGCCGCGTCGTCGCCCTCGGCGCCGAAGTCGTCGCGGGTCTGCACCAGCATGCCTCCCGACACCTGCCGCAGCTCGACCGTGTTCGGCCGGAACGGCGGGGCGAGCAGCACCCGCAGGTTCTTCTTCGCAGTCAGGATCTCCACGGCCTCCGGCGCGTACGCGGGGGCCACCACGACCTCGGTGAAGATCTCCGCGATCTGCTTGGCCAGCTCCGCGGTGACCTCGCTGTTGACCGCGATGATGCCGCCGTACGCCGACAGCGGGTCGCACGCGTGCGCCTTGGCGTGGGCGTCGGCGATGGAGGCCGACGAGATCGCGATGCCGCACGGGTTGGCGTGCTTGATCACCGCGGCGGCGTACACGCCCTCGAAGTCGTGCACGGTGCGCCAGGCGGCGTCGGCGTCGATGTAGTTGTTGTACGACATCTCCTTGCCGCCGAGCTGCTGCGCGCGGGCCAGGCCGGGCGCGGCGACGGGGTCGATGTACAGCGCCGCCGCCTGGTGCGGGTTCTCGCCGTAGCGCAGCACGTTGCCGCGCCACAGACCGAGACCGGCGTACTCGGGCCAGGCGAAGCCCTCCGTCTGCGCCGGGGCCAGCTCCTGGGCGCACCAGTTGGCCACCGCGACGTCGTAGTCGGCGATGTCGGCGAAGGCGCGGGCCGCCAGCGCGCGGCGCTCGCCCAGCGTGAAACCGCCGGTCTCCAGCGCCGCGGCGATCAGGTGGTAGTCGGCCGGCGAGGTGATCACCGCGACGTTGGCGTGGTTCTTGGCCGCCGCGCGCACCATGGCCGGGCCGCCGATGTCGATCTTCTCGATGCACTCGTCCATGGACGCGCCCGAGGCCACCGTCTCGGTGAACGGGTACAGGTTCGACACCAGCAGGTCGAACGGCTCGATGTCGAGCTCGGTGAGCTGCGCGCGGTGCGTCTCCAGGCGCACGTCGGCCAGCAGACCCGCGTGCACCCTCGGGTGCAGCGTCTTGACCCGCCCGTCCAGCGTCTCCGGGAAGCCGGTCAACTCCTCGACCCGGGTCACCGGCGAGCCGGTGGTCTCGATCTGCTGCGCCGTGCTGCCGGTCGAGACGATCTCGACCCCGTGCCGCCGCAGCGTCGCGGCGAGGGCCTCCAGCCCGGTCTTGTCCCACACGCTGATCAGCGCGCGTCGAATGGGCTTGCGCTCAGGCTCGCTCATGCCTTCTCCTCGCTAATTCAGGGCCGGTCTGAACCGCCGGCCCCGTGGTCCGCTCGTCGCGCCCGGTCGTCGCCGTCCCGGGCCGGCTGTCACGGCGCGGGAGGGCGGCCGTTCAGCCGACGATCACTTTCCTGCCGTTGACGGTCCAGCCGTCACGCGCCATGCGGCCGACGTACTCGACCAGCTGCGCACGCTCGGCGTCCTTGATGCGCTCGGAGAGGGTGTCCTCGGTGTCGTCGTCGAGCACCGGCACCGCGACCTGCGCGATGATCGGCCCGGTGTCCACGCCGCCGTCCACGAAATGCAGCGTGGCTCCGGCGAGTTTCACGCCGTACTCGACGGCGTCGCGTGGGCCGTGCATGCCCGGGAACGCCGGCAGCAGCGCGTTGTGGGTGTTGACATAACGTCCGCCGAACCGGTCCAGGAACGCCTTGCCCACCAGCTTGAGGAAGCCCGCGCCGATCACGAGGTCGGGCCGTTGCGCCGCGGTCAGCTCGGTGAACGTTTCGTCCCACTCCTGCCGGGTGGCGAAGTCGGGGACGCGGGCGACGAAGGTGGGCACTCCCGCGGCCTCGGCACGGGCCAGGCCCGCGATGCCGTGGCGGTCCGCGCCGACGCCGACGACGGCCGCCCCGTATGCGGGGTCGGCACAGGCATCGAGCAGAGCTTGGAGATTGGTACCGGAACCGGAGACCAGGACGACGAGGCGAGCGGTCACCTCTGCACCCTATCGGGCAGCGCAGACGCTGCTCGCGTCGGGTGCGGCGCGCACTTACGGCGTTTTGCCCGACAAACGAGAAAATAAAGTAGATATTGGGCGAAGAACTGCATTCCAGAACGTGCCGACCCCACCCGGACACCGGGTGCCCGTCACCCCGCACGTGCTGCCGAACGCGAGGAGCCGATCTTGACGCAACCGCCGACACCACCGGAGCCGCCGGAGGAGCCGCCGTCGTGGCCGCCGCAGCCGCCGTCGCGCGAGGACCAGCCGCCCGCGCCGCCCTCGCCGGATGTGCCGCCACCGCCGGGCGAGCCGGTTCCCGCACCCCCCGAAGGGGCGACCGGGCACTCCGAGCCGGTCTCCCCGGCCGCCGAACCGGCGTACCTGCCGACCGCCGCCGAGGCACCGTCCGCGCCCCAGTTCGAACCGCCGACCACCCGCGAGCAGCCCGCACCGGAGTCCGGCTCGCCGGGCACCGCCGGCGGGGTCTGGCCGGAGCCGCCCAGCAGCCTGCCTGAGCCGCCGGCCAGCGTGGACAACCCGTTCAGCCCGCCACCCGCGCCCGAGTTCGGGCCACCGCCGACCGCCATGAGCGACCCGACCGCGCCATCTCCGCCGACTCCCCCACCGCCGCCCGCGCCGCCGGGACCGCCGCCGCCGATGCCGCCGGTGCCTCCACCGCCGTCGATCGGCGCGAGCACGCCCACCCCGCCCGGCTGGCCCGAGCCCGCGGAGCAGCCGTACCCGGCGCCCGCGCCGCCACCGCCGGTGCCCGGTCCGTACGGCGCCGGTGGCGGCACGGTCTACACCTCGGGCAGCACCCCGCTGCCGCCTGTCCCGCCGCCACCGCCGATCGGCGGACCGCCGCCACCACCGCTGGGCCCCGCCCAGGGCACCGTCTACCAGAAGGCGGGCGGGCAGAACAACCTGTTCGGCTGGATCGCGCTGGCCTGCGGCATCATCGGCACCGGTTGCTGCTGCTGCCCGTGGCTCAACGGCGCGCCGTTCATCGGCGGCATTCCTGCGGTCATCCTCGGCGCGATGCACCTCAACAAGGTGAAGAAGGGCGCCGCCTCGATGTCCTGGCTCGGCTGGGTCGCCATCGCGCTGGGCGTCATCGCGATGATCGCCGCCATCTGCGGTATCGCGACCGGTTGGCAGGATCGGATCTACGACCAGTACCAGCAGTTCAACTGATCGACTCGCGCCGACTGGTGGGACAGCGGATATCAGCTGTCCCACCAGTCACGTCCGTCACAACTTGCTATTAGACTCCGCACGTTTGGCAACGGCTCACTCCGAGCCACCACCCCAACACCCCTGGAGTCTCCATGACCTACGGTTCTCAGCAGCCGCAGCCGCAGATCGACAACAACCTGACGATGTCGATCGTCTCGATCTTCCTCTTCTGGCCGCTGGCCATCCCGGCCATCATCAACGCCAACAAGGTCAACCCGCTGCTGCAGGCGGGCGACTACGCGGGTGCCCAGGCCGCGGCGGCCGAGTCGAAGAAGTGGTCGAAGCTCGCCCTGATCGTCGGTGGCATCGGCTGGGCGCTCGGCTGCATCTGCTGCGCCCTGCAGGTGTTCGTGATCGGCGCCAACGGCGCCGCGGGCATGTGATCAGCAGTTACTGCACCAGCTGACGGGCGGTCCGCACGGCGGGCCGCCCTTCGGTCTGTTTCAGACCGCGCAGCACCCAGAACCCGGCGACGCCGAGCAGGCCGCCCAGCGCGACCACCAGCGCCGCCATCGTCGCGACCTGCCACACCACCGGCCCGGTGCGGACCGGGCCGGACACCGGCAGCGCCCCGCCGGAGGCGTACGCGGCAGCCGCCAGCAGCACCCCGGCGACCAGCCCCGCGGTCAGCGCCGAACCGCACAGCCGCAGCCAGCGCGGCTCGGGCGTGAGCACGTCACCACGCCGGTTCCGGCGCGGGCGCAGCCGCCGCCGTGCCATCAGCACCGCCGCGGCCACGCCGCCCAGCAGCGGCAGCACGGTGAGCAGCCAGCCCAGGCCGCGCAGCGGTCCGGTCGGCACACCGGCGAACACCGGCAACTGCGTCAGCGGCAGGGTGCCCGCGGCGAACCCGGGGCCGAGCAGATAGGAAGCCGCCCAGACGGCGAAGTTCGGCCCGTACACCAGGCTGAGCAGGGTCAGCCCGGCCTGGCCGAGCACCCCGGTGTCGAAGCCCGCGAGGTCGTGGGTGGCCTGTGCGCCGTTCATGGCCACCGCGAGGCCCACCGCGCCCGCGCCGACGGCCAGCACTAGCAGCGCGGCCACCACCCCGGCCCGTACGCCGTCGCGCAGCACCACCGGCGTACGCCGAGCCAGCCGGCGCAGCACTCCTCCACTGCGCAGCACCCCGATCGCGCCCGCGGCCGCGCCCAGCACCGCGCAGTGCAACCCGGCCCGCCACGGCGTCACGAACAGCCCCGGACCGTCGGCCAGCACCGCGGCGAGCACGCCGAAGCAGCCGTACACCGCGGCGACGGCCAGCGTGCCCTGCACCGCGTGCCGGATCGAGCCGCTGCCCTGGGCTCCCATCGCCCGGGTCGTGTGCACCCCGGCCCGGTTGACCCGCCACAGCGCGAACGCGGTGAGCGCCAGCGGCGCCAGCTCCATGGTGCCCAGCCGGCCGTCGACCCCGACGGTGATCGGCACGCCGTGCCCGAGCAGCCAGCCGGCCAGCATCAGCCGCACCGACAGTCCCCAGTCGACGGCTCCCTCGGCGAAGCGCGCGGCGACCGTCAGCAGCAGCAGCGGCCCGAGCGTCAGCAACGCCGCCCAGCCGGTGTTGACCAGTGCGGCCACCGGCAGCGGCGCGCCCCGCGGGCGCAGCATGCCGGCCGGCCGGCCGCGCGGCAGCAGCACGGTGTCCATGGTGGCGATCTCGTCGTCGACCGGCTCGCGTTGCAGGGGCCGCCCCACGTCGATCTTGACGGTGTCGCGCGCCGCCAGTTGCGCCAGATCGATCTTGACGGTGTCCCGAGTGGCCAGGTACGCGGTGTCGTCATCGAACCCGGCGGCGTCGGGATCGGCCTCGGCGACGCCGTGATCAGAAGTGTCGTCATGCCGAGCGCTCGTATCGGCGTCCTGATCCGCAGCCGGGTCCGCGCCGTGGAACTCACGCGCGGACGGCCCCGCGTCCACAGCCCGGCCGGACGGGCGGGCGTCGGCGGCGTGCTCCGATGGGCCGGCAGCGGCCTCGTGCCCGGGCGGCCCGGTGTCGGCTTCGGTCTCGTCCGGCGTGTCGACGCGCGTCGTGTCCGGCGCGGCGGCATCGCGTTCGGACGGGTCCGGGCCGGGCACACGAGTGGGGGGCGCGGTCGCGCGCGAACCGCCGGAATCCGGGCGCGAGTAAGCGTCCGGACCCTCGCCGGGCGCAGCGCGCCGCAGCTCAGGCTGCACGCCGAGGGTCTCACCTTGCTCCGTCATCAGGCGCTACCTAACCACAAACGAGCCGGGTTGACTACGAACCCTACCCCGTGGCCATTTCGACCCGATATGCGAGTTAGGAGGGTTACGCTGCGAACAAGGTCGTTCATCGAGGAGGCTTGCCGTGACCTACACACCGCCACCGCCCTCAGTGCCGCCGCCCCCTCCGCCACCGCCGGTCCCGCCACCGCCGCCGGGCCCGCCGCCGTACGGAACGCCGTCGGGCATGCCACCCCGGGGCGGCGGCGACAAGGTGACGTTGTACGGCGTGCTCGGCATCGTCCTGGGCCTCTGCTGTTGCGGCATCATCGGCCTGATCCTGGGCTGGCTGTCGGTTCAGGAGGCGAAGAAGGTCGGCAAGAAGCCGACGCTGGGTTACATCGCGATGGCCATCGGTGTCATCGGCATCATCTGGAACATCATCTACGGCATCCGCTACGCCAGCGGCGGGATGAAGTTCAACTGACCTAGTCGGGATAGGGGAAACCCATGACGAACGACCCGCTGCCGCCGTACGAGCCGCCACCGGTGACTCCTCCACCGGCGCCGCCGCCGCTCAACCCGCCGCCACCACCGCCACCACCGCCTCCGCCGTACGGCGTGACGCCGCCCGCGCCGGGCGGCGGCGGCAAGGACATGCCGTTGATCTACGGCATCATCGGCATCGTCACCGCCGTGTTCTGCTGCGCCCCGCTGGGCATCCTGTTCGGCTGGCTGTCCATGAAGGAGGCCCGGGAGCGCGGCACCGACCAGACGCTGGGCAAGGTCGCCTTCTGGCTCGGCATCGCGTTCACCGCGCTACAGGTGATCGCCGGGATCCTGGCCTGTGTCGCAGGCGCGTTCAGCGGAAGCATGTCGGTCAACCGCGGCTACTGACGCCGAACGCAAACGGTGGGCGCCCTCCCCGATCGGGAGGACGCCCACCGTTTCGTGTGCGTGCGGCGTCAGCGGCCGGACATGACCTCGCGCATCAGGCGCGCGGTCTCCGACGGCGTCTTGCCGACCTTGACCCCGGCCGCCTCCAGCGCCGCCTTCTTGGCGTCGGCGGTGCCGGACGAGCCCGAGATGATCGCGCCCGCGTGGCCCATCGTCTTGCCGGGCGGGGCGGTGAAGCCGGCGATGTAGCCGACGACCGGCTTGGTCACGTGGTTCTTGATGAACTCGGCCGCGCGCTCCTCGGCGTCGCCGCCGATCTCACCGATCATGACGATGGCCTCGGTCTCCGGGTCGTCCTGGAAGGCCGCGAGCGCGTCGATGTGGGTGGTGCCGATGATCGGGTCGCCGCCGATGCCCACGGCGGTCGAGAAGCCGATGTCCCGCAGCTCGTACATGAGCTGGTAGGTCAGCGTGCCGGACTTCGACACCAGGCCGATGCGGCCCGAGCCGGAGATGTCGGCCGGGATGATGCCGGCGTTGCTGGCGCCCGGGGACGCGACGCCGGGGCAGTTCGGCCCGATGATCCGGGTCTTGTTGCCGGTCTCGACGGCGTGCGCCCAGAAGGCGGCGGTGTCGTGCACCGGCACGCCCTCGGTGATCACGACGGCCAGGCCGATGCCCGCGTCGATCGCCTCGACGACGGCGTCCTTGGTGAACGCCGGCGGCACGAAGATGACCGTGACGTCCGCGCCGGTCTCCTTCATCGCGTCGGCGACCGAGCCGAACACCGGCACCGCGGTGCCGTCGAAGTCGACCGAGGTGCCCGCCTTGCGCGGGTTCACGCCGCCCACGATCTGGGTGCCCGCCGCCAGCATGCGCCGGGTGTGCTTGGAGCCCTCGGAGCCGGTCATGCCCTGGACGATGACCTTGGAGTCCTTGGTGAGCCAGATAGCCATGTCTCAGATCACTTCCCAGCCGCAGCGAGCTCGGCGGCGCGCTTGGCGGCGCCGTCCATGGTGTCCACCCGCTCGACGAGCGGGTTGTTCGCGCTGTCGAGGATCGCGCGACCGGCCTCGGCGTTGTTGCCGTCGAGGCGTACGACCAGCGGCTTGGTCACCGTCTCGCCGCGGCTGTCCAGCATGGCCAGCGCCTGCACGATGCCGTTGGCGACCGCGTCGCACGCGGTGATGCCGCCGAAGACGTTGACGAACACGCTCTTCACGGCCGGGTCCGACAGCACGATCTCCAGACCGTTCGCCATCACCTCGGCCGACGCGCCGCCGCCGATGTCGAGGAAGTTCGCGGGCTTGACGCCGCCGAACTGCTCACCCGCGTACGCGACCACGTCGAGCGTGGACATGACCAGGCCCGCGCCGTTGCCGATGATGCCGACCTCGCCGTCGAGCTTGACGTAGTTGAGGTCCTTGGCCTTGGCGGCCTGCTCCAGCGGGTCGACCGCGGCCTTGTCCTCCAGCGCCTCGTGGTCGGCGTGGCGGAAGCCGGCGTTCTCGTCCAGCGTCACCTTCGCGTCCAGGCACAGCACCTTGCCGGAGCTGATCTTCGCGAGCGGGTTGACCTCGACCAGGGTCGCGTCCTCGGCCCGGAAGGTCTGCCACAGCTTGATGGCGATGTCCACGACCTGGTCGGCGACCTCGGCCGGGAAGTGGCCGGCGGTGACGATCTCGCGGGCCAGCGCCTCGTCGACGCCGCGGTTGGCGTCGATCGCGATCTTCGCGACCTTCTCCGGCTGCTCCTCGGCGACGGTCTCGATCTCCATGCCGCCGGCGACACTGGCGATGCACAGGAAGGTGCGGTTCGCCCGGTCCAGCAGGTAGGAGAAGTAGTACTCCTCGACGATGTCGGCGGTCTCGGCCAGCATCACCTTGTGGACCGTGTGGCCCTTGATGTCCATGCCGAGGATGTCGTTCGCGCGGTCGTACGCCTCGGTCGCGTCGGCGGCGAGCTTGACGCCACCGGCCTTGCCGCGTCCGCCGACCTTCACCTGCGCCTTGACGACGACCCGGCCGCCCAGTCGCTCGGCGATCGCGCGGGCCTCCTCCGGGGTCTCGGCGACGCCACCGGCGAGCACGGGCAGGCCGTGCTTTTCGAAGACATCGCGCCCCTGGTACTCGTACAGGTCCACCGATACCTCTTCGTGTGTCCAGCCCATGGCGTCGCGGGCCGGACGCCCGCTGCGACGCGTAGGGACCATTGCCCATCCTCCGCTGGCTGGGCCTTCCGCGCAGCCTAACGGTCGGTCAGCGCAACGTATCGGCACGACCGCCCGGTGTGCCCAACTGCACACCACCTCCGCGCCCGGGACGGGGTAGCTCGACAGCCGCCCGTCCCGGGTCCCCGCTCAGGCGGACGTCTCGACCGGCACCCGGCCGGCGGACTGGTAGCGCAGCGCGGCCAGGAGGTCGGCGGCGGTGCCCGGCGCCGCGCCGATCGGCACGTGGACGTTGGTGCCCAGCTTCTTCATGCGCCGCTTCTGCGCGACGGCGACACCCGCCCGGCTGCCCGCGTCGCCCTGCTTGGCGAGGTTGAACTGGGGTTCGATGCGGGCGTCGCGGGGCTTCACGCACAGCTGCGGGCCGTGCCAGTTCCGCACGTACACCGATTCGACGTCTGCCCACGGCAGGTGCAGCACCCGGGCCTTGTCGAGGAAGGGCCGCACGTACACCCCGTCGGCGTCGGCGGCGAGCTGCACCGGGCGCAGCTGGCGCACGACCGAGAACGGCAGCCAGGCCAGCAGGCCCAGCACGAGCAGCAGCGCGGCGCCGCCGACCAGGCCGCTGTTCATGTCGCCGTACCTGTTGCTGTGCACCGTCTCCGCGGAGTGCAGCAGCATGTACACCCCGGTGGGCACCATGAAGAGGGTGAGCAGGGTCAGGATCACCAGTTCGCCGCGGCGGTGGGCCAGCAGGTGCCGCCCGGCACCGGAGAGCTGGACCGTGACCGGCAGGCCGGTCGGGATGAGTTGCCGGATGGTCGGCGTGGGGGCGGGTGTGCCCGCCGGGGTGTGGGGGCTGGTCATGGCGCGTGAACCTAGCAGTCCGTCACTCTTTTCGGTGACCCTGCGAATGCCCGTAACCCCGGGCTCGGGGCGTCGTTGAGTCTGATGTCAGAGAGCTGAGGCCGGAACGGCCGAGGCAGGATGACACAAACGGCCGATGCCCTGTCGGTCGAGGGGTGGCGGCGGGGCATCGTGCATAGAGGAGCCGGACGTGTGAGGGGTGCGTCCGGCTCCTCCCTTTTTGCGTATCCGCAAGGCACGCACCCCCGAGCCGTTCCGGCGCGGGGGTGCGGAAGTCTTCAGGGGTGGGCGGTCAGGCAGGCTGCGCGGTCGCCACGTTGGCCCGCACCCAGTCCACGATCGCGTGCGTGGTCGCCCCGGGCGTGAACACCTTGGCCACCCCGAGCCGCTCCAGCTCGGGGATGTCCGCGTCGGGGATGATGCCGCCGCCGAACACCACCATGTCGCCGGCGCCGCGCTCGCGCAGCAGCTCGACCACGCGCGGGAAGAGGGTCATGTGCGCGCCGGACAGCACGGACAGGCCGACGGCGTCGGCGTCCTCCTGGATCGCGGTCTCCACGATCTGCTCGGCGGTCTGGTGCAGGCCGGTGTAGATGACCTCCATGCCCGCGTCGCGCAGGGCTCTGGCCACCACCTTCGCGCCGCGGTCGTGCCCGTCGAGCCCGGGCTTGGCGACGACCACGCGAATACGAGTGCCCATCAGTGCTCACCTCTCCGCCGTACTGACCTTAACGAACGGTAACCCACCCACCGGCGGTCACCGCCAGCGGTCCAGCGGTCTCTGTCCGCGACACCTATATATACGCGCCGCCCGGGGGCCCATTACGCAGCGTATGTATCGCATATCTGGACAATTAATGGCGCTATCGGGCATTACGGGCCGGACAGTCGCACTCATAGCGAAGAGATGCCGTACAGGAGCTTGTGCCTACCCCTACGGGTTGGTTAAGTTGTGCCGCAGTGCCAACCAGAAGTGCCAACCAGAAGTGCCATCCAAAAATGGGTGACAGAGCGTCGGAGTCCGCGGCGCCACCGATGACGGAGGCTGTACGTGCAATACAGGCCAACACTGTTACGGGAGGGTGACCGCTACCGCGGCCGCCGACGGGCTCCCGCCCCGCCCCGGAGCAGATACCTCGCCGTAGTCACGACCGCTTTCGTAGGTGCCGGGGTTGTCGCTTTCGGTGCCGGAGCCGGCATCAAGGACGCGAAGACCGACGCTCTCGTCGGCGAGACCGCCGCCTCCGAACTCAGCAGCGCCCGCCTCGAGGCCGCCGAGCGCGCCGGCCGCGGCGAGGACCGCTCGCTGTCCACCTCGATCGCCCAGTCCCCGAACGCCTGGGTCCTGCCGAACCACGACTACCGCCTGACCTCCCTGTTCGGTCAGCGCTGGGGCAAGGCGCACAAGGGCGTCGACATCGCGGTCCCCGAGGGCACCCCGGTCGCCGCGATGCACGAGGGCATCATCGTGCTGGCCGCGTACAACGGCGGCTACGGCAACCAGGTGATCATCGACCACGGCAACGGCATCAAGACCACCTACGGACACAACAGCCGGCTGATGGTCAAGGAAGGCCAGCGGGTCAAGGCAGGCGACATCATCGCCATCTCCGGCAGCACCGGCCACTCCACCGGCCCGCACGTGCACCTGGAGATCCACGTCAACGACGTGGCCGTGAACCCCCTCCCGTGGTTCAAGGCACACGGCGTCGACCTCGAATTGGAGATCGAACAGGCCTACGACGGCTCGGTGAGCTGATTTTCCTCCGCAAAGCCGCCCGGTATCGCCAGATCCGGGCGGCTTTGTCGTATTCGAACACCTCGGCCGGTGGCCCCGGTCACCCGAATACGGTGGCGCAGGTCACTCGACCCTGACGGGACTCAGGGTCGGTGCGAGGACGTAAAAGGTACATAACTCCCGAGTGCTACCTGCCCGGATGTCCGTTCCGGCTTTTGGCCGGGCTGGCCATACCTGCTTTGACCAGGCAACATAGCTCGAGCCCGTGTCAACGTAGACCCGGAGGTTCCCACCTCATGCAAGGCAGCAGTACCGACATCCTCAAGGCAGCCCGCGCCAAGTTCGACGTGGTGAACGACAAGATCCGAAGCGGCCTTCGCGGCCGCTCGCGTCATGTCGTGGCCATCGCGGCGATGGCCGGCATCGCGTCTGTAGGCCTGGTCGCAGCCAACATCGACAACGGACCCACCGAGGTCACCCCCGTGGCGGCGACGTCCACGGTCAACCGGGAGGCGGCCGCCGACCGCGCGGACCGCGCCGCGCGGGCCACCGCCAAGACCCAGCTCGCGGCGCCCAAGGCGGCGCCGAAGGCCGCGCCCAAGGCGATCGCCCCCAAGGCGGTCCAGCCCGCGCAAGCCAAGGCGAAGGCCGGCACCTCGGTGCCCAAGGCCGCGCCGAAGGCCGCCGCGCCGGTCAAGGTCCGCCCCGTCTGGGGCAGCCCCATGCCGGGCGCCCAGGTCACCTCCTGCTTCGGTCAGCGCTGGGGCGTCCTGCACGCCGGCGTCGACCTCGCCGAGCCCGCCGGCACCCCGATCCGCGCGGTCGGCCCCGGCACCGTGTTCAGCAACGGCTGGGCCTACAGCGGCTACGGCATCTCCGTGGTCATCGACCACGGCGACGGCTACTTCACCCACTACGCCCACATGAGCCGCGACGCGGTGCAGATCGGCCAGAAGGTGAAGGCCGGCGACCTGCTCGGCTACGAGGGCTCCACCGGCGACTCCACCGGCCCCCACCTGCACTTCGAGGTGCACAAGGGCATGTGGAACCAGATCGAGCCCAGCGCGTGGCTGAAGGCCCGCGGCGTGCCGATCAACTGCTGACCCAGCCCACCCATCCCGGACGCCGGTGCGCGCCCACGCGCGCACCGCGTCCCCCCAGCGGTAACCCCACCCCCCGAATACGTGTGGCCCGGATCTCGCGATCCGGGCCACACGTATTCGCACACCCGTCGCGACACGGCGCCCCTTGATCGTCAGACTTGCCAGGCACCTGTGCGAAAGCGCGATCAAGATACGCACACCTGCCCGGCAAGTCGAATGATCAAGGGGCGCGGCCCGACCAGGGCCGAACCGATCACGGGGCGGCGGGGCCCGGCAGAGGCCGGACCGGTCAGGGCGCGGCCGAGTCAGGGCAACGCCGGTCAGGGCGCGGCCGGGTCAGATCTTCTCGATCGGGGCGTGCCGCAGGACCAGCCAGAGGACCTGGTCGCCGAAGTCGACCTGGACCTGCGCGCGGGCTCCGGCACCCTGCACTGCCAGCACCCGGCCCAGGCCGTAGCGCTGGTGGTTGACCCGGTCGCCGGCCGACAGCGACGGCGCGGCGGCCAGATCGCTGGCGGTGGCCAGCTTGCTCGGGTCAATGCCGATCTTGCTGGCGAGTGCCGCGGCGCGGGCGGTGCCGCCGACGAAACTGCCGCTCCCCCGCTCCTGCGCCCGCTCCCGGCCGCCGATGCCGCCGCCGCGCGAACCCCAGGAGGTGTACGCCCCCTCGGTGCGGTGCCAGTCGAGCAGCTCCGGCGGCAGCTCCTCCAGGAAGCGCGAGGCCGGGTTGTACTGCGGCTGCCCCCACGCCGAGCGGGTCACCGCCCGGGACAGGTAGAGCCGCCGGCGGGCGCGGGTGATGCCGACATAGGCCAACCGCCGCTCCTCCTCCAGCTCCTTGACCTCGCCCAGCGAGCGCAGGTGCGGGAAGACCCCGTCCTCCAGGCCGGTGAGGAAGACCACCGGGAACTCCAAACCCTTGGCCGTGTGCAGGGTCATCAGCGTGACCACGCCCTGGTGCTCCGGATCGTCCGAGGGCACCTGGTCGGCGTCGGCGACCAGCGCGACCTGCTCCAGGAACCCGGCCAGGGTCGGCGTCTCGTCGGCCGCTGCGGTGCGCTCGGCGTACTCCCGGGCCACGCTGACGAGTTCCTGGAGGTTCTCCACCCGGCCCTCGTCCTGCGGGTCGAGGCTCGCCTCCAGCTCCGACAGCAGGCCGGACTCGGTGAGCAGCAGCTCCAGCACCTGCTCCGGCGGCGCGGTGCGGGCCAGCTCACGCGCGGAGTCCATCATCGTCAGGAACTCGCCGATCGAGTTGACCGCGCGGGTCGAGATGCCCGGCGCGTCCGCGGCCCGGCGCAGCGCGGCCCCGAAGGAGACCCGGTCGCGGGCGGCCAGCGCCTCCACCACGGCCTCGGCGCGGTCGCCGAGCCCGCGCTTGGGCGTGTTGATGATCCGGCGCATGCTGACCGTGTCGTCCTCGTTGGACACCGCGCGCAGGTAGGCCAGCGCGTCGCGGACCTCCTTGCGCTCGTAGAAGCGCACCCCGCCGACGACCTTGTAGGGCAGGCCCAGCCGGATGAAGATGTCCTCGAAGACCCGGGACTGCGCGTTGGTGCGGTAGAACACCGCGACGTCGCCCGGCCGGGCCGACTCGGCGTCGGTGAGCCGGTCGATCTCGCGGGCCACCCAGTCGGCCTCGGCGTGCTCGTTGTCGGCGACGTAGCCGACGATCTGCTCGCCCGCGCCCTGGTCGCTCCACAGCCGCTTGGGCTTGCGGTCGCTGTTGCGGTCGATGACCGAGTTGGCGGCCGACAGAATGGTCTGCGTCGAGCGGTAGTTCTGCTCCAGCAGGATGGTGCGCGCCTGCGGGTAGTCCCGCTCGAACTCCAGGATGTTGCGGATCGTCGCGCCGCGGAACGCGTAGATCGACTGGTCCGCGTCACCCACCACGCACAGCTCGCCGGTGTCCCCGACCAGCTCCTTGACCAGCACGTACTGCGCGTGGTTGGTGTCCTGGTACTCGTCGACCAGCACGTGCCGGAAGCGCCGCCGGTATTTCTCGGTCACCTCGGGCTTGGCCTGCAGCAGGTGAACGGTGCGCATGATGATGTCGTCGAAGTCGAGCGCCTGGGCCTGCTGGAGACGCTGCTGGTAAAGCGTGTACGCCTCGGCGAGCACCCGCTCGGCGGGCCCGTGCGGCGTGAACGCCTCGGGGTCGACCAGCTCGTTCTTCAGGTTCGACACCTGCGCGGCGAGGCTGCGCGGCGGGTAGCGTTTGGGGTCGAGGTCCAGCTCGCGCGCGACCAGCTGCATCAGCCGGCGCGAGTCGTCCGCGTCGTAGATCGAGAAGGACGACTTGAGGCCGGCGTGCTCGTGCTCCGCGCGCAGGATGCGCAGGCAGGCCGAGTGGAACGTGGAGACCCACATCATCCGGGCCCGGTTGCCGACCTGCGCCGCGACCCGTTCGCGCAGCTCGCCGGCGGCCTTGTTGGTGAACGTGATGGCCAGGATCTCGCCGGGGTGCACGCCCCGGGCGGCCAGCAGGTAGGCGATGCGCTGGGTGAGGACCCGGGTCTTGCCGGAGCCCGCGCCCGCGACGATGAGCAGCGGTGTGCCCTCGTGGGTGACAGCCGCCCGCTGGGGCTCGTTGAGGCCCTCCAGGAGCGCCGCTACACGCGGGCCGGACTCGGTGGGGGCGCGGTCGCCCTGGGACGGCCAGGAACCGCCGGAGGCCTTCTCGGCGGGCGGTTTCGCGGTGGCGGGCCTGGCCCCGGGCGTCGTCTCGGACGGCGTCATCTCGGGGAGATCGAAGAGCGCATGCATCGTCTGGAGAGTCTATGCGCCCCCACCGACATCGACCCAGCCCGCCACCGGTGAGCGTGAAACCGGTCCGTAGCGAGACGGTCGTGCAGGTGTCACCGATGGGCGGTGGCGCGGCGGATACGCATACGCAAGGATGCCTTCATAAATCATCGCGCACCCCCGCGCGATGCCGACTCTGGAGGCCCCCCATGAATCACCCCCGTTCTCGGGGCTGGGCAGGCACAATGCGGCACCTGGCGCTACCGGCGCTGGCGCTGGCCGTAGTCGCGACGATCCCGCTGAGCAGCGGTTCGAGCGCTTCTTCCACCCCGGCGTGGAACCCCCTCACGCCCGTGTCGGTGAACATGGCCGCGGCGGCTCCGGCCGGCCACACGGCGTACGGAAACCTTCTCGCGTTCAACGACTTCCACGGCGCGATCGACCCGCCGACCGGCAGCGGCGCGGCGGTGCTCGGCACCCCCGCGGGCGGTGTCGAATACCTGGCCCACTGGGTCAAGAAGCTGCGCGCCGAGGGCGAGGCGGCCGGCCAGGAGGTCGTGACCGTCGGCGCCGGCGACATGATCGGCGCCACCCCGCTGGTCAGCGCGGCGTTCCACGACGAGCCCACCATCGAGCTGCTCAGCGAGCTCGGCCTGGACGTGTCCTCGGTCGGCAACCACGAGTTCGACGAGGGCGTCACCGAGCTCAAGCGCATGCAGCACGGCGGCTGCCACCCGGTCGAGGGCTGCTTCGCCGGCGACGGCTTCGACGGCGCGGAGTTCCAGTACCTCGCCGCGAACGTCACCGACAAGCGGACCAAGCTGCCCATCCTGCCGCCGGTCGACGTGAAGATCATCGACGGCGTGCCGGTCGGCTTCATCGGCATGACGCTGGAGGGCACCCCGGGCATCGTGAACCCGGCGGGCATCACCACGGTCGACTTCCGCGACGAGGTCGAGACCGCGAACCTGTGGAGCGGCCTGCTCCGCCTGCTCGGCGTCAAGGCGCAGGTGCTGCTGCTGCACGAGGGCGGCCAGCAGGGCGCCACCGGCAACGTCTCCACCTGTGACGGGTTCACCGGCGTGATCTCCCCGATCGTGGCCGGCCTGCGCGACGAGATCGGCGTCGTGGTCTCCGGCCACACGCACCGCTTCTACTCGTGCTCGCTGCCCAACAAGTCGGGCAAGCCCGTCGTCGTCACCAGCGCCGGCACCAACGGCCAGCTGGTCACCGACATCACGCTGACCATGGACCGGCGCAGCCGCACCTTCACCTCGATCGAGGCGCACAACGTCGTGACCGAGAACGGTGTGCGCAACGCCGACGGCACCTGGCAGACCACCGCGCCGGGCGTGTTCGTGCGCAACCCCGCGCTGGTCGACCCGGCCGCCAAGGTGATCGCGGACAAGTACCGCACCGCCGTGGCGCCGCTGGCCAACCGGGTCGTCGGCAGCGTCTCCGCCGACATCGTGCGTGACGTGCAGCCCAGCGGCGAGAGCCCGCTCGGCGATGTCATCGCCGACGCCCAGCTGGCCTACACCGCCTCCGCCGGGGCGCAGCTCGCGCTGATGAACCCGGGCGGCATCCGGGCCGCGATCACCTACGCGAACTCGCCCGGTGGCGAAGCCCCCGGCCAGGTCACGTACGGCGAGGCGTTCACCGTCCAGCCGTTCAACAACCTGGTGGTGACCTACTCGCTGACCGGGGCGCAGCTCGACGCGGTACTGGAGCAGCAGTTCGCAGGCCACGCCGGGCAGAACACCACCAAGATCCTTCAGATCTCGGCGGGCTTCGCGTACTCGTACGACAGCACTCTGCCGCTCGGCAGCCGGGTCTCCGGCCTGACGCTGAACGGCACGCCGATCGACCCGGCCGCGACCTACAAGGTCACCACGAACGACTTCCTGGCCAACGGCGGCGACAACTTCACGGCGCTGACCGCAGGGACGGGCCGGGTCTACGCGCCCGGTTTCGACGTCGACGCGCTGGTGGCGTACCTGGCCACGGGCCCGGTCAACCCGGGGCCGGCCAACCGCATCACCAAGCTCGGCTGAGCGCGGCGCGGATAGATCAAGGTCTCACATGATGGTCGACGTGCTTGCGCAGCGAGGTATCCGTGGCATACTTGGCAACGTGATCAACCAGGCGTTCTACTTTACCTATGGCTCCGGGAACCCGGCAGTCGTAGGTCGCGCCTGAGCACACAGACCTCACGAAAGCCCCGGGCTCCCAGAGCCCGGGGCTTTCGCCTTTGTCCCGGCCACTGGTGAGCGACAATCCCACTGAGGAGTCCCACATGAGCGCCATCGCCCACGAGACCGGCACCACCGCGCCGGAGGCAGCCACCGAGATCACCTCGATGCGGGAGCGCATCGACCAGATCGACGCCGCCCTCATCGCGCTGTGGAAGGAGCGTGCCGAGATCTCGCAGCAGGTCGGCAAGACCCGCGTCGCCTCCGGCGGCACCCGCCTGGTGCTCAGCCGCGAGCGCGAGATCATGGACCGCTTCCGCGCCGAACTCGGCCCCGACGGCACCCAGCTGGCCCTCCTCATCCTCCGCGCCGGCCGCGGCCCACTGTGACATGCTCGCCGGCTACCGCGGCCTTAATCGACGTCATCTCCGCTGCGCTCCGGATGACGCCGAGCAGCCGCTACCGCGGGCGACGATGACCTGTTCCCCGGCCTGACCCCACATGCACAGGGCACCGCCCGCTACGCGGACGGTGCCCTGCTCTATGTTGACCCGGTGGCGGGCGGTCCGGCCGGAGGCTCAACCCCACCTGACCGTTCGCCACCGGGAGACACTCCTACCCCGCGTGCACCACGTCCTTCTCCTGCGCGAAGTGGCACGCGCTCGGGTGCCCCGAGGTGGGGCGGATCTGCAGCAGCGGCGGCTCCGTCGCGCAGATCTCCTGGGCCTTCCAGCACCGGGTGCGGAAACGGCAGCCCGACGGCGGGTTGGCCGGCGACGGGACGTCGCCCTCCAGCCGGATGACCGCCTTGTGCTGACGCACCGTCGGGTCCGGCACCGGCACCGCGGACAGCAGAGCCTGCGTGTACGGGTGCGTCGGCCGCGTGTAGATGTCGTCGTCCGTGCCGACCTCGACCATCTTGCCGAGGTACATCACACCGACCCGGTCGGCGATGTGGCGCACCACCGACAGGTCGTGGGCGATGAAGATGTACGACAGGTTGAAGTCCTTCTGGAGCTGGTCCAGCAGGTTCATGACCTGCGCCTGGATCGACACGTCGAGTGCCGACACGGGCTCGTCGCAGACGATGACCTCCGGCTTGAGCGCCAGGGCCCGGGCGATGCCGATGCGCTGGCGCTGGCCGCCGGAGAACTGGTGCGGGTACCGGTTGATGTGCTCGGGGTTGAGACCGACCACGTCGAGCAGTTCCTGCACCTTGCGCCGCCGGTCGCCCTTGGGCGCGGCATCGGGGTGGATCTCGAAAGGCTCCCCGATGATGTCGCCCACGGTCATCCGCGGGTTGAGCGAGGTGTACGGGTCCTGCATGACGAGCTGGATGTTGCGGCGCAGCTTGCGCTGGTCCGCCGGACTGAGCCGCAGCACGTCCCGGCCCTGGTAGCGCACCTCGCCCGAGGTCGGCTTCTCCAGGTTCATCAGCAGCTTGGCCAGCGTCGACTTGCCGCAGCCCGACTCGCCGACGATGCCCAGGGTCTCACCCTTGTGCAGGTCGAGCGAGACGCCGTCGACCGCCTTGATCTGCCCGATGGTGCGCTTGAAGACGATGCCCTGGCGGATCGGGAAGTGCTTGACCAGGTCGCGTACTTCGAGGATCACTTCACTCACGGCCGTACAGCTCCTCTGCGAAGTGACAGGCACTGGCCCGGACGCCACCCAGCTCGATCAGCGCGGGACGCTCGCTCGAGCAGATGTCCTTCGCCATCCGGCACCGCGGGTGGAACGCGCAGCCCGAGGGGATGCGCAGCAGGTTGGGCGGCAGGCCCTTGATGGTGTTGAGCTCCTGGCCCTTGAGGTCCAGGCGCGGCAGCGAGTCCAGCAGGGCCAGCGTGTACGGGTGGCAGGGCTTGCCGTACAGCGCGTGCACGTCGGCCTGCTCCACGATCCGGCCCGCGTACATGACCGCGATCCGGTCCGCGACGTCGGCGACCACGCCGAGGTCGTGGGTGATCAGGATCATGCCCATGTTCCGGTCGCGGCGGATCTCCGCCAGCAGGTCCATGATCTGGGCCTGCACCGTCACGTCGAGCGCCGTGGTGGGCTCGTCCGCGATCAGCACCTCGGGGTCCAGCGCCAGCGCCATGGCGATCATGACGCGCTGGCGCATGCCGCCGGAGAACTGGTGCGGGAAGTCCTTCAGGCGCGTCTTCGCTGCCGGGATCTTCACCAGGTCCAGCAGCTCCGCGGCACGCTTGTACCCGTCGGCGCGGCTCATGCCCCGCCGCTTGCGGAACAGCTCGGCGATCTGGAACCCGACCGTGAAGACCGGGTTCAGCGCCGAGAGCGCGTCCTGGAACACCATCGCGATGCCCTCGCCGCGGACCAGCCGGCGCTCGTCCTTGCCCATGGTGAGCAGGTCCTTGCCGCGGAAGCGGATGGAACCGCCCGTCACGAAGCCCGGCGGGGTGTCGAGGATGCCCATGATGGTCTGCGCCGTGACGCTCTTGCCGGACCCGGACTCGCCGAGCACCGCCAGCGTCTCACCCGCGTCCACGTGGTACGACACTCCGTTGATCACCTTCGCGACGCCGTCGCGGGTGCGGAACTCCACGTGGAGGTTCTCGACCTCCAGCAGGTGGCCGCCGGAGCGGCCGTCGACGCCCTGGACCGGCGCCGTCTTCACCTTGATGTCACTCACGTCGCTCTCCTAGCGCAGCTTCGGGTCGAGTGCGTCGCGCACGGCGTCGCCGAGCATGACGAAGCTGAGCACCGCGATGGCCAGGAATGCGGCCGGGAAGGCCATCATGTACGGAGCGGCCTCCATGAACTGCCGGCTCTGCCCGATCATGATGCCCCAGGAGACGACCGGCTCCCGCAGGCCGACACCGAGGAAGGACAGCGTCGCCTCGGCGCCGATGTACGCGCCGAGCGTGATCGTGCCGACGACCACCATCGGGGCGACGGAGTTGGGCAGGACGTGCCGGAAGACGACCCGGCCCGGCCGGGCGCCCAGCGCCTGCGCGGCGTGCACGTAGTCCAGCTGCTTGGTCGACAGCACCGCCGCCCGCATGATGCGGGCGAACGACGGCCAGCCCAGCGCGATGAACGTGGCGATCACCAGGCTGGTGATGCGGAACGCGCTCGGGTTGCTCTGCACCGGGGCGAAGGTCGACAGGATCACCAGCGCGCCGAGCACGAACGGCAGGCCGAGGAAGATGTCGCCGAACCGCGCCAGCAGCGTGTCCGTCCACCCGCCCAGGTAGCCGCTCAGGATGCCGAAGAACCCGCCGAGCAGCATGTTGCCGATGACGGCGGACAGACCGACCACGATCGAGGCGCGGGCGCCGTAGATCGTGCGGGCGTAGATGTCCTGGCCCTGCACGTTGTAGCCGAACTGGCCACCCTTGCCGAACTGGAACCAGGCCCCGAAGTCGGGCTTGGTCAGGCTCCGGTTGAGGTCCGCCGCGGCCGGGTCGACGGAGCTGAACAGCGACGGGAACGCCGCCATCAGCACGAAGATCATAATCAGGATCGCCGAGATCACGAACAGCGGCTTGCGTCGCAGCTCGTACCAGGCGTCCGTCCACAAGCTACGGGGCTTGTCCTTCTTGTCTTTCTTGGGAGCCGACTCCACGGGGGCCGGGGTCACCGGCATCGGGACGGCTTCGGCCGTGGGGGTGGCCACTTCGGGGCTACTCATAGCGGATCCTCGGGTCCAGGACCCCGTACAGAAGGTCGACGAGCAGGTTGACGACGAGGTAGACGAGCACAAGGATCGCCACGATCGATACCACGACGCCGGACTGCCTACGGTTGATCGAGTCGAACAGCAGGCCGCCGATGCCGCGGATGTTGAAGATGCCCTCGGTGACGATGGCGCCGCCCATGAGCGAGCCGAGGTCGAGGCCGAGCCAGGTGACCACCGGGATCATCGAGTTGCGCAGCGTGTGCACACCGGTGACGCGGCTCGGGGTCAGGCCCTTGGCCACCGCGGTCCGCACGTAGTCGGCCCGCCGGTTCTCGACCAGGTTCACCCGTGTCAGCCGGGTGATGTAGGCCAGCGACCCGCTGCCCAGGATGAGTCCTGGAATGATCAGCTCCACCAGCGGCGCCTCCGGCGACACCGAGGAGAGGTTCAGCGAGTAGCGGGCCACGAGGCCGATGACGAAGATCGGCAGCGCGATCAGGACCAGCGTCGACACCAGCACCAGGTTGTCGATGAAGCTGCCCCGGCGCAGGCCGGTGAGCACACCGGCGGTGATGCCGATCAGGGCCTCCGCGGCCACGGCCACCAGCGCGAGCTTGATGGACACCGGGAACGCCTGCGCCAGCAGCTCGCCGATCTCGGTGCCGTTGAAGGTCTGGCCGAACTCGCCTTGCATCAGGTTGGTCAGATAGTTCAGGTACTGGATCGGCAGCGGGTCGTCCAGGCCGAACTTGTCGGTCATGAAGTCGACGTACGCCTGCGGGCACTGCCGCTCGCCGCATCGTCCTGCAAACGGGTCACCTGGTAGTCCCCACACCAGGAACCAGATGAGAAAGGTGGTGCCGATGAAGACAGGGATCGCCTGCAGCAAACGGCGGAGGGCATATCGCCCCATGACTACTCCTCACTGAGCCTCGCCGAGATAGGGCCGACCCCACATGCCACAGCGGTCACCCGCCGCGTCACCTGGGGTCGGACCCGCCGGCGTGCCGTGCCCGCGAAGGCCCGGCACGCCGGTTCATATCCGGTGTCTAGCTCACTTGACCGTGACCGTGGCCAGGTCGAGCTCGCCGAAGGTGTTGATGGTGACGGTGCCGAGCTTGGCGGACCACACCGACTGCTGCGACGAGTGCCACAGCGGGATGGTCGGCATGAGCGCCGGCAGCATCGCCTCGGCCTCCTGGTAGAGCTTCTCGGCGGCCGCGAGGTCGGCGGTGCTGTCGGCCTCCTTCAGCTTGGCGTCGAAGGCGGCGTCGGAGAACTTGCCGTCGTTGGACGAGGCACCCGTCTTGAGGAGCGGGTTCAGCCAGTTCTCGATGTGCGGGTAGTCAGCCTGCCAGCCGGCGCGGGACATGCCCGTCATCTTCTGGGTGGTGACCAGGGTGCGGAACTCACCGAAGGTCGGGAACGGCTTGCCCACGCACGGCACACCCAGCGAGGTCTGGATGCTGTTGCAGACCGCGTCGACCCAGTCCTTGTGGGAGGCGTCGCCGTTGTAGGCCAGCGAGATCTCCTTCGGCTTGGTGGTCGCCGACTCGAACAGGGCCTTGGCCTTGGCGGCGTCGAAGGTGCAGAACTCGCCACACACGTCGGCCTTGTAGCCGGCCATGTTCGGGTTGACCCAGCCGTTGGCCGGAATACGGGTCTTGTTGAAGATCTTCTCGGTGATCAGCTTGCGGTCGATCGCCATCGACAGCGCCTGGCGCACCTTCGGGTCGTTGTAACCCGGCAGCCAGGTCGGCATCGCGATGAACGCGGAGGTCGAAACCGGCTTGTTGCTCGACGCCGACGGGAAGTCCGTCTTGTACAGGTCGCCGATCAGCTTGGCCGACGGAACCTGCTGCTGGAAGTCGATCTGGCCCTGCTTGACGTCCTCGTAGGCGGCGGAGTCGTCGGTGTAGACGCGGAAGATGACGTCCTTCACCTTCGGCTTGTCGGCGCCCTGGTAGTCGTCGTTACGGGTGACCTTCAGCTCGACGTTCTTGGTCCACGACTCGAGCTTGAAGGGGCCGTTGCCGACCGGCTTCTGGCCGAAGGCGGCCGGGTCCTTGAAGAACACGTCCGGCAGCGGCATGAACGCCGAGTAACCGACCTTGATCGGCCACAGGTTCGACGGGCCGCCCAGGGTCACCTCGAACGTGGTGTCGTCGACGACCTTCAGACCGTCCATCTTGTCCTTGGCCGGCTTCGGAGCCTCCTTTGGGCCCTCGCCGTCCGGGTCCTCGCTGGTGACGTCGGCGTAGCCCTTGATGTCACCGAAGAACGTGCCGTTGATGAGGCCGTTCGGGGTGTACGCGGCGTAGTTCCACGCGTCGACGTAGTTCTTCGCGGTGACGGGGGTGCCGTCGTGCCACTTCCAGCCCGACTTGAGCTTGACGGTCCAGGTCGTACCGCCGTCAGCGGAGGTGATCGACTCGGCGTTCGCCATCTCGGTCTTGGCGTCGGCAGCCGCGTAGTTCGTCAGACCGGTGAAGAGCGCGTCGACGACCACGCCGCCCTGGGTCTCCGAGGTACCGGCCGGCACCAGCGGGTTCTGGGGCTCGCCCCAGCTGATGATGAACGAGCCGTCGTTCTTGGGGGTCTCCGGCTCAGGCGTGCTGGTGCAACCAGCCGCGGCCAGGGCGACAGCGGTCAGACCGACTGCCACCTTCCATGGGGTAATCCCACGCATGCGTGTGCCTCCTCAGGCGCTCACGAGGGGGTGTGAGGTGGCCACACTTTCGCACCCCGCGAGCACGCGCCGGAAGGGCCTGATACCAACCCGTTACCGAGACGGGACGACGCCGATATCCCGCAAAGAAATGCTTCACATCTCTACGTCGCCCCCTGACCAGCGGTTTTTGTGCTGGTCAGCGCCGTAGTCGATCGAGGAACGAAACACGATGGTAACTGGCATCCCAGCCTGTGGGCGATACCGAGAGTTACACGAGGCGTCTATCTGCGGCCCAACGCGACAATTCATACCTGTTGGACATCTGCAGCTTGCGGAGCACATTGGACACGTGGGTCTCCACCGTCTTGATGGAGATGAACAGCTCCTTGGCGATCTCCTTGTACGCGTACCCCCGCGCCAGCAGCCGCAGCACCTCGCGCTCCCGGTTGGTCAGCTGGTCCAGCTCCGGGTCGGCCACGGGGGCGTCCGGGCGGGCCGCGAAGGCGTCCAGCACGAAGCCGGCCAGCCGCGGCGAGAAGACCGCGTCCCCGTCGGCGACCCGCCGGATCGCGTCCACCAGGTCGTCCGGGGAGATCGTCTTGGTGACGTAACCGCGCGCGCCCGCCCGGATCAGGCCGATCACGTCCTCGGCCGCGTCGGAGACGGACAGCGCCAGGAAACGCACCTGCGGCTGGGTCTTGCGCACCGCGTCGAGCACCGCGCGGCCCCCGCCGTCGGGCATGTGCACGTCCAGCAGCACCACGTCCGGGACCACCGACCCGATCATCGACACGGCCTGGGCCACCGTCGCCGCCTCGCCGACCACGTCGACGTGCGCGCCCAGCTCGGCCCGCACACCCGCCCGGAACATCCCGTGGTCGTCGACCAGGAACACCCGCAACCGCTGCCCGTCCTCGGTGGTCATGTTCACTCCTCGCTCAGCTCGTGCTGCCCGCTCATGCCGGCGTCTCCTTGGGCTCCTTCGGGGAGGTGACCGTCATGGTCAGTCTGACCTCGGTGCCCTCACCGACCTCGCTACGGATCTCCGCGTGGCCGCCGTGCCGCGACATGCGCCCGATGATCGAACCACGGACGCCGTGCCGCCGCTCCTCGACACCATTGGGGTCGAACCCGACGCCCCGGTCGCGGACGAACACGCTCAGCATCGTCGGCTCCGCCTCGGCGTACAACGACACAGTCTTGACCTTGGCGTGCCGGGCCGCGTTGACCAGCGCCTCGCGCGCCGCGGCGACGATCGCGGCCACCTTGTCGTCCACCATGCGGTCGCCGACCACCACCGCCTCCACGGCGATGCCGTAGGTGTCCTCCACCTCCGCGGCCGCCTGCTGCAGCGCGGCGGCGAAATGCTCGGTCGGCGACCCGGTGGGCTGGTAGAGCCAGTTGCGCAGACTGCGCTCCTGACCGCGGGCGATGCGCTGCACCGCCGCCGGGTCGCCCGCGTTGCGCTGGATCAGCGCCAGCGTGTGCAGCACCTGGTCGTGCACCATGGCGGCCAGTTCGGCGCGTTCCTGCTCACGGATGCGGCCCTCGCGCTCGGCGCGCAGCGCGGTCAGCGTGCGCCACAGCACCGGGGCCGCCACCAGGCCGACGCCGGCGAGCGCCACCAGCGCGAACGCGATCGCCCGCCACATGTCGGCCCAGGAGACGTTGGCGACCGGCGAGTAGAGGAAGACCAGCCCGAGGATGCCCACCGCGACCAGCACCCCGCCGGCCAGGAAGCGCAGCAGGTAGATCCGGCGGTCACCGTCGGAGAGCGCGGCCAGCCAGGGCGCCGACGGCGACTCGTCGGACCAGCGCTGGCGGCGGTCCGGGTCGCTCTGGTGCCAGATGATGCCCGCGCCGACCGCGACCAGGGCGACCAGCCAGCCGACGGTCATCCCGATCCCGCCGTTGTGGTTGATCAACGTACTGACCGTCATCAGCGCCAGCCCGGCCAGCACGAAGGGGGCCAGCCGCAGCAGCGAGCGGGGCCGGGTCTCCCCCGGCCCGGCCGGCAGCACGGCCCAGAAGGCGGCGTACAGCAACGCGCCCAGGCCGTTGATCGGCAGCAGCAGCACGAAGGCGATCCGGATCAGCGTCGGCGACAGCCGGGTGTTCGCGGCGATGCCCCCGGCCACCCCGGCGACCAGACGGTCGGAGCGGGAGCGGGTCAGGCGGGGGTATTCCGGCACGGAGGGCTGCACAGCACCGATGGTTTCACGATCGGTGCGCCATCGCCCACGGGTGAGGCCCCGGAGATGGGCCACGCGACATTCTCAGGGTCTGCTCAGGGTCGCCGCCTGAGGCAGGTCAGGCCTGCTCAGCGGGACTATCGACAGCATGAGCGATGAGACCCCGACGCCCCCCGGCGCGGCGCCCTCTGCGGAGGCTCCGCCCGCGGCGCAGGCTCCGCCCCCTCCCCAGGGCGAGCCCACCTCCCCGTACGTGTCCTGGGCGGCGCCGTACGGCCTGATCCGGCCGCGCCACGGCCGCTACCTGGCCGGCGTGTGCGGCGCGCTGGGCCGCGCCACCAAGACCGATCCGCTGCTGTGGCGGGTGCTGATCGGCGTGCTGTGCGTGTTCGGCGTGGGCGTCGTCATCTACCTGGCGGCCTGGCTGCTCACCCCGGCCGAGGGCGACAGCTCCTCGCCGGTCGAGGCGCTGTTCGGCCGCGGCTACTCCAGCACCTCGTCCACGCTGACGCTGGTGATCGGCGTGCTGACGGTGATCCTCATCGGGGCGGTGACCAACAGCTTCGAGGTCGCCGTCATCGCGGCGATCGGGCTGGTCATCGCCGCGCTGGTGGTGAGCCGCAACACGGCCGGCCAGCAGCCGCGCAGCCGCCCCGGCGCGACCTACCTGCCCCCGGACTACGCGGCGGCGCCGGTCACCGTGCCGGCCGCCGCGCCGGCCGCGGTGACCGTGCCGGCGCCGCCGGTGGAGCCCACCGGCTACCGGCCCCCGTTCGCCCCGCACGGGCCGTACGCCCCCGCCGCCCCGCCTCCGCCGCCGCCCCCGCTCAAGGCGCCGAAGGTGAAGCGGGAGCCGTCCCGCCTCGGCCGGCTGATCTTCGGGCTGGCCATGCTCACGCTCGGCGCCCTGGCCATGATCGACATGACCGGCCGGTCCGTGCCGGGCAGCACCTACGTCGCCGCCGCGCTGGCCGTGGTGGGCGTCGGCCTGGTCATCGGCGCGTGGTTCGGCCGGGCCCGCGGCTACATCGTGATCGGCATCGCGCTCGCCCTGGCGCTGCCGATGGCCGCCGCGGGCGGCGACTGGAGCCGCGAGCGCACCCAGGCCGGCAGCGTGACCTGGGCCCCGACCACCTTCGACGACCTGCACGACCGGTACGAGCACCGCTTCGGCGAGGCCACCCTGGACCTCACCGGGCTCGACCTGACCGGTAAGGACATCCAGGTCACCGCTCAGATCACCGGCGGCGACCTGAAGGTGATCGTGCCGCCGGACGTGGACGTCACGGTCGTCACCGAGGTCAACCTGGCCGACGCCGACGTGTTCGGTCGCAGCATCAGCGGGGCCGGGCAGCGCGACACCCAGACCAGCCTCGGCGACGACGGCAAGCCGGGCCCCGGCAAGCTCAAGCTCGTACTCGACGTCAACCTCGGTCACGCGGAGGTGATCCGGTGAAGAACCACCGCACCGACTCGGTCTCGCTCTTCTTCGGCCTGGTCTTCCTGCTCGTCGCGGGTGCGTTCCTGGCCCGCGAGGTCATCGACGTGGAGCTGCCCTCGCTGGGCTGGTTCATCGCCGGCGGCCTGATGATCCTGGGTGTGCTGGCCGTGCTCGGGGCCCTGTCGCCCCGGCGGGCCGCCGAGCCGGCCGCGGTCGAGCCCGCGCCGGACGAGGCGGAGCAGGCGGAACGGGCCGAGCCCGAGCACGCCGCCTGAGCATCCCCCGACCAAGCGCCCCTCACCGCGCGAGCCCGCGGTGGGGGGCGCTCTATGCTGACCGGTGAGACACACCGGTCGACGACGACGAGGAGCAGCCGCCGTGAGCGAGCACGACCCGCTCGGCCAGGCTGCCGACGAGCGCAGCGAGCAGCAGGCGTGAGCGAGCGCAGCGAACCGACCACGACGCCCGGTCACGCCGCCGAAGAGCGCACTGAGGAGAAGGAATGAGCCAGCACCCGACCGATCGTCCCGGCGCCCCCGCGCTGGGCCCGCTCGGCCAGATCCGGATCGGCGACCGCGCCGCCCGCACCCTGACCACCGAGCTGGCCCGCCACGCCGGCCCCAAGACGGCCCTGCTGGTCGGCGCGTCCGCGGACTCGCTGGTGCTGGCCGAGGCGCTGGACGCGCTGCTGCCCGGCGACAAGCTCACCGTCGTCGCCGCCGACGCGGGCGTCGCGGGCCACCTGGCCACCCTGGGCAGCTTCCTCGCCGAGCGGGTCAAGGTCGTCGACGACCTGGCCGCGGCCGAGGCCGCCGACCTGGTCATCGTCGCCGAGCCGGTGGTCGGCTCCGGCGAGGAGGCCCGCAACACCGTCGAGCAGCTGAGCAAGTACGTCGCCGACGGCGGTCTGCTGATCATCGCCGCGGTGGCCCTGCCCGGCCTGTCCGGCGGCGCGACCGACGAGCTCGACCGCATCGCGGCCCGCCAGGGTGTCGGCTCCGACCTGGTGCTGCGCAACACCCCGCCGGTACGCGTGCACCGCCTGCGCTTCACCGACGTCGACCCGGCCGTGGCCGCCAAGCTCAGCCCGGCGTTCCGGCCGTCCAGCGTGCCGCTCTACGGCACCATGAACATCGACTCCAACGGCGTCGCGGCGGCCGGCATCGCGCTGGGCGCGGCCGCGTTCCTCAAGGCCACCCGCCCGAAGTCGAAGGCGTGGGTGCTGCCGGCGCTGCTGGCCGCCCCCGTGGCCGCGTTCTTCCGCGACCCCGAGCGCGAGGTGCCCGCCGACCCGAGCGCGGTCGTCGCCTCGGCCGACGGCAAGGTCCTCAGCGTGGAGCACATCTACGACGAGCGCTTCGCCGACGAGGAGTTCCTGCGCATCGCGGTGTTCCTGTCCGTCTTCGACGTGCACGTCAACCGGGCCCCGGTGGCCGGCAAGGTGGTGGACTACTTCGTCGAGGACGGCGGGTACGCCAACGCGATGAAGCCGGAGGCCGAGCACAACGTCGCCGCGTACACCGTGCTGGAGACCCCCGACCGCAGCCGGGTCGTGGTCGCCCAGCGGACCGGCCTGATCGCCCGGCGCATCGTGCAGCGGGCCCCGATCGGCGCGCTGCTGGCCAAGGGCGAGCGCTTCGGCCTGATCCGCTTCGGCTCGCGCACCGACGTCTACCTGCCCGCCGACAAGGCCGAGGCCCTGGTCGCCCCCGGCGACCGCGTCTCCGGCGGCTCCACGGTCATCGCCCGCCTGCGCTGACCTGAAGCACTTCCCCGGCCCGGGGCCCCGCCGCACGACGCGGCGCGGGCCCCGGGCCGTTTTCCATGGGCGGGCGCGGCACAGGGAGGGTGCAAAAGAGCGCCGCCCCGGTCCAGTGGACCGGGGCGGCGCTCTGTGGAGCTGTGATCAGGCCATGCGGGCGGTGGCGCGGCGCTGGCGGGCCCAGATGACCGGGCCGCTCAGCAGGTAGACCAGCACCAGCAGGCCGAAGGTCACCTGCGTGTTCCAGACCAGGCCGACCAGCGGCAGCAGGAACAGCGTCGGCGGCAGCTTGACCACCTTCGCGAGTTTGGCGTACGGGAAGCTGGAGACCATCGCGATGGCCAGCAGCACCACCCCGAACACCAGCGCCTCGGCCGGCAGCGCACTGCCCATCGTGGTCTTGAGCAGCACCGTCACGGCCAGCACGGTCGCCGCCATGGTGGTCGGCACGCCGCAGAAGAAGCGGCCGTCCTTCGGCGAGACGTTGAACCGGGCGAGCCGGATCGCCGCGCAGCAGGCGACCATGGCGCAGGCCGCGATCAGGACGGGCGTGGGCACACTGCCCCGGAGTGTGGCGAACACGACGACGGGCGCTGCGATGCCGAACGAGGTCATGTCGCCCAGCGAGTCCATCTGCACGCCGAACGGGCTGGCGACGCCGAACTTGCGGGCAAGCGCGCCGTCGAGGCCGTCGAAGGTGATGCAGGCCAGCAGGCACAGCGCGCCGTACATCGGGGCGCGGCCGTCGGGCCGGCCGATGACCGCGAGGAAGATCGCGGTCATGCCGAGCATCAGGCTGCTCAGCGTGCAGGCCTGTACGAGCGCGAACTTGATGCGGCGGTCGAGCGTGCGCTCGCCCGGCAGCAGCGGGACCGTCGTCGGGGTCGGCTGCTCCACCGGCTCGGCCGTGGCGGCCTGCTCGATGGAACGCAGTTCGACCGGGTCAAGGCCAGGCAGCGCGGTGCTCGTCGCAACGGAAGGGTCGGCCTTGCGCAGGCGGCCCACCGGCACCAGCAGCATCTGCCGGGCGAAGGAGCCACCGGCACGCAAGCGGCCGGTCCACTGGCGGCCCGCAGGGCGCGGGCTGTCCGTCAAGCGACGCCGACGCCATAAGGCTCTCGGCACGTGTCGTCCCTCCATACCGGTTTCGGTTCCTTTCCGCCGCCTCAGCGGACCGACCGGCTTTTGCGGCCTACACCATCGCACACGTCCGCGTGCCTTGGCGATACCCGGCGCGATCTTCGTGCGCCGTCCCTGCTGACGGGGGCAATCCGCCCGGCGGAGGGCAGCAGCGCTCCGGGGGCTGTTCGTCTTGTCAGCGTCCGAGTCTACCCGACAGCGGCAATCAGGAAATATGTCGCAATTCTCGGTGAGCCGACTCGGTCAGCGGAATACCGTCCAGCTCAGCCGGGGTGAACCAGCGCGCCTGCGCGGTCGACCCGCCGACCGCCTCGGTGACCGACGGCACTGTGGGCTCCGGCACCTCCACCCGGAACACGGCCCGCACGGTGTACCAGTCGTACGGCTCGCCCTCGGGGCCCATCGCGGCGGGATTGTGCGCCGAGTTCACCCGGAGCAGTTCGGTCACCTCGCCCACCTGCCCCGACTCCTCGTAGATCTCGCGCACGAGGCCGATGGCCGGGGTCTCGCCGAAGTCGGTGCCGCCGCCGGGCAGGTGCCACTTGCCCGCGCCCGGGTAGTTCTCCGCGATCAGCGACAGCAGCACCCGGCCGGCCGGGTCGGTGACCACGCCGTACGCCCCGAAGCGGGAGACCTTGCGCCCGCCGCCGAGGTGGCGGCCGTTCGGTCCCGTCTCCCCCGCCTCGTCGGGCTGGGCGGGGCGCTGCCCGCTGGCCGGGCCGGTGGCGTCCAGCCCGAGCGTGCGCGCCGCGAACGGGATCAGGTCCAGCGAGCCCAGGCGCGACGGCTCGATCCACGCGGGCAGGTCGGACGTGCCGTCGGCCTCCACGGTCAGGTCGCCGCCGGTGACGGTCATGTCGTAGATGATCCGGTCGTGGTGCAGCAGCACCCCGCGCCACGGGAACTCGACCAGGTCCGAGGTCACCTCGCGCAGGCCCGCGATCCGGGCGGTCAGGCCGGTCTCCTCCCGGAACTCGCGGACCACCGCCTCGGCCGGGTCCTCGCCGTGCTCCAGACCGCCGCCGGGCAGGAACCAGACGCCGGGGAAGTTGGACTTGGCCGACGAGCGGACCAGCAGTAACCGGCCCTGCTCGTCGTGCGCTATGCCGTAGGCCCCGATACGCCGCCGCTTCTCCACGCCTGCTCCTTGCCGCGCTCGTCGGCGGCTCGCCCGAGCGTCACGATTCGCCCGCTGCCCCCGCTCACCAGGACAGGCTATCGGGCGCGCCCGACACGACCGCCGCGTGCCACGGCCGCCCCCGTGGCACGTCCGGCCGGTGCCGCCCGGACCCGCCGAGCGGCGGGCCCGGGGCAGGTCAGGCTGCGTGCCGGGTCAGCGACGCCGCCTTCAGGGCCTCGGCGGTGACCTCCGTGACGTCTTCCGGGCCGAGTTCGCCCAGCTCGTCGGAGGTGACCCAGCGGGCCTCGGCGGTGGAGCCGCCGACGTCGTACACCTTGGGCTGGGTGGCCCGGTCGACGCGGACCCGGTAGAAGGCCCGCACGCCGTGCCAGTCGATGGGGTAGCCCTCCGGGCCCAGCGAGGCCGGGTCGCGGTGGCTGGCCACGCCGAGCAGCTCGCCGAGCCGGCCGCGCTGGCCGGTCTCCTCGACCAGTTCCCGGATCAGGGCGACCCCGGGCTGCTCGCCGTAGTCGGTGCCGCCGCCGGGCAGGTGCCACTTGCCCGCGCCGGGATAGTTGGCCGCGATCCGGGTCAGCAGCACCCGCTGCAGCCGGTCGGTGACCACGGCGTACGCCGCGAAGCGCTGCGCGCGGTGCAGCCCGTCGGGCCCCGGCGCGGCGAAGAAGGACGGGAAGTCGGGCACCTCGTCGGGCAGCAGGTCGATCGCCGCCTCGGTGATGCCCAGCGCGCCCGCCGTGAACGGCCGCAGCGGCAGCTTCGCCGCCTCCTCGGGAGTGAACCAGCCGACCAGGTCGGTGGGCTGGTCGACGCGCTCCCGCAGCGCGCCGCCGCGAACCCGGGCCGCGTAGATGACGCGGTCGGTGTGGATGGTGACGCCGCGGTGCGGCAGCGCCCGCATGTCGGCCAGGACGTCGCGCAGCCCGGTCACGGCCACGCTCAATCCGGTCTCTGCGGCGGTCTCCCTGACGACGGTGTCATTGGGATGCTCGCCGTGGTCCACTGCCCCGCCAGGCAGGGACCACACGCCCGGTGTTCCGGACTGCATCGAGGCCCGGACCAGGAGCACCTGGTCGGTCTCGTTGGTGATGACGGCGTATGCGGCGATCCGCCGCAACGGCTCCAGCGCGGTGGTCACGAGAAACCATTCTCCCCCGGCACGAAGATCACGACAAGATGTCCGATTTTACGATCATGTTTACACCGTTAAACGATGGTTTGTACCGGCCGTTCGGCCTACCCCAGAAGTGATCAAAGGCCCCACCCGGTAAGGGTGAGGCCTTGATCAGAGAAAAGCGGGATTCACTCCCATTCGATGGTGCCCGGCGGCTTGCTCGTCACGTCCAGGGTGACCCGGTTGATCTCCCGCACCTCGTTGGTGATGCGGGTCGAGATCCGGGCGATGAGGTCGTACGGCAGCCGCGACCAGTCGGCGGTCATCGCGTCCTCGCTGGAGACCGGGCGCAGCACCACCGGGTGGCCGTAGGTGCGGCCGTCGCCCTGCACGCCGACCGAGCGCACGTCGGCCAGCAGCACCACCGGGAACTGCCACACGTCGCGGTCCAGCCCCGACGCGCTCAGCTCCTGGCGGGCGATCAGGTCGGCCGCGCGCAGGATGTCGAGGTTGTGCTGGTTGACCTCGCCGATGATGCGGATGGCCAGGCCCGGACCCGGGAACGGGTGCCGCCAGACCATCTCCTCGGGCAGGCCCAGGCTCTGGCCCAGCGCCCGCACCTCGTCCTTGAACAGCATGCGCAGCGGCTCGACCAGGTCGAACTTGAGGTCGTCGGGCAGGCCGCCCACGTTGTGGTGGCTCTTGATGTTGGCGGTGCCGGTGCCGCCGCCGGACTCCACCACGTCCGGGTAGAGCGTGCCCTGGACCAGGAAGCGCACGTCGCCGGCGGTGGCGATCTCGCGGGCCGCCGCCTCGAAGACCCGGATGAACTCCCGACCGATGATCTTGCGCTTCTGCTCGGGGTCGGTGACCCCGGCCAGCGCGCCCAGGAAGCGCTCGGTCGCGTCGACGACCTTGAGCTTGATGCCGGTCGCGGCCACGTAGTCGCGCTCGACCTGCTCCGCCTCGCCCGCGCGCAGCAGGCCGTGGTCGACGAAGACGCAGGTCAGCTGGTCACCGACGGCCTTGTGCACGAGCGCCGCGGCCACGGCCGAGTCGACGCCGCCGGAGAGGCCGCAGATCACCTCGGCATCGCCGACCTGGGCGCGGATCGCGGCGACCTGGTCGTCGATGACGTTGCCCATGGTCCAGACCGGCTCGATGCCGGCCACCTCGTGCAGGAACTTCTCCAGCAGGCGCTGGCCGTACGGGGTGTGCGCCACCTCGGGGTGGAACTGCACCCCGGCGAAACCGCGGCTGACGTCCTCGAACGCGGCGACCGGGGCGCCCGGCGAGGCGGCGGTGACGGTGAACCCGGCCGGAGCGGCGCTCACGCAGTCGCCGTGGCTCATCCACACGTCCTGGCGCGCGGGCAGGCCCGCGAAGAGCACGCCCGCCTCGGGCTGCGCCTCGACCACGGTGCCGCCGAACTCGCGCAGGCCGGTGTGGCTGACCGTGCCGCCCAGCGCGGCGGCCATCGCCTGGAAGCCGTAGCAGATGCCGAACACCGGCACACCCTGCTCGAACAGCGTCGCGTCGACCTGCGGAGCGCCGCGCTCGTACACGCTGGACGGGCCGCCGGACAGGATGATCGCGGCAGGGTTCTTGCGCATCATCTCCTCGACCGGCATGGAGTGCGGCACGATCTCGGAGTAGACCCGCGCCTCCCGCACCCGACGGGCGATCAGCTGGGCGTACTGGGCACCGTAGTCAACCACCAGGACGGGGCGAGGCGTCGTCATGACGTCAATCTTAGGGTGCGACGCAGGTCACCCCACGTAGTGGACCCCGTCCGGGTACGGGTACGGGTTGGGCTTGCAGCCCTGCAACGACTTGGTCTGCTGCTGCATCACCGGCGCGAGCTTGCCGCTGCCCGGACAGTTGACGTGGCCCTTGCCGAGAAAGTGACCGACCTCATGGTTGATCACCATGTGGCGGTACACCTCCATGTCGGTGAACCCGTCCGCGCCGTTGGTCCAGCGCCGCAGATTGATCACGACGTTGTCGCCGTACCGGCAGGAGAAGATGCCGTTGGTCTGCAGACCCGCCTTGGCGCAGAGCCGGTCGGTGGTGCCCGGGGTGGACAGCATGATCCGGAAGTTCGAGGCGGCGCCCGGCGCGACCCGCTGGAAGCGCCACTTCTTCGAGGCGATCCAGCTGTGCTCGTCGGCCAGCACCTCCTCGACCACAGCCGCGAACCCGTCCGGTTCGAACGCGGTGATGCCCTCCTCCACCTGCACCTGATACCGGCGCAGCGTGCCGGCGTCGCCGACGATCGGCGAGCTGCCCGCCGCGGTGACGAACGTGCCCTCGCCCCGCTCCAGCACCGCGGCGTTCTTCGTCGGCTTCGGCGACGGCTTCACCGACGGCGACGGCTCCGCGGCCGAGGGCTCCGCGGACGGCATCGCCTGCGGCGACGCGGCCTGCTGGAACTGCGGCTGTTCGGGCTGCTCGGACGTGCCGCACCCGGCCAGGGCCAGGGTGAGCACGGCGACCGTCGTCATACGAGCGGTGAAGATCCTCCCCATGGCGATCACCTTAAGTGGGCAGACCGTTCCTGTGGAGGTAGTCCCGCGCCCAAACCTGCTCGACTCCTTCGGCGAACGCGCCACCGGGCGGGTCGGAGGTCCAGACGTGCATCATCTCCGGCACGGTGACCGCCACGGCCAGCGCCGGGCAGCCGCCGTACGGGGTGACCACGCCGATGCCCGGCGGCGCGACCGACAGGCACAGGTTGTGCGCGTGCCAGCGGGTCACCGGCCCGCCCGGATCGGGGCCCGCCGCACCGGCGCGCTCCATCACGAACACCACACCGAGCAGGCTTGCCCGCCCGTCCTCGATGGCGAACACCAGCATCTCCGGGCGGGCCGGATCGAGCACGGCTCCGTCGGCCTTGAACCCCGGATGCTCCAGGTGCACATCGGTGCCGGTCCGGCCGGTGATCGGCAGCCGGTATCCGGCGGCCAGGGCGTCTGCCAGGCGGGCGAACCGGCGCATCGACTCCCTGGTCGCCGACGCCAGGCGGGCGGCGGCCGCCGACTGCGCGGCGGTCGGGTGGTGGTCACCCGGCAGCGGGCGCATGATGACCCCGGCCTGGGCACGGGCCAGGTGCTCGTGACCGCCCGCGTGGCTGTGCCCCACCGCCGGGGCCTCTTCCGCGCTCGCCGCCGACCCGGCCGACTGGTGTGCCTGGAGCGTCGACAGCCAGATGACCAGACCGGTCAGCAGCACCCCGGCGACCGTGGACGTCGAGCCCAGCCCACGCAGCAGTCGGCGCGGGCGACCCGGAACCCGTTGCGGCACGGCGGCCAGCCCGAACGCGACCAACTCCACCAGGGCGGCGGCGATGCCGACCTGGTCGGCCTCCTCACCGCCCCGGAGCAGCACGATCACGTAGCCGAGCAGGTTCAGCGGGACCAGCAGCACCGTGCCGGTCCGCCAGCCCCGGCGGCCGGTGAAGGCCAGCCACGCCAACAGCCCGTAGCCGATGCCGCTGCCGAGGAAGCCCACGGTCAGCAGGGCACTGTCCCGGTGGCCCAGCGGCAGCGCCAGGTGCACCGCGCCCGCCGCGCCGAGCAGCACGAACGACCAGCGCGGCACCGGCCCGGCCGGACCGCCCCGCAGGAACGGCAGGAACAGGCAGGCCACGATCCCAGCGGCCAGCGCGGCCGTGTGCTCCGGTGCGATACCTGTGAGCAGCGACTCCACCGGATTCATCCGGCCACCCCCGGTGCGGCCGGTTCCGGCTCCGGTTCGATCAGCAGGCGTACGCAGGTCACGGTCACCGCGACCGGCAGCGCCACCCCGGTGAGCAGCCCTGTCAGCGTGGGTGTGAAGTCCAGTTGCGGCAGCGCCCCGGCCACGACGCTCACCGCGAACCCAGCCAGCGTCAGCAACTGCAGCGCCACCACGCCGATCAACGCGCCGCGCCGCCCGCGCACCACCAGCGCCGCGAACACCAGCGTCACCGCCGCCTTCGTCATCGGCGCGAGCGCGTAGAGCGGGTTGCCGCCCATGAACAGCAGCTCGCCGAGCATCGCCAGCAGGCCCGCGCCGACCTGCACCAGCAGCAGCACGTACACCACGTCGGCGCGCCCGGGCTCTCTCCGGCGGCTCTCGTCCACCCGGTCAGGCTGGGGCGTGCGCATCGCGTTCAGGTCACGGTCAGGTGATTTTCCGGTACGGCTCGCCCAACGGCGGCCGCCGATCCGGCTCGCCCTTCACCGGCCACGCCGCGAACGCCCGCTCGGCCTGCGCGGTGATGGTCAGCGACGGGTTCACGCCCAGGTTCGCGGCGACCGCGGCCCCGTCGGCGACGTGCAGCCCCGGATGCCCGAAAACGCGCTGGTACGGGTCCACGACCCCGTGTTCGGGGTCCGCCCCGATCACGGCGCCGCCCAGGATGTGCGCGGTCAGCGGGATGTCGAGCACCTCCGGCAGCGCCCCGCCCGGCAGCCCGCCGATCTCCTCGGCCAGCAGGCGCACCGCCTCGTTGCCGGCCGGGATCCACGTCGGGTTCGGCGCGCCGTGGCCCTGCGTCGAGCGCAGCCCGCCGCGCCGCAGCCGCACCGTCAGCGAGTTGTCCGCCGACTGCATGACCAGCGCGATGATGGTCCGGTTGGACCAGTCACGCACCGACATGGCGCGCAGGTACGCGAACGGCCACCGGAACATCGCCGCGGCCCAGCGCCGCCCCCGCCCCGGGCCGCCGTCGGTCAGCGCCGACTGGAGCAGCCCCATCGAGTTCGAGCCCTTGCCGTAGCGCACCGGCTCGATGTGGGTGCGCTCGTCCGGATGGAACGAACTCGTGATCGCCACACCCTCGGTGTACTTCAGCCCTCGCTGACGGGCCTGGCCGGGCAGCACCGTCGCGCCGACCAGCGACTCGGAGTTGGTCCGGGTCAGCGCGCCGAGCCGGTCGGACAGGTGCGGCAGATCGCCGGCGGCCTTCATGCCGTGCAACAGCCGCTGCGTGCCGAGCGCGCCCGCCGCGAACACCACCTGCCCAGCCTCGATCACCCCGCCGCCGGCCGCGCGCCGCCGCCGCCCGAACCGCGCCCCGGTCCGGACCAGCTCCACCCGGTAGCCGCCGCCCTCGACCGGCTTCACCGCGGTGACCGTCGACATCGGGAAGATCTGCGCACCGGCCTTCTCGGCCAGCCACAGGTAGTTCTTGACCAGGGTGTTCTTGGCGTTGTGGCGGCAGCCGGTCATGCATTCGCCGCAGTGCAGGCAGCCCGCCCGCTCGGGGCCCGCGCCGTCGAAGAACGGGTCGGGCACGGACTTGCCCGGCATACCCAGGAAGACGCCGACCGGGGTCGGGTGGAACGTGTCGCCGACGCCCATACGCTCGGCGACCTTGCGCATCGCCTCGTCGGCCGGAGTGGTGCGGTTGTAGACGGTCACGCCGAGCATGCGCTCGGCGGTGTCGTAGTGCGGGGCCAGTTCGGCCTTCCAGTCGGTGATGTCGCGCCACTGCGGGTCGCCGTAGAAGGCGTCGAGGGGGCGGTACAGCGTGTTCGCGTACACCAGGGAGCCGCCGCCGACGCCCGCGCCGGACAGCACCAGCACGCCCGCGCCGTCGTGCCCCTTGTCCGGGCGCAGCAGGGTGATCCGCTGGATGCCGTAGCAGCCCAGCGCCGGGGCCCACAGGAAGCGCCGCAGCCGCCAGCTCGTCTTCGGGAAGTCCTGGTCGGCGAAGCGCCGCCCCGCCTCCAGCACGGCCACCGAGTAGCCCTTCTCGGCCAGCCGCAGCGCCGCCACACTCCCGCCGAACCCCGAGCCGATCACCACCACGTCGTAGCGCATGCCGCGATTATTACCGGCCAGTTAACTTCGCGGAAGAGCCGCGCGCTCCCCTACCCGGCTCCGCCTCCGGGGCATGATCGCCGTTTCAGGTCAGGAACCGGGGTCCAACCCGACTTCCTGACCTGAAACGGCGATCTTCCCGCTTGGTGGCGGGCCGCCGGGGCGGTCAGGGGGTCGGCGGGCGGTTGTAGCGGTCCATGGCGGCCTTGTTGGTGGAGGCCTCCTGGAAGACCAGTTCCCAGGGGCCGGTGTTGACGTCCATCTCCTTGCCGAACCCGACCCACTGACCCGCCATGCGCCGCCCGGTCGGCTCGACCAGCAGCTGGATCGCCCCGTGGTAGCGGGCACCGCGGTAGTAGCCGTCCACGGCCGTCTGCTCCACCCAGGTGCCGGTGACGACGTTGCCGTCCACGGTCAGATCCAGGGTGAGCGGCGAGTCCGAGGAGCCGGGCAGGCTGCGCACCGTGAGCCGGTCGCCGTGCTGGAGCACGACCACGTAGTGCACGCCGACGAAGGTCCCCTCACGACCGCTGGAGTGGTACTCGTACCGGCTGAGCCAGATGCCGGAGTGGTTGGCCCCGGACGCCGCAGCGGCGCGCGGCAGGCTCGGCAGCGCCTGGCTCGGGATGACCGTCGGGTCCACGTTCACATTGCCCATGCCGTCACCACCAGCAGGCGGGTTGGGCACCGCGAGAGAGAACCCCAGGGCACTGATCGGCAGACCGGTGACGACCTCTAAGGCACGGGCGTACGTCGGCCGCGGAGTGACGATGACGCCTGACTCCCAACGCTGGACCAGCCGTTTGTTGGCATCGTTGGGCACACCGGCCCGCTGCCCGGCGTCGCGGATGGCGCGGGCGAAGTCGTCCTGGCTCATGAGCATGCCCATGCGCACGGCGCGCAGTGTCGCGTTTGGAGCCGTCATACCAGAACCATACGCCGATGACGCCGAAATGACGCCCCGGATGTCACCGGATCGACGTCCCGACGGACGCCGCGCCGCTCGACCGCCCCGCCATACCGTGCCCGCATGGACGCACCGCTGGCCGAACCGGAATTCCTCAGGTACGCCGAAGCTCAGGCCGCCTACGGGCACCACCTGCTCGCGGTGCACCGGCGAGACGGCACGGGCTGCTGCACGTCGTGCGGCCGACCCCATCCCTGCGACCGGCGCGTCCACGGCGGGCGGCTCATCGTCCACTACCAGGATTGGGCCGGTCACGAGCCTGCCCCGAGACGGCCGCATCGCCGCACCTCCGGATGAGACCCGGGCGCGGGTGGCACCCATGGCTCGCACCCTCAGCCCACCCGCGCCCGTCCACACTCCCGAGAAGGACAAGATCGCCGGTAGCGGTCATAAGCTCGGGTGGAACTCCAGTTTCTGACCGCAAACGGCGATCGTGGCGGAAGCGCCGGACGGCGCGGAGGTCACTGGGCGGGGCGGCCGGTTTCGAAGAGCCACTTCTGGAAGAAGTCGGTCAGGTTCTGGCCGCTGACGCGTTCGGCGAGGGTGATGAACTCGGCGGTGTTGGCGTTGCCGTCGCGCTGCTCGGTGGCCCAGGTCTTGAGGATCTCGAAGAACTTGTCGTCGCCGACGAGCTTGCGCAGCGCGTGCAGGGTCATCCCGCCGCGGTCGTACACGCTGCCGGAGAAGATGTTGTCCGCGCCGGGCGCGCCGGGGGCGATGTCCCAGATCCGGTTGCCCGGGTCGTCGTACCGGGAGTCGAACTCCTCCTGGATGGTGGACACGCCGATCTTCTCGCCCCACATCCACTGGGCGTAGGTCGCGAAGCCCTCGTTGAGCCAGATGTGCTCCCAGCGCTCCACCGACACGCTGTCGCCGAACCACTGGTGGGCCAGCTCGTGGGCGACCACGACGGTGTTCTGCCCGCGGCTCCAGAACGCGTTCGAGTAGACCGGCCGGGTCTGCGTCTCCAGCGCGTAGCGCACCCGCTCGTCGTCGATGACGATGCCGCCGTACGCGTCGAACGGGTACGGGCCGAAGTACTGCTCCAGGAAGTCGGTGATCTCGGTGGTCTTCGCCATGGCCTCGTCGATGTCGCCCTTGGGCAGCGTCTCGGCGATCGCGGTCAGCACCGGCTTGCCCTTGTGCACGCCCTCGACGGTCCGGTAGTCGCCGATCACGAAGGTGGCCAGGTAGGGGGCCATCGGCGAGGTGACCTTCCAGCGCCAGCTGGTCCAGCCGTTCGCGGTGGACTTGCCTTCGAGCAGGCCGTTGCTGATGGCGTCGAGGTCACCGGGCACGGTCAGCTCGATGGCGTACAGCGCCTTGTCCTTGGGGTGGTCGTTGACCGGGAACCAGGTGGTCGCCGACTCGGGCTCGCCGAGGGTGAAGGCACCGTCGGGAGTGGTCAGGAAGCCGGTGATGCCCAGGTCGGGGGCGGTGATCGCCTTGGGCACGCCGCCGTAGGTGACCACGGTGACGAACTGCTTGCCGGACGCGACCGGGACGACCGGCGTGATGATCAGCTCGTCGCCCTGCCGGGTCGAGGTGGCCGCCACACCCTCGACGGTGATCTTGTCGACGGTGAGGCCGTGCAGGTCGAGGTGGAACTTCGACAGGTCGGTGGTGGCGGTGGCGGTCATCGTGGCGACGCCCGCCAGCTTGTCCGTCGCCGGGTCATACTTGATCTTCAGGTCGTACGCCGAGACGTCGTAACCCCCGTTGCCGTAACCGGGGAAGTACGGGTCGCCGGCCCCGGCCAGGTTGACCGGCACGGGAACCGGAGCGGGGAACTCCTGCGCGCCCGCGCCGCTGAACAGGGGCCGGGTCTGGCCCGAGCAGCCGCCCAGCAGCGCGGCCGTCACCGCTGCCGCCACGACCCACGTACGCCTGACCATGCGACCTCCCGCCGTAGAGCCTCCACCCTAACCGCCGCCGCCGAAGCGGGGCGGCGACTCGGCCCGCAACGACGACGAAGCCCCGCCGAGCTGCGTACAGCAGCGGCGGGGCCTCACTCGGTCGATCAGTTGTCGAGCAGCAGGCCGACCTTCTGGAACTCCTTCAGGTCGCGGTAGCCGCACTTGGCCATGGCCCGCTTGAGGCCGCCGAACAGGTTCAGCAGTCCGTCCGGATCGGTGGCCGGGCCGTAGAGCACCTGCTCCAGCGTGCCGAGCGGCTCCGGGGTCAGCCCGATCGAGCCGCGCGGCAGCTTCGGGTGGCTGGCCGACGGGTGCCACCACAGGCCGTTGCCGGGCATGCCCTCGGCCAGCGACAGCGGCGCGCCGAGCATGACCGCGTCCGCGCCGCAGCCCAACGCCTTGGCGATGTCGCCGGAGGTGTGCAGGTCACCGTCGGCGATCAGGTGCACGTACCGGCCCCCGGTCTCGTCGAGGTAGTCGCGGCGGGCCGCGGCGGCGTCGGCGATCGCGCTGGCCATCGGCACCTTGATGCCGAGCACGGCGTCGCTGGTGGTCAGGTGGTCGGCACCGATGCCGACGATGACACCCGCCGCGCCGGTGCGCATCAGGTGCAGCGCCGTCTGGTAGTTGGTGCAGCCGCCGACGATGACCGGCAGGTCCAGGTCGGCGATGAACTCCTTGAGGTTCAGCGGCTCGTCCACCGTGGAGACGTGCTCCGCCGACACGATGGTGCCCTGGATGACCAGCAGGTCCACCCCGGAGTCGAGGATGACCGGGGCCAGCGCGAGGGTGTGCTGCGGGGAGACCCGCACCGCCACGGTGACGTTGCCGCCGCCGTCGCCCGCGAGCGCCCGCATCTCGCGCACCCGCTCCGCGATCAGCTCCGGCTTGATCGGCTCGGCGGCGTAGAGCTGCTGCAGCCGGGCGGTCAGGTTCTCGTCCTCGCCGGCCTCGGCCAGCGCTTCGAGCTGCTTGCGCGGGTCCTCGTACCGGGTCCACAGGCCTTCGACGTTGAGCACGCCCAGCCCGCCGAGCCGGCCCAGCGCCACCGCGCTGGCCGGGCTCATGATGGCGTCGGACGGGTGCGCCACGCACGGGATGCCGAACTTGTACGCGTCGAGCTGCCAGTTCGTCGAGACGTCGTCCACATCGCGGGTACGGCGGCTCGGCACGATCGCGATGTCATCCAGGTGGTAGCCGCGCTGGGCGGTCTTCCCCATGCCGATCTCGACGATGTCACGCACAGTGGGTCCTCTCCGCGGTTCGCTTAAGCATGCAGACGCTACCGCGAGTGGTAGTTCGGCGCTTCCACGGTCATCTGGATGTCGTGCGGGTGGGACTCCTTGAGCCCCGCCGCGGTGATGCGCACCAGCTGACCCTTGGCCCGCAGCTCCGCGATGTCGGCCGCGCCGCAGTAGAACTGCGCCTGGCGCAGGCCGCCGACGAGCTGGTGGGCCACCGTGGCCAGGGTGCCGCGGTAGGGCACCTGGCCCTCGACGCCCTCGGGGATGAGCTTGTCGGCCTGGGTGACGTCGGCCTGGAAGTAGCGGTCCTTGGAGTAGGACTGCGCGGCCGGGCCGCGGGCCAGCATCGCGCCGAGCGAACCCATGCCGCGGTACGCCTTGAACTGCTTGCCGTTCATGAAGACCAGGTCGCCGGGGCTCTCCTCGCAACCGGCCAGCGCCTGCCCGAGCATGACGGTCTCCGCCCCGGCCACGATCGCCTTGGCGATGTCGCCGGAGTACTGGATGCCGCCGTCGCCGATCACCGGCACGCCCGCGGGCGCGCAGGCCCGGGCCGCCTCCATGATCGCCGTGATCTGCGGCACGCCGACACCCGCCACGATCCGGGTGGTGCAGATGGCGCCCGGCCCGACCCCCACCTTGACCGCGTCCGCGCCCGCCTCGACCAGCGCCTTCGCCCCGGCGTAGGTGGCCACGTTGCCGCCGACGATGTCGACGTCGGACTCCTTCTTGAGCCGCGCGACCAGCTCCAGCACGGCCCGGTTGTGGCCGTGCGCGGTGTCCACCATGACCACGTCGACGCCCGCGTCGATCAGCGCGCGGGCCCGCTTGTAGCCGTCGTCGCCGACACCCACCGCGGCGGCGACCCGCAGCCGGCCCGCGGCGTCCTTGGTGGCCAGCGGGAACTGCTCGGTCTTGACGAAGTCCTTGACGGTGATGAGCCCGCGCAGCCGGCCGCTCTCGTCGACCAGCGGCAGCTTCTCCACCTTGTTGGTGCGCAGCAGCGCCAGCGCCTGCTCCTTGGACGCCCCCACCGGCGCGGTGACCAGCGGCATCGGGGTCATCACCTCGCGCACCTTCACCGACATGTCGGTCACGAAGCGCATGTCGCGGTTGGTGACGATGCCGACCAGCGTGCCGTCGGCGTCGGTGACCGGCAGCCCGGAGATGCGGTAGCGAGCGCACGTGGCGTCCACGTCGCGCAGCGTGTCGTCGGGCGAGCAGGTCACCGGGTTGGTGATCATGCCGGACTCGGACCGCTTCACCAGGTCGACCTGGGCCGCCTGGTCCTCCACCGAGAGGTTGCGGTGCAGCACGCCGATGCCGCCCTGGCGGGCCATCGCGATCGCCATCCGGGCCTCGGTGACGGTGTCCATGGCGCTGGAGACCAGCGGGATCTGCAGGGTGACGTTCCTGGTCAACCGGGTCTGGGTGGTCACCTGGCTGGGGATCAGGTCCGACTCGCCGGGCACCAGCAGGACGTCGTCGAAAGTGAGGCCGAGTGGAATCTCGCGGGCGGCATCCATCTTTTTGTCCCCCTGGGTCCGGAGCGCGGCATGTGGGTGTGATGAGGCTCCAATGAATCGTACCCAGCGCCCGACCAGGCCCGAATTCGCCCGGGCGTGGGGTGGCCCACCTCATGGAGATCTGTCGCTGACGCGCGGGGGACTCATGCCTGCGCTGCCGCGCTCAGGGGTCTAACGTGAAGGGGTGCAGCACGACGAGCCCATTGACCCCTTCCACGGGGACCCGACCGACCCCACCGCGGGCCTGGACGACCCCGAGGGCGACGCGTACGGCGAGCTCTCGACCTCGGAGCGCGCCGACCTGCTCGCCGACCTCGCCGAGCTCGAGGTCTACCAGGTGCTGCTCTCCCCCAAGGGCATCCGCGGCCTGGTGGTCGACTGCGAGGACTGCCGGGAGCCGCACTACTTCGACTGGGACCTGCTCCGGGGCAACCTGCGCCACCTGCTCGACTCCGGCCGCCCGCGCGTGCACGAGCCCGCCTACGACCCCGACCCGGACCACTACGTGACCTGGGAATACGCCCGCGGCTACGCCGACGCCGTCGACGACATGGTCGAGGAGTAACCAGCCCCGGCCGACCGCCTGCCGCGAGGACCACTCGCCCGCCCGAGTCCGGCGACGCCGTCTGGACCGCCAGGGCCAAGATCGCCGGACTTGCCTGGCAGGTGGGCGAAATCGCGCTCAAGATACGCACAGGTGCCAGGCAAGTCGGGCGATCTTGGCGGTGCGCCCGGCGCGGGGAGGGGGTCCGCGCCGGGCGTCGCTCAGGTCAGAAGACCAGGCCGGCCCGGAAGCCGGCGGCGACCGCGTGAGCCCGGTCGCGTGCGCCGAGCTTGCGGAACAGCCGCCGGGCGTGGGTCTTGACGGTGTCCTCGGAGACGAACAGGTCGCGGCCGATCTCGGCGTTGCTCTGGCCGTCGGCCATCCCACGCAGCACCTGCAGCTCGCGCTCGGTCAGCGTGACCGAACGCGCCGGGCGCACCACGCCGCCGGGCGGCGCCTCCCCCGGCAGGTCGCCACGCTGGGCGGGCACCACCGCGGACGGCCCCGCGCCGGGGCTGCGGTTGGCGTACGGCACCGACATGCCCGGTCCCGCCGGGGGCATGGGCCGGCCGGGCCCGGCGGGTGCCCGGGACGCGCCTGCCATCACGCCGCTCACCGCGGGCCGCACGGCGTCGGCGGTCCGCGCGGCGGGCCTGCTGACCAGCAGCAGCGCCTTGGCGGCGGTGCTCACCGGATCAGGGTCGGTCCCGCCGATGAGCCCTCTGGCCCCGGCCCGGATGGCGGCCTGCGCGGCGGCGGGCTCCTCCGGGCCGAACAGCACCAGCTGGGCGTGTGGCACCGCGGTCATCACCTTTCGGGTGAATCCCACGGTATCGGGCCGAGTAAGCGCGGTATCGGCCAGCACGATCCCGGCCGGGAACGCGGCAAGCTGCGCGATCGCATCGGCGGCACTGGTCACGGTACGCACTCCAGCGGCCACGCCCAGCCGCTCGGCACACGAGGCGATGGTCGCGGCCGCCGCGGCGGTGCGGACGCATACGAGAACGGTCTGCACGGTGATCCCCCTCTCTCCTGCGAAGAAGACCACGAGACACCCAGATCATTACGCACTTTCCGGGGATTCCGTCGAAATCTCGGTCCAGCACTACCTGATCATCCACTGGATGGCGACAAGTGGACGTACGCGGAGTAACGTGCTGACGTTGCCTAAATCTCTTCGCTTGAACTCAAGCCTCCCATCCCCTAGGAGGTCAGATGGCTCACTTCCGCAGACTTCCCGGTCCGATAGCCGACGTTTGGGACTGGCAGCATCACGGCGCGTGCAAAGGCCGTGACAGCTTGCAGTTCTTCCACCCCGATGGTGAAAGAGGCTCATCTCGGGGGCGCCGTGAAAGCGCGGCGAAACAGGTATGCGAACGCTGCCCGGTGCGATCCGAATGCGCCGCGCATGCGTTGACCACCCGCGAGCCGTACGGCGTATGGGGCGGGTTCACCGAGAACGAAAGGCACCAGTTGTTGCAACTGGGCTGGCGCGAATGCGCCGACCGGCGCGGCGAGCGCGTCGACGTTCAACGGCTCGAAGCCCGGCTCTCCGAGGACGTCAGCGCACCTGCACGCTGATCGTGTGCCAGCCGGTCGCCCCGTCCGGGGCGGGATCGGCGCGGGCCTCCGTCTGGACCTGACCACTGGTGTCCGCCGCGCGTACGGCGAGCGTGTGCTCGCCCGGCGTGGCGTCCCAGCGGAACGTCCACTGCCGCCACGTGTCCGGTGACACGGTGCCGGCCAGGTCGGCGGGCTGCCACGGGCCGTCGTCGACGCGTACCTCCACCGCGGTGACCCCGCGGTGCTGGGCCCACGCGACGCCGGCGACGACGACCGTGCCCGCGGTGACCGTGCCGCCCTCGCGCGGGGTGTCGATCCGGGACTCGGTCTTGATCGGCCCCTGCGCGGACCAGCCCCGGCGCACCCAGTACGCGTCGAAGTCGGCGAACGAGCTCAGCTCCAGCTCGGTCACCCACTTGGTGGCGCTGACGTAGCCGTACAGGCCGGGCACGACCATGCGCACCGGGAAGCCGTGCTCGACCGGCAGCGGCTCGCCGTTCATCGCGACGGCGAGCATCGCGTCGCGCCCGTCGCGCAGCACCGCGGTCGGCGTGCCGCAGTTCCAGCCGTCCACCGACCGGCTGACCACTTGGTCCGCGCCGTCCAGCGGACCCGCCTCGTCGAGCAGGTCCTTCAGCGGCACGCCGAGCCAGCGGGCGTTGCCGATGAGGTCCCCGCCGACCTCGTTGGAGACGCAGGCCAGCGTCACGTACCGCTCGATCATGGGCCGGGCCAGCAACTGCTCGAAGTTCAGCGTGATCGGCCGGGCCACCCGGCCGTGGATGCGCAACTGCCAGGTCGCCGGATCGACCTGCGGCACGACCAGCGCCGTGTCGATGCGGTAGAAGTCGCCGTTCGGGGTCACGTACTCGGACAGGCCCTCCACCGGCGGGTCCACCGTGCCGGGCAGGGCGGGCGCGGGGCTGGCCGGCTGCGGCAGGGTGAGCGCCGCCCGAGCCTGCTGCACGTCCTTGCGGGCGGCTAGCGAGCGCCCGACGAAGCCGGCCACCGCCGCCGCCCCGATCCCGGCAACGCTCAGCCGCAGGAAGCGCCGCCGTCCCGCCGCACGGGAGGCCGCGGTCGCCGGGCTGTCCGGCAGGTCCTCCGTGCGGGCGGCCACGTCCAGCAGCGCGCCCAGCACACCCACCGCGGCGGCCGCGCCGACGGCGGCGGGCAGGAACACGACGACCCCCGCGTTCGGGCGGGTCAGCGCCGCCGCGACCCCGATCAGGCCGAACAGCCCGATCCCGGCCACTCCCCAGCGGAAGTCCCGCCGCGCCGCCAGGCCCACCAGCGCGGCGAACGCCAGCAGCAGCAGCGACGTGCCGACGAGCAGGGCGATCTTGTCGTACACCCCGAAAACGCTGATCGCCGCGGCCTTGACCGGCTCGGGCACCAGGTCGATCACCGCGCCGCCGACCGCGATCAGCGGCGCGCTGCGCGGCCCCGTCCACACCGCGACCAGCTCGCCCAGCCCCACCGCCACCGCGGCCGAGACCACGCCCGCAACCATCGCCCGTCCACGACTCACCACGCCCGCCAGTCTCCCCCCGCACGACCCCCAACCGCACGGCCCAACGGCTTACCGTTTCCTTACCGCCGCCTTTGCCCCCACACCGACGCCTCGCGCGCCTGCAGTTCAAGGAAACTGGGGCAATCCAGCGGTCCGAGGCCGCAGTTTCCCTGGAAGCGCATCGGGCTGCGGCCCGAGCGGCAGCAAGAGCGGCGGCAAGAGCGGGTGCGGGATCACTGGAGCGGCTGGATGGGGATGTCGACGGCGATGTTGGGCGGCGCGTCGAAGCTGCCGTGGATGACGCTGAAGGACAGGCGCACCGAGTCGACGTCCGGGCCGAGCACGCCGTCGAAGACGATGACGCCGGTAGCCTCGCCGCCCGCGGGCACGGTCTCCGGCCAGGTGCTCGCGCCCGGGTCCGGCAGCAGCGTCTCGCCCGCGGCGGTGAGCTGGGCCCGGCCGAACGTCGGCAGCGTGAGCGCGTCGCCGCCCGTGTTCTCGCCCCGAATCTTGACCTTGGTGGCCTGGCTGGTGACCTCGACGCTCAGCACGGTGATGGTGAGCGGGCCGCCGGTCTCGGACACCTCCGACGCGAGCCGTTCCTGGCCCGTCTCGTTGCGCTTGTTGATCCACGGCGGGGTGGCGAACTCGCTCAGCTTCTGCACCCCGGCCTGCACCGCCGTGGTGGCCAGGTAACCGCCACCCGCGCACAGCCCGAGCAGCAGGATCGCGGTGAGCACCAGCCCGACCCCGCCCCGCCGCGGCGGCGCACCGGTCGGCCGGGCGCTGCCGTGGCCGCCCGGGTAGGCAGTGCTGCCACCGGGAACGCCCTGACCGGCGGGATAGGCCGCGCCGAGGCCGCCCGGCGGGTATCCACCCGACTGGCCAGGGGGCACCGCGTAGCCGCTCGGCGGCGAAACCGCGCCCGGCCCCGCGCCGGCCGGTTCGGCGGCCGCGTTGCGGGAGTTACCGCTCTTGGCCAGGTCGATCAGGCCGAGCAGCAGGGCGACGACCAGGCCGACGCCGCCGGAGACGGCCAGCGCTTTGGCCTTGCTCACCTCGGCCGCGGTCAGGTAGTCGGTCAGGCCGGTGCCCAGCGTCGCGACCAGGTAGGCCAGGCCCACCAGGCCGAAGTACCGCACCAAGCCGCGACCGGTCATGCGAGGACACTATCGACCATGGTGCATGCCACAAAGGACGGAAAGGCGACAGCGGGTCCCGGCCGAAGCCGGGACCCGCTGTCGAGGTCAGCCGCTCAGGCTCAGAAACCCGGGCCGTGCTGGTGGCCGTGGCCGTGCGAGTGGCCGTGGCCGCCGTTGCCGGCGGGCTCGGCCTTGGCCGGCTTCTCGACCACCAGGGACTCGGTGGTGAGCAGCAGGCCCGCGATCGACGCGGCGTTGATGGCCGCGTTGCGGGTCACCTTCACCGGGTCGACGATGCCGGACTTGACCAGGTCGACGAACTCGCCCTTGGCCGCGTCGAGGCCGGTGCCCCAGTCGCTGCCCTGGACCTTCTGCACGATGACGTAGCCGTCGTGGCCGGCGTTCTGGGCGATCCAGCGCAGCGGCTCGACCAGCGCCTTGCGCACGATCGAGACACCGACCTTCTCCTCGCCGGTGAAGCCGAGGTCGTCGTCGAGCACGCTCACGATCTGCGCGAGAGCCGCGCCGCCGCCGGGCACGATGCCCTCCTCGACCGCCGCGCGGGTGGCCGCGATGGCGTCCTCGATGCGGTGCTTGCGCTCCTTCATCTCGACCTCGGTCGCGGCGCCGACCTTGATGACGGCGATGCCGCCGGACAGCTTGGCCAGGCGCTCGCCCAGCTTCTCCTTGTCCCAGTCGGAGTCCGAGGCCTCGATCTCCTTGCGGATCTGCGAGACCCGCGCGTCGACCTCGGCCTGCACGCCGGCACCGTCCACGATCGTGGTGGTGTCCTTGGTGATGACCGCGCGGCGGGCCTGGCCGAGCTGCTCCAGGGTGACGCCGTCGAGCTTGTAGCCCAGCTCGGGGGCGATCAGCTCTCCGCCGGTGAGCACGGAGAGGTCCTGCAGCATCGCCTTGCGGCGGTCGCCGAAGCCGGGGGCCTTCACCGCGGCGACCTTGACGGTCTTGCGGATCGAGTTCACCACGAGGGTGCTCAGGGCCTGGCCGTCGACGTCCTCGGCCACGATCAGCAGCGGCTTGCTGGTCTGCAGGACCTTCTCCAGCAGCGGCAGCAGCTCCTCGATCGAGGAGATCTTGCTGGTGGTGATGAGGATGTACGGGTCGTCCAGCACGGCCTCGCCCGACTCGGGGTCGGTGACGAAGTGCGGCGAGATGAAGCCCTTGTCGAACTGCATGCCCTCGGTGATGTCGAGTTCGGTGGTCATCGTCGAGCCCTCTTCGACGGTGATGACACCGTCGCGGCCGACCTTGTCCATCGCCTCGGCGATCAGCTCACCGATGGTCGAGTCCTGCGCCGAGATCGTCGCGACCTGCGCGATGTCGGACTTGTCGGCCACCGGGGCGGCCTTGGCCAGCAGCGCGTCGCTGACCTTGGTGACGGCCGCGTCGATGCCGCGCTTGAGACCGGCCGGGTTGGTGCCCGCGGTCACGTTGCGCAGGCCCTCGCGGACCATCGCCTGGGCCAGCACGGTGGCGGTGGTGGTGCCGTCGCCCGCGACGTCGTTCGTCTTGGTCGCCACCTCCTTGACCAGCTGCGCGCCCAGGTTCTCGTACGGGCTCGACAGCTCGATCTCCTTGGCGATGGTCACGCCGTCGTTGGTGATCGTGGGCGCGCCGAACTTCTTGTCGAGCACCACGTTGCGGCCCTTCGGGCCGAGCGTGACCTTGACGGCGTCGGCGAGCGCGTTGACACCGTGCTCCAGCAGGTGCCGCGCGTCGTCGGAGAAGCTAAGGATCTTAGGCATCAATCGTCTCCCTTAAACGTCACGATGCCCCGGCTCACCCTCGCGGGCAGGCCGGGGCATCGCACGGATCACTTCTCGACGACCGCGAGGACGTCGCGGGCGGAGAGCAGCAGGTACTCCTCGCCGGCGTACTTGACCTCGGTGCCGCCGTACTTCGAGTAGATGACCTTGTCACCCACCTTGACGTCGACCGGGATGCGGTTGCCCTTGTCGTCGACGCGGCCGGGACCGACAGCCAGGACGGTGCCCTCCTGCGGCTTCTCCTTGGCGGTGTCGGGGATCACGAGGCCCGACGCGGTGGTGGTCTCAGCCTCGTTCGCCTGGACCAGGATCCGGTCCTCGAGCGGCTTGATCGCAACCTTCGTCGCGGTAGTCACGAGCATACCCTCCTGGGGTATAGCCCCGGGTTCTCGCGGCACGAGACCCCGGGTGTTGTCTTCTGGTCAAGTCTTCGCCCGAGCGCTGCCGTCGTCGCGGGTGTCGGCCTCGCCGGGCGGGTCATGCGTTAGCACTCTGCAGGGCAGGGTGCTAACTCCGAACATTATGCCGCGTCTAGCACTCAGTCAAGGAGAGTGCCAGCCGCCACTCGGTGAATTATCCGATTCACCAGGTGTCCAGCGCTCACCGGGGCGTGTCGCCGGGCCACTGTGACGTTTCCTGCCGCCACGGGCAGCGGGCACGGCAAGGCCGTCGGCCGTGACGCAGCCGGCCACGGTCGCGCTGCGAGAATGGCGACGTGGATCTCGATCAGTTGGCGCTGCTGCGTACCCCCGAAGGTGTCGCGGCGCTGGACCTCGCGGGCGAGCTGGCCGGGACCGACGAGCTGGCCGCCGCGTCGGCGTTGCGGGCCCGCGGCGTGCCGCCGGGCCTGGCCGCCGCCGCCCTCACCCAGGTCGCGCTGCGCGGCCGGGCCGCGGCCAAGTTCGGCGCGGACGCCGGGCGTGTCTTCCTCACCCGCGCGGGCCTGGAGCAGGCCACCCGCGAGCTCGTCGCGGTACGCCGCGCGGCCCGCCTGCGCGCCGCCGGTGTCACGGCGCTCGCCGACCTGGGCTGCGGCCTCGGTGCCGACCTGCGCGCCGTCGCCGCCACCGGCATCCGGGCGTACGGCGTCGACGCCGACCCGCTGACCGCCGCCTGCGCCGCCCTCAACGCCCCCGACGCGACCGTGACCTGCGGCGACGCCCAGGACTTCGACCTGAGCCTGGTCGACGCCGTGTTCTGCGACCCGGCCCGCCGCAGCGGCGGCCGCCGCGTGTTCCGCCCCGAGGACTACTCCCCGCCCTGGAACTGGGTGGTCTCCCTGCCGCAGCGGATCCCGCACACGGTGCTCAAACTCGCCCCCGGCATCGACCAGGCGCTCCTGCCCGCGGGCTGCGAGCTGGAACTGGTCTCCGTCGACGGCGACGTGGTCGAGGCCGCCGCCTGGTGCGGCCCGCTCGCGACCACGCCGCGCCGCGCGACCGTCTTCCGCGACGGCGTCCCGCACGAGCTCACCGGCACCGGCGAGCAGGCGGCCCCGGTCGCCCCGCCCGGCCGCTACGTCACCGACCCCGACGGCGCCGTCGTCCGCGCCCACCTCGTCGCCGAGTTCGCCGCCGCCCACGACGGCTGGCTCGCCGACCCCAACATCGCCTACATCTGGTCCGACACCCCCGTCGCCTCACCCTTCGGCCGCTGTTTCACCGTCGACGAGGTCCTCCCCTTCTCCCTCAAACGCCTGCGCGCCACCCTCCGCGACCGCGGCGTCGGCCGCCTCGAAATCCTCAAACGCGGCAGCGCCCTCGACGTCGAACAACTCCGCCGCGACCTCCGCCTCTCCGGCCCCAACCCCGCCTCCCTCCTCCTCACCCGCACCGCCACCACCCCCCTCGCCATCCTCGCGACCCCCGTCGAGCGTTGATCATGAACTTATGGCAAGGGTCGGCGGCGTTTCGTGTCCACAAGTCCCTGATCGATTCCGTCGCCCGCAGCAGGCCGGTAGCATCGCGGCGTGGCCAGCCAGGGGACTCCCGCGACAGCACTGCTGACGAAGCAGAAGGTGAAGCACACGCTGCACACGTACGAGGTGTCGCCCGACTCACCGAACTACGGCGCGCTGGTCGCCGACGCCATCGGGGCCGACCCGGCGCGCGTGTTCAAGACACTGGTCACCGAGGTTGACGGCGCGCTCACCGTGGCCGTGGTGCCGGTGACCGGCGAGATCGACCTCAAGGCGCTCGCGGCCGCGGCCGGCGGCAAGAAGGCCGCGATGGCCGACCGAGACCTCGCCGAGAAGACCACCGGATACGTACGCGGCGGCATCAGCCCCCTCGGCCAGCGCAAGCGCCTGCCCACGGTGATCGACCAGTCAGCGCTGGACGACGACCTGATCTACGTCTCCGCCGGCAAGCGCGGTTTGCAACTCCGGCTCGCCCCAGCCGACCTGGTCCGCCTGACCTCCGCGACGCTGGCCCCCATCGCCCGCGCCTGACCCGCCCCGAACCAGCGCCCCAGCTTGCCGGCCTCGATGGTGAACTCGATGTCGCACAGGACGGCCTACACACGGACGGCTCGCAGCCGGACCGATGCTTGCCGCTTCCATTCATGATCCGTTTTTGTGGACGCTGGACGCCCCTATAGGGACAGCCAGCGTCCACAAAAACGGATCTTCGCCGGTAGTCCCGCCTATATGTCCGTTTGTCGTAGACAACGCGCGGCCTGGGACGATGCCGGCCGCCTGACGACGCGCGATCCAGCGGCCGGACCCACCGCTCGGACCCACCGCTCAAAAACTCTCCGCGCAAGCACCCACACCCGCCACCCCGCCACCCAGCCGCTGCCGCTGCCGCTGCCGCTGCCGCTGCCAAGATCATGTTGATCTTGCGCGAACCGTTGTCCAATTGCCGGGATTGAGTGTGTCGTACCCACTGTTCGCGCAAGATCGGCGCGGTGGGAAAGGGCAGCGAGCGGGCGGGTTACGGGGACGTTGCTGAATTGTTATTGCCAACAACAAACCTTGGGCTTGCGCGTTTGCATTTGTTGCGCATACGTTGTCGCACACAACAAAACCCCGTGTGACCGGCCTCACGCACTGATGAACGCTGTTGGACTCGCCTGGTCCCGGAACCCGGCGGGGCCGCCCGCACCACCTGAATACACACCCCTGAATCCGAGAGGATTTGAGCAACGATGCGCAAAGGGATCCTGGCTGTAGCCATGACCGGCCTGATGGCCGTCTCCGGCTTGGCCGCCTGTGCGGAAGACGCCCAGCCCGCCGACTCGAAGACGCCCTTCGTCGGCGTCATCCTGCCGGACAGCAAGTCCTCGGCCCGCTGGGAGACCGCGGACCGCAAGTACCTGGAGGAGGCCTTCAAGGCCGCCAACGTCAAGTACGACATCCAGAACGCCCAGGGTGACAAGACCCAGTTCCAGAGCATCGCGGACCAGATGATCACCAAGGGCGTCACCGTCCTGGTCATCGTCAACCTCGACTCCGGCACCGGCAAGGCCGTGCTGGACAAGGCCGCGGCGCAGGGCATCCCGACCATCGACTACGACCGGCTCACGCTGGGCGGCAACGCGAAGTACTACGTGTCCTTCGACAACGTCGCGGTCGGTCGCCTGCAGGGTGAGGGCCTGGTCAAGTGCCTCACTGAGAAGGGCACCAAGAACCCGGCCATCGCGCAGCTGAACGGCTCGCCGACCGACAACAACGCGACCCTCTTCAAGGAGGGCGGCGTGTCGGTGCTGAAGCCGAAGTACGACGCCAAGGAGTACACCCTCGTCGACGACCAGGCCGTGCCGGACTGGGACAACGCGCAGGGCGGCGTTCTCTTCGAGCAGATGCTGACCAAGGCCAACGGCAAGATCGACGGCGTGCTCGCCGCGAACGACGGCCTGGGCAACGCGGCGATCTCGATCCTGAAGAAGAACAAGCTCAACGGCAAGGTCCCGGTCACCGGCCAGGACGCGACCGTGCAGGGCCTGCAGAACATCCTCCTCGGCGACCAGTGCATGACCGTGTACAAGGCCGTCAAGAAGGAGGCCACCGCGACCGCCGAGCTGGCGATCGCCCTGGCCCAGGGTCAGACCAAGTCTGTCTCGCAGACCACCAAGGACTCCGAGACCGGCAAGGACGTGCCCTCGGTCCTGCTGGAGCCGCAGGCGATCTACTTCGCGAACGTGAAGGACGTCGTCACCGACGGCTACGTCACCAAGGCAGAGCTGTGCACCGCCGACTTCGCGGCCAAGTGCACCGAGGCCGGCATCAGCTGACCTGATTGATCGACCGGAATGTGGTCCCTGGGGGTCGCAAGGCACCCAGGGACCACGTCTGTGGAACAGGCAGTAACCCCTCGAACGGAGCGCCCTGATGGGAACCCCTCTACTCGAACTGCGTGGAATCAACAAGAGCTTCGGCCCGGTGCAGGTGCTGCGGGACGTCGCCTTCCAGGTCCACCCAGGCGAGGTAACCGCACTCGTCGGCGACAACGGCGCCGGCAAGTCAACGCTGGTCAAGTGCATCGGCGGGATCTACCCCATCGACTCAGGCGAATACCTGATGGAGGGTAAGCAGGTCCACGTCCACAACCCGCGCGACGCCGCGAGCCACGGCGTCGAGATCGTGTACCAGGATCTCGCCCTCTGCGACAACCTGGACATCGTTCAGAACATGTTCCTGGGCCGCGAGAAGAAGAGCGGCATGATCCTCGACGAGCCGACGATGGAGCAGCTCGCCCAGCAGACCCTGGCCGGCCTGTCGGTGCGTACCGTCAAGTCGGTCCGCCAGCAGGTGTCCAGCCTCTCCGGCGGCCAGCGGCAGACCGTGGCGATCGCCAAGGCCGTGCTCTGGAACAGCAAGCTGGTCATCCTCGACGAGCCCACCGCCGCCCTCGGCGTGGCGCAGACCCAGCAGGTGCTGGAACTGGTCCGCCGCCTGGCTGACAACGGTCTGGCCGTTGTGCTGATCTCCCACAACATGAACGACGTGTTCGCTGTCTCCGACCGGATCGCCGCGCTGTACCTGGGACGGATGGCGGCCCAGGTCAAGACGTCGGAAGTCACCCACTCGCAGGTGGTCGAGCTGATCACCTCCGGCCGCAGCGGCCAGCTGGGCCTCGTCGAGGAAGGAGCCGCAGCGTGAGCGCGACCACCACGAATTCGTACGAGGCGGCCAAGGTCGCCACCCCGGCCAAGGACGACGGCGGCCTCTGGGGTTACCTGCGCAGCTACGGGCAGCGGGTCCGCAGCGGCGACATGGGCGCGCTGCCGGCGGTGCTCGGCATCATCGTGCTGACGGTCGTCTTCTCGGCCGCCCGGCCGTCCTTCCTCACCCCGCTGAACTTCGCCAACCTGCTGACGCAGGCCGGGCCCATCGTCGTGCTCGGCATGGGCCTGGTCTTCGTGCTGCTGCTCGGCGAGATCGACCTCAGCGCCGGTTTCGCGTCGGGCGTCTGCGCCGCGGTGCTCGCGATCATGCTGACCACGAACGGCTACCCCTGGTACGTCGGCGTGGCCGCGGCGGTCGTCACCGGTGTCGTGATCGGCCTGCTGCTGGGCTTCCTGGTGGCGAAGGTCGGCATCCCCTCCTTCGTGGTCACCCTCGCGGGCTTCCTGGCCTTCCAGGGCACCGTGCTGTGGCTGCTCAAGGAGGGCACCAACATCTCGGTCCGCGACGAGATCATCATCTCGCTGGAGAACGAGTACATGCCGCCGATGGTCGGTTGGGCGCTGGGCGCGCTGACCGTGCTCGGTTTCGCCGCCACGCAGCTGATCCAGCAGCGCAACCGCCGCCGCCGCGGGCTGCCCGCGATGCTGTGGCAGGTCGTCGCCTTCCGGGTGATCGGCCTGGCGGTGCTGGTGGGCGTCGCGGTCGCCGTGCTGAACGAGGAGCGCAGCCGCAACCCGCTGTTCTCGCTCAAGGGCGTGCCGATCGTGGTGCCCGTGATCGGCGTGCTCCTGCTGCTGTGGACGTTCGTGCTGCGCCGGACCGCCTTCGGCCGCCACATCTACGCCGTCGGCGGCAACCGCGAGGCGGCCCGCCGCGCCGGTATCGCCGTGGACCGCATCCGCATCTCCGCGTTCGTCATCTGCTCCGCGATGGCGGCCGTCAGCGGCATCCTGGCAGCCAGTATGGCGCGCTCCGTGGACCCGAACACCGGCGGCTCGAACGTGCTGCTGTACGGCGTCGCGGCGGCGGTCATCGGCGGCACCAGCCTCTTCGGCGGCAAGGGCCGCGTCCTGGACGCGGTGCTCGGCGGCCTGGTGATCACGATGATCATCAACGGCATGGGCCTGGTCGGCTGGAGTTCGGCGTACAAGTACGTCGCCACCGGCATCGTGCTCCTGCTGGCGGCGAGCGTGGACGCCTTCTCACGTCGGCGCGCGGCCGCGAGCAGCTGACCGACGTACGCCTGTAAACGGGAGAATCATGCGAGCGGGACCGAGCCAGGAGGAGATCCGGCGGCAGAACCTCGGCGCGTTGCTGCGGTTCGTGCACGTGCGCGGCTCTATCTCCCGTGCCGAGCTCACCTCCGAACTCGGTCTCAACCGCTCCACCATCGGCGCCCTCACCGCTGACCTGGCCGCTGTCGGCCTGGTCAGCGAGGAGGCGCCGCGCGAGACCGGCCGGGCCGGCCGGCCGTCACTGGTGGTCCGCCCGTCCTCTGACCTGGTCTACGCCTACGCCGCGAGCGTGGAGGTGGACCGGATCCGGGTGGCGCGGGTCGGGCTGGGCGGCGTCATCCTGGACCAGCGGGAGGCGCCGCGCCCGCGCGGCGAGGCCATCGAGGCGGTACGCCCGGTGGCCGACTTCGTCGCGCAGATGGCCGAGCAGGTAAAGCCGCAGGCCCGGTGCATCGGGGCCGGCATCGCCGTGTGCGGGCTGGTCCGCCGCGAGGACGGCCTGGTCCGGCTCGGGCCGCACCTGGGCTGGCTGGACGAGCCACTCGGGCACGCGCTGCAGGACCGGCTGCCCGACCTGCTGCCGCAGGTCGCCGTCGGCAACGTGGCGGACCTGTGCGCGCTGGCCGAGCACACCCGCGGGGTCGCCGTGGGCTGCGACAACATCATCTACATGTACGGCGACGTCGGCGTCGGCGCGGGCATCATCGCCGGCGGGCGCCGGGTCACCGGGCACGGCGGCTATGGCGGCGAGGTCGGCCACATGGTCGTCAACCCGCACGGCCGCGCCTGCGGCTGCGGCTCCCGCGGCTGCTGGGAGACCGAGATCGGCGAGCACGCGCTGCTGCACGCCGCCGGCCGCAACACCGCCCAGGGCGCCGAGGCGGTGCTGGCCGTGGTCGAGGCCGCCGCGCGCGGCGACGCCACCGCCCAGGTCGCGGTGCGCCAGGTCGGCGACTGGCTCGGGTTCGGGGTGGCGAACCTGGTCAACATCTTCAACCCGGAGCTGGTCATCTTCGGCGGCACGCTGCGCGACGTGTACCTGGCCGCGGCGGCGCAGGTGCGCAGCCGCCTGAACAGCATCGGCCTGCCCGCCACCCGCGAGCACGTCCGGCTGCGCACGCCCAAGCTCGGCGGCGACGCGGCCCTGCTGGGCGCTGCGGAACTCGCCTTCGAGCAGCTGCTCGCCGACCCGCTGGGCTGAATGCCGACACATACCCGCCGGTGTCATACCGGCGGGTAGCCGAAACCATCCAGCACAATGGATGGTCGTGCCGGCCCCTTTCCCGCCCCGTCGCCTGCCCGGCCTCGCCGACGCCCCGCACGCGATCCCGTACCAGGGCAGCAAGCGGCAGCTCGCGCACGCGATCGTGCCCCTGCTGCCGCCGGACACCGCGCGCCTGCTGGAGCCGTTCGCCGGGTCGGCCGCCGTCGCCATCGCCGCCCGGCACCTGCGCATCGGCCAGACCGCCGAGATCAGCGACGTGAACGAGCCGCTGATGCGGCTGTGGCAGCGGGTGCTGGCCGAGCCGGTGGCCCTCGCCGACGACTACGAGCGGCTGTGGCACGAGCAGCTCGCCGACCCGAAGGCGTACTACGACGCGGTGCGCACCCGCTTCAACGAGACCCACGAGCCGCACTGCCTGCTCTACCTGCTCGCCCGCTGCGTCAAGGCGGCGGTGCGCTACAACCGCGAGGGCGGCTTCAACCAGGGCCCGGACCGGCGGCGGCTGGGCGCGCGGCCCGCCGCGATGCGCGCCCGGCTGGCCGCGACCGCCCGCGTGCTGACCGGCTGCCGGGCGTACGCCGCCGACTACGCCGCCGTGCTGGACGGGGCCGAACCCGCCGACGTGGTGTACCTCGACCCGCCGTACCAGGGCGTGAGCCAGGCCCGGGACCACCGGTACATGGCCGGGCTGCCGCGCGAGGCGTTCGTGGCCCGGCTGCGCGCGGCGGTCGGGCGGGGCACCTCGTTCTTGCTGTCGTACGACGGCCTGTCCCGCGACCCCGCCTCCGGCGAGCGCAGCTACGGCGAACCGCTACCCGCCGACCTGGGCCTGCTGCACCTGCACCTCGACGCGGGCACGTCGTCGCAGGGCACGCTCAACGGCCGCCCGGCTCGCACGATCGAGTCCCTCTACCTCTCCCCCGCCCTGGTCACCCGCCTCGGCGGCCCCGAAGCCGTGCACGCCGCGCTGGGCGGCGCGGGTCAGGACTGCCAGGATCGCCAGAGAGCGGCGTAGGAGCCGTCGGCGGCCACCAGTTCGTCGTGCGAGCCCAGCTCCGCGATCCGCCCGTCCTCGACCACCGCCACGCGGTCCGCGTCGTGCGCCGAGAACAGCCGGTGCGCGATCGCGATCACGGTCCGCCCGTCCAGCACCGCCGCCAGCGACCGCTCCAGATGCCGGGCCGCCCGCGGGTCGATCAGCGATGTCGCCTCGTCCAGCACCAGCGTGTGCGGGTCGGCCAGCACCAGCCGGGCCAGCGCGAGCTGCTGCGCCTGCGCGGGCGACACCTCGTGCCGCCCACCGCCGACCTCGGTGGAAAGGCCCTCGGGCAGCTCGTCCACCCAGTCCAGCGCGTCCACGGCGGCCAGCGCCTCGCGCAGCCGCTCCTCGGACGCGTCCGGCCGGGCCAGCGCCAGGTTGTCGCGCAGCGTGCCCACGAAGACGTGGTGCTCCTGGGTGACCAGCGCGACGTGCCCGCGCAGCTCCTCCAGCGGCAGTTCGACCAGCGGCGCGCCGCCGACCGCGACAGTGCCGGTGCGCGGGCCGTCGATGCCCGCGAGCAGCCGGCCCAGGGTCGACTTGCCCGCGCCGGACGGTCCGACCATGGCCAGCCGCTCGCCGGGGGCGATGGACAGGTCCACGCCGTGCAGCACGTCGCGGCCCTCGATGTACGCGTAGCGCACGTCCGTCGCGGTCAGCCGCTCCGAGTCGGGACGCGCGCCGGTGACCTCGCGGTCGTCGCCGATCTCGGCCACGCCCAGCAGCCGGGCCAGCGACGTCGCGCCGACCTGCAGCTCGTCGGCCCAGCCGAGCAGGCGGTCGATCGGCTCGATCAGCTGCTGTACGTAGAACACGGCGGTGACGACGACCGCCAGCGGCACCCAGCCCTGGATGTAGAACCAGCCGCCGAGGAACAGGGTGGCCGCCACCGGCAGCGTGAAGCCCAGGTCGACGAACGGCCAGAAGAAGGTGCGCAGCCGCAGCGTGCCCCGCTCGGCCCGGTACTGCTCGCGCAGGTCGTGGTCGGTGCGGCCGATGCGGCGCGCGCCGGTGCGCAGCGCCTCGGTGGTGCGCGCGCCGTCGAAGGTCTCCGTGAGCCCGTCGATGACCTCGGAGGAGGCGGCGTTCTCGCGCAGGTAGGCCTTGGGCGCGCGGCGCAGGTACCAGCGGGCGCTGCCGATGATGATGGGCGCGCCGACCAGGCAGGGCAGCGCCATCAGCGGGGAGAGCCAGACCAGTGCGGCGGCCGTCAGGATGAGCGTGACCAGGGCGATCAGCGTCTCGGGTACGCCGCGGCGCATGCTGTGCGACAACTGCGCGACATCCCGGCTGGTACGGGTGACCAGGTCGCCGGTGCCCGCCCGCTCCACGGTCGACAGCGGGATGGCGAGCACCCGGTCGACGAACTCCTCGCGCAGCTCGGCCAGCACCCGCTCGCCCAGCGTCGCCGACGAGAACGCGGCGAACCGCGTCAGCACCGCCTGCGCCAGCACGAACGTCACGAGCCCGAGCGCGATGCCGTCGACCCCGGACACCGTCATGCCGTGCTGGATCCCGCCGATCAGCTTGCCCAGCAGGTACGGCGTGACCAGCCCGGCGAGCGCGGCGAGCCCGTGCAGCAGCACCACCCGCGCGAGCGCGCCCGGGTGCCGTCCGAGCAGCCGGCGGGCATACCGGCGCACCGCGGCCGCATCCGCGACCGGCAGCTGAACCCTGCTCATGCCCTTGTCCCCTTGTCGTACGTGTTCACGCGTCCACGCTCCGGGTCACGACGGCGCGGTAGCGGGGTTCGGCGGCCAGCAGTTCGCGGTGGGTGCCCTCGGCGACGACCTTGCCGTCCTCGACGAAGGCGACATGGTCGGCCTGGTCCAGCAGCAGCGGGCTGGTGCCGGCGAGCAGGGTCGTGCGGCCCTGGCGCGCGGGGCCGATGCGGCGCGCGATGCGGGCCTCGGTGTGCGCGTCGACGGCGCTGGTCGGCTCGACCATGATCAGGATCGGCGGGTCGGCCACCAGCGCGCGGGCCAGCCGCAGCCGCTGCTGCTGCCCGCCGGAGAACTCCCGGCCGCGTTCGGCGACGAACGCGCCTAGCCCGTCCGGCAGCGCGTCGATGACCTCCTCGGCGCTGGCCGTACGCAGTGCGGACATGATCTGCTCGTCGCTCGCCGTCCCGGTGGGGTCGAGTTCCTCGCGCAGCGGGCCGCTGAACAGCCGGGCGTTGTTGTCGGCGACCAGGATGCGGGCGCGCACGTCGTCGCGGGTCACCGCGGACAGCGGCACGCCGCCCAGCGTCACCTCGCCCTCGGCGTACCGGCCGAGCCGGTCGGCGATCTCGATCGCGTCCTCGGGCCGGTCCGCGGCCAGCACGGTGAGCACGCCGGGCCGCAGTGCCAGGCCGGACTTCACGTCCACCAGCGTGCCGTGCTCGGGCAGCGGCAACGGCGACGCGGGCGAGGTGATCTCCGGTTCGAGCCGCAGCACCTGCAGCACCCGGCCCGCCGAGACGTGGCCGCGGGTCATCTTCTCCAGCATCTCCGCGAGCGTGCGCATCGGCATGACCAGGAACGCGGCGTACCCGTAGAAGCTGGCCAACTCGCCGGGCTGGATCTCACCGGCCACCGCGAGCCGTGCCCCGAGCCAGGTGACCAGGGCGAGGAACAGTCCCGGCATCAGCACCTGGATGGACTCCAGCAGCGAGTCGATGCGCGCCGCCCGTACGCCGGCTTCGCGCAGCTGCTGCGACTGGCTCCGGTAGCGCTCGGCGAAGACCTGCTCGCCGCCGATGCCGCGCAGCACGCGCAGGCCGGCGACGATGTCCACGGCCCGGCCGGTGAGCGCGCCCTGCTGGTCGCGGTAGGCCTGCTGGCGGCGGTGCAGCGGCTTGATGAGCAGGCTCACCACCGCCATCTGCACCGGCACGCCGAGCAGCACGACCAGGCCGAGCTTGACCGACGCGGTCAGCAGGACGACGGTGACGGTGATCAGGCTGACGATGGCGGCCGAGCCGCGGGCGGTGATGTCGAGCGCGTTGCCGATGTGGCTGGTGTCGGCCGCGCCGATGGCGACGACCTCGCCGGTGGCCATGCGCTTGGGCAGCGTCGCGCCGAGCCGGTTGGCGTGCCGCACGACCGCCTGCACGGTGCGGAAGTTCGCCGACATCCAGTTGAACACCGCGTTGCGGTGGCGCATGATGCCGCTGCCCGCCTGCACCAGCCCCAGCAGCAGGAACGCCCCGGCCCAGCGGGCCAGGGCGGACGTGTCCTTGGTCGTGATGCCGGCGTCGATCGCCTTGCCGATGACCATGGGGATCAGCGCGCCCACCAGCATCCAGGTGATGCCGAAGAACATGCCGAAGCCGATGGTCCGGGACTGGTGCGAGGCCAGCCACCACAGATACCGGATGGCTGACCTGGTGTCGGGGGTGCCTGGATCGGCCAGAGGTAAGGAACGCATAGCGGCGCTGAACTTACTAGGCCGCCCCGGCGAACGCCACCGGTTTTCCCGGCATTCAGGCAGCCAGCAGGGCGGGTAGGTCACCCAGACGGTGGACGGTCTCCCCGTGCCAACCCGGATCGCTGTCGGCGTGCTCGACGGTGCGCACCACGCGCATGCCCAGCGCCGCCGCCGCGGCCAGCTCTCCCCCGTGCCCGTCGCCGACGTAGACGCACTCCTGCGGCGTGACGCCCAGGTCGCCGCACACCTTGAGGAACAGCACCGGATCGGGCTTGGTCACCCCGAGCAGGCAGGAGAAACCTGCCACGTCGAAGCGCGGCGCCAGCGGCTGCTCCCGCCACAGCGTCACGGTCTCCGTCGAGCAGTTGGTGACCAGCCCCAGCGGATGACCCGCGGCGCGCAGCCCGTCCAGCACCGACAGCACGCCGGGCGAGGGCCACAGCACCTCCCGGGTGAACCGCAGCCTGGCCACCTCCGCGAAGCGCACGGCCGTGTCCGTCGGCTCGCCGCCCAGCCGGTAGGCCAGGGTGCGGATGGTCTCGCTCAGCGTGCCGAACTCGCCGCGCATCCGGGCCAGCATGGTTCCCCGGAACAGCGTGGCGAACCGTTCGGGATCCACGCCCAGCGCTGCGGCCATACGTCGGCTGACCTCGTCGCGCTGGGCCGCTGTCCGATCCGGGATCAGGGTCTCGTAGAGGTCGAACAGGATCGCGCCCCGTCGTCGCGGCCTCCGGATGTCCAGCACGCGCAGAGGTTACCGGAGGGTGGGACGCTCGCGGCACCTCCGCACGGCCGGGATCTCGTCACGGGCGTTCCGTTTCCGTCCACACCGTGTGGTCGGCCAGCTCCCGGGGTGCGAACCCCTGCGGGCCGGTGAACGGACGCAGGTAGCGCCGTTGCAGGCCGGGCACCCCGTCGGCGATCACGAAGCCCGCCTTGCGCTGGGCCGGCGCACCGGCGCGGTGCACGTACGGCAGGGTCATGAAGTCGGCGGCCAGCTCGGCCGGGGTGACCGTGGCCCGCACGTAGCCGCGCTGGCCGTTGTACAGGTGCAGGTGCTTGTTGTGGGCCAGGAACGGGTGCGTCGCCGGATCCGAGTCGAAGCCGTCGCCGCCCGTGGTCAGCGAGGTGCAGATCAGCTCCGAGCCGACGGCCGGCGCGTCCGGGTCGGCGAAGTCGAGTTTGACGTCGGCCGCCCAGTGCGCGTGCACGTCCCCGGTGAGCACCACCGCGTTGCGCACCTTCGCGTCGAGCCAGCCCCGCACCACCCGCTGCCGGGAGGCCGCGTATCCGTCCCAGGCGTCCTGGCTGGTGCTCAGCACCGGACCGGGGTCGCGGTCGCGCTGCGAGAAGAAGACCTGCTGGGCCAGGACGTCCCAGGTCGCGCCACTGCGCCGGAAGCCGTCGAGCAGCCACTTCTCCTGCGGCGCGCCGAGGATGGAGCGGGCCGGGTCCGTCGCGGCCGGGCAGTCCCGGTAGCCGTCGCCGCAGCCCTGGTCGTCGCGGTACTGCCGGGTGTCGAGCAGGTGGAAGGTGGCCAGCTTGCCCCAGCGCACGCGGCGGTGCAGCGGCAGCGCCGTGCCGCGCGGCTGGCGGGCGTACCGCAGCGGCATGTTCTCCCAGTACGCCCGCATGGCCGCGGTGCGCCGCCGCTCGAAGCGCGGGTTGGGCCGCTCCGGCACCGGCCCCGCCCAGTTGTTGTCGACCTCGTGGTCGTCGAAGACCACCAGCCACGGCGCGACCGCGTGCGCCATCTGCAGATCCGGGTCCAGCTTGTACTGCGCGAAGCGCTGCCGGTAGTTGGCCAGCGTCTGCGTCTCGGGCCCGGCATGGTCGCGCACGTTGCCGCTCGGGGCGTTGTAGACGTGCGCCGCGTACTCGTAGACGTAGTCGCCCAGATGCACGATCAGCTCCGGCTCGGACTCCGCGATCCGGCGGTAGCCGGTGAAGAAGCCGTGCTCGTACTGCGCACAGGACAGGAAGGCCAGGTTCAGGGCCGCCGGCAGGGTGGGCCTTGCCGGGGCGGTGCGGGTGCGGCCCACCGGGGAGACCCAGCGGTCGACGCCGAAGCGGTAGAAGTATTCCCGGCCGGGTTCCAGGCCCGTCGGCTCGGCGTGCACGCTGTGCGCCCAGGACGGCTCCGCCCAGCTCATGCCGGACGCGACCGGTCGGGTGAAGCGCTCGTCGGGCGACACCTGCCACCAGACCTCGTACGCCCGGTCGGCCATGCCCCCGCGGCCGTCCTCGGCCATCGGCGTCACCGCGAGCCTGGTCCAGAGCACGAAGCCGTCCCGGGTCGGGTCCCCCGAGGCCACACCCAGCGTGAACGGATCACTCGCCGGGCCTGTCGCGCTCGCCGGCCGCCCGAACAGCCCGGCCACGACCACGGCACCGCCGCCGAGCAGCATGCCCCGACGCGAGACCATACGCACCCCTAAATGCCGGGGGTGGCCCTCATCGTCGCCGCGGGCGCCGGGCACACCGCGACGCCACGCCGATGGCGCGGGGTCAGCGGTCGACGGGGGCGAAGTCCCAGACGTGCGGCGAGCGGGCGGCCAGGCCCTCCGGCGGGTCGGCCAGCGGGCGGGGCTCGCCGCGCCAGCGCGAGATCACCACGACGCGCAGGTCGGTCGAGGAGAACACCTCGCTCGCGATGTGCAGCGGCTCGACCTCCAGCCGCGGCACCGCCTCCTCGCACACCCAGTCCAGCAGCTCGGTGAAGGTGCGCGGATAGGCGCGCACCTCCCACATACGCACGATCACGTCGTCGCCCTCAGCACCGGGCAAAGCTACACCCCGACGAGCGTGAGCGGCATCGCGGAGTCGGCCGCGAAGTCCAGCTTGGACGGTGCGGTTCCGGCGGCGACCAGATGCGACCCCAGCGCGGCCACCATGGCCCCGTTGTCGGTGCACAGCTTGGGCCGCGGCACCCGCACGGTGATGCCGTACGACGCCGCCCGCTCGGCCGCCATCGCCTTGAGTCGCGAGTTCGCCGCGACGCCGCCGCCGATGACCAGCGTCTCGATGCCCTGGCTGCGGCAGGCGTCGATGGCCTTGCGGGTCAGCACGTCGCAGACCGCGTCCTGGAAGCTCGCCGCGACGTCGTTGACCGGCACCGGCTCGCCGGAGCGCTGACGGGCCTCGACCCAGCGCGCCACAGCCGTCTTCAGCCCGGAGAAGGAGAAGTCGAACCGGTGCTCGACCAGGTCTTTCGGCCCGGTCAGGCCGCGTGGGAAGGCGATCGACAGCGGGTCACCGTCGCGGGCGGCCTTGTCGATCGGCGGGCCGCCCGGGAACGGCATGCCCAGCAGCCGGGCCACCTTGTCGAAGGCCTCCCCTGCGGCGTCGTCGATGGTCGCGCCGAGCGGGGTCACCCCGCGGGCCAGGTCGTCGACCCGCAGCAGCGACGAGTGCCCGCCGGAGACCAGCAGCGCGATCGCGGGCTCGGGCAGCGGCCCGTGCTCCAGGGTGTCCACGGCGACGTGCGCCGCCAGGTGGTTCACGCCGTAGATCGGCTTCTCGGTGGCCAGCGCCAGGCCTTTAGCCCCGGCCACGCCTACCAGCAGCGCCCCGGCCAGGCCGGGTCCGGCGGTGACGGCGATCGCGTCGATGTCGGCCAGGGTCACCCCGGCCTCGTCCAGCGCCCGGTGCAGCGTCGGCACCAGCGCCTGCAGGTGCGCCCGGCTGGCCACCTCCGGCACCACCCCACCGAAGCGGGCGTGCTCGTCCACGCTGGACGCCAGCGCGTCGGCCAGCAGGGTGTGCCCCCGCACGATGCCGACGCCGGTCTCGTCACAGCTGCTCTCGATCCCCAAAACCAGAGGTTCGCTCGCGCTCACGCCTTCTCCTCCCGGCGCATCACCAGTGCGTCGGCGTTACTGGGTTGGTAGTAGCCCTTGCGGATGCCGATGACCTCGAAGCCGTAGGCGGCGTACAGCCGCTGCGCGGGCGCATTGTCGGCGGCGACCTCCAGCAGCACCTGCTTCACCTGGTGCCGCCGGCCCTCGGCGAGCAGCGCCTCCAGCAGTGCCCGGCCGATGCCGTGCCGCTGCGCGTCCCGGCGTACCGCGATGTTGTTGACCCAGCCCTCGCCCTGGCCGACGGCCAGCCCGGCGTAGCCGAGCACGGTGCCGTCGTCCTCGGTCGCGATCAGGTAGTGGTGACCGTTGGCCAGCTCGTTCCAGAACATCGCCGCGGTCCACGCCTCAGCGCCGAACAGATCGGCCTCGACCGGCAGCAGATCCTCGATCTGCCACCAGCGCAGCCGCTCGATCTTCATCGCTCGCTCGCGGACAGGGCCGGTTTGCGGGCGGACGGCTCCACCGCGTCGGGGCGGCGCAGGTACAGCGGGGTCAGCGGCTCGCTCGGGGCGCCGTCGCGCACCCGCTGCGCGGCCAGCTCGACCAGCGCCGACGGGTCCGGGTAGAGCTGCTCGCCGGCGGGCAGGCCGAGCACGTCGGCGTACTTCACCGCGCCCTCGCCGACCGCGGCGGTCACCGCGAACTCCGCGAGGCGCGGCGCGACGTCGGCGGGCTTGTCGACGGCCGGGCCGGTCAGCGGCTTGCCGTCGGCGTACACCGCCCAGTAGACCTCGCGCCGCCGCGCGTCCGTCGCCACCAGGGCCCGGCCCGCGGCGCGCAGACCCAGCGCGTCCAGCGTGCAGACGCCGTACGCCGGGATGTTCAGCGCCATGGTCAGCGACGCCGCGGTGACCAGGCCGACCCGCAGCCCGGTGAACGGGCCCGGCCCGACCCCGGCGACCACCGCGGCCAGGTCGCGGGGTTTGACCCCGGCCTCGGCCAGCAGCGCGTCGATCTGCGGGGCGAGCAGCTCGCCGTGCGCGCGGCCGTCCACCGTCGCCCGCTGCGCCAGCACGGCCTGTCCCGACGGCTTCACCTCGGCCAGCGCGGCCGTCACCGCAGGCGTGGCCGTATCCAACACCAGCACCAACACGCCCTCCACCCTACTGTGCCCCCCGCCCCACCCTGATGATCATGAACCTATGGCACGGTTCAGCGGCGTGTCGCCGGCACAACTTCATGATCGATTTGGGTGGGGTTTGGGACCGGGCGCGGCCCTCGGGGGTCCTCGGCGTACTGCTGGGTAGGCTGGGACTCATGTGGCAGGCCGACGCTCATTCGCAGGTCGTGGTGGACCTCGACGCGATCCGCGCCAACGTGCGCACCCTGCGGTCGAGCACCAGCGCCCAGGTCATGGCCGTGGTCAAGGGCGACGGGTACGGGCACGGCATGATCCCCGCCGCCCGCGCGGCACTGTCCGGCGGCGCGACCTGGCTCGGCGTCTGCACCCTGGACGAGGCCTTCGGGCTGCGCGACGCGGGCCTGAGCGCACCGGTGCTGGCCTGGCTCTGGCTGCCCGGCCAGCCGGTGGCCCGAGCGATCGCCGGTGACGTGGATCTCAGCGTGGCCAGCCTGTCGCAGCTCACGGCGGTGACCGCCGGGGCACGCGAGGCCGGGCGGGCCGCACGCGTCCACCTCAAGATCGACACAGGGCTGTCCCGCGGCGGCGCGGCCGCCCCCGAGTGGCCGCAGCTCGTCGAGGCCGCGGGCAAGGCCCAGGCCGACGGGTACGCCGAGGTCGTCGGCGCGTGGAGCCACTTCGCCTGCGCCGACGCGCCCGGCCACGAGACCGTCGACCGCCAGCTCGCCGCCTTCACCGACGCCCTCGACACCGCTCAGCGTCTCGGAATCCAGCCACAGGTGCGGCACCTGGCCAACTCCGCGGCCACGCTCACCCGGCCCGACACCCACTTCGACCTGGTCCGCCCCGGCATCGCCGTCTACGGCCTGTCGCCGCTCGACGACCCCGCGGCGCGCGCCACGCTGCGCCCCGCGATGACCGCCCGCGCCCGGGTGCTGCTGACCAAGCGCCTGCCCGCCGGCCAGGGCGTCTCCTATGGGCACACCTACGTCACGCAGCGGGAGTCGACCGTGGCGCTCGTGCCGCTCGGCTACGCCGACGGCGTTCCCCGGCACGCCTCCAACAGCGGCCCGGTGCTGCTCAACGGCGGCCGGTTCACCGTCGCCGGGCGGGTCTGCATGGACCAGTTCGTGCTGGACGTCGGCGACGCCGAGGTCGGCGAAGGCGACGAGGTGATCCTGTTCGGCCCCGGCGACCAGGGCGAACCCACCGCCGACGACTGGGCCGACGCCGTCGGCACCATCAACTACGAGATCGTGACGCGCTTCGGCAGCACCCGAGTGCCGCGGGTCTACCGCGGTGATGTCGCGTGAGCGAGCGTCACGGGCGGCCGGTCCCGGCCGAGCACGGCATGCGGCACATCGACGGGGTGATCTCGTGAGCGACACGGCGGCCGGCGACAAGGCCGTGACCAAGGACAAACCGGCGGGCACCCGGCGCAAGGCCGGGCTGATCGGCGCCGTCATCGGTGTCGCCGCGGCCGGGGTCGCCGCCGGGGTCGCCGTCGAGCGCCTGGTCGTCAAGCGCAGCCGCCGCACCGACACCGACCCGTACGCCGACGAGCCCTTCGGCCGCCTGCCCTACGACGAGACGCTCACCGTCAGCACCGACGACGGCGTGCAGCTGCACGTCGAGATCGTCGAGCCGGTGGACGGGATCGCGGTCGAGTTCGGCAAGCCCGGCCCGCCCGAGCCGACCATCATCTTCGTCCACGGGTTCTGCCTCGACCAGGGCACCTTCCACTTCCAGCGCAAGGCCCTCGACGCGCTCGGCGAGCACCGCATGGTCTTCTACGACCAGCCCGGCCACGGCCTGTCCAGCGCCCTGCACGAGGGCGAGTACGAGCTGCCCGCGCTCGGCGACGCCCTCTACGACGTCATCAAGGCCACCACCCCGGTCGGCCCGATCGTGCTGGTCGGCCACTCGATGGGCGGCATGGCCATCATGGCCTGCGCCGAGCAGCACCCCGACCTGTTCGCCGACCGGGTCGCCGGGGCCGTGCTCATCGCCACCTCGGGCGGCCAGCTCGACGGCATCAGCTACGGCAACCTGCCCGAGATCCTCAACCGCACCAGCGGGCCGCTGCTCGCCCTGCTCACCGGTGCGGCCCGGTTCACCGGCCCGATGATCGACAAGGCCCGGCAGGCCAGCACCGACCTCGCCTGGCTGCTGACCCGGCGGTACGGCTTCGGCGGCGACCAGCCCAGCCCCGCGCTGGTGTCGTACGTGGAGCAGATGAACTCGCGCACCACCACCGAGACCGTCGCCCGCTACCTGCGCACCATCAACAGCCACGCCCGCTACCCGGCCCTGCGCGCCCTGAGCCAGGTGCCCGTCATGGTCGTCGTCGGCGACGCCGACCTGATCACCCCCGTGTCCCACTCCGAGGAGATCTGCCGGCTGCTGCCACACGCCAAGATGGTGCTGGTCCCGGACAGCGGGCACGTGGTGATGCTGGAGCACGCCGACGAGGTCAACCAGGCCCTCATCACCTTCCTGGACGAGCTGGAGCTGCTGTGATCCTCAAGACCGTCGACGACACCCGCGACTTCGGCTCCCGCCTGGCCGGGGTGCTGCGCGCCGGTGACCTCCTCGTGCTGAGCGGTCCGCTCGGGGCCGGCAAGACCGCGCTCGCCCAGGGCATCGGGCGCGGGCTGCGGGTGCTCGGTGACGTGACCTCCCCGACGTTCGTCATCGCGCGGGTGCACCGCCCCGACCGCGCCGCGGGCGGCACGGTGCCGATGGTGCACGTGGACGCGTACCGGCTGGGCAACGTCACCGATCCCCGCGCCCAGGTCGACGACCTCGACCTGGACGCGTCCGTCGAGGACTCGGTGACCCTGGTCGAGTGGGGCGAGGGCATGGTCGAGCAGCTCTCCGACGCGTACCTCGAGGTCCGCATCGACCGCCGCGACGACGACTCCCGCACCATCGCCCTGATCCCCCACCACGGCGACTGGCCCGCCCGCATCGCGGACCTCCCCGAACCTGCGTCCGAACCCGCCTGACCCCTCCGCGCTCGCCGCGGCACCACCGCTAGATCGTCCGAGTTGCCTGGCAACTGGTCGTATCTTGACCGTCCATTCGCCCACCTGCCAGGCAAGACGAGTGATCTTGGCGCGCGGTCCGCGCCGGCGGCCCGTCGCCGGGTCAGGTGGGGCGGACGGGGGCGGTGCCGGTGGGCATGCGGGTGAGGGAGGCTACGGCGGGGCGGAGGGATGCGGCCACGTCGACGGCGGTGACCGGGCCGGACTCGGCCGCGATGCGGCCCGCGAGGCCGTGCACGTACGCCGCGGCAACCGCCGCCCGGATCGCCGGGAGGCCCGCCGCGAGCAGGGAGCCGAGCAGGCCGGACAGCACGTCACCGGTGCCGCCGGTGGCCAGCGCGGGGGTGCCGGTCGGGTTGACCCAGGCCTCGCCCGACGGTCCGGCCACGACGGTGCGGTCGCCCTTGAGCAGCACCACCGACCGGGTCCACGAGGCCAGTTTCTGGGCGGCGGCGACCCGGTCCGGGCCGGGGTCCTGCCCGGCGAGCCGGGCGTACTCCCGGTCGTGCGGGGTGAGCACCGTCGGCGCGTCCCGGCTGCGCAGCTCGTTCGCCATCGAGCCGTCGACCAGCAGGGTGATCGCGTCCGCGTCGAGCAACGCGGGCACCGGGGCGGCCAGCACGCCCCGCACCTCGGCCGCGGCCCGCTCGTCGGTGCCCAGGCCGCTGCCGCAGACCCAGGCCTGCACCCGTCCCGCCTCGGCCAGCCGTGGCGCGGCGATGACGCTGGGATGCGCGGGCACCACGATCTCGTGCGCCGACCCGGCGTAGCGGACCAGCCCGGCCGGCCCGGCCAGCGCGCCGGACAGGGAGAGCAGGGCCGCGCCGGGGTAGCCGGCCGAGCCGGTGGCCACGCCGACGACGCCGCGGGTGTACTTGTCCGAGATCGGTCCGGGCTGCGGCCACCAGGCGGCGATGTCGGCGGTGTCCGCGACGCGCAGCGCGGGGTCGCCGACCAGGTGCGGGACGATGCCGATGTCGACGAGTTCGACCTGGCCGGCCAGGACCGCGGCCGGGCCGACCACGTGGGCGGGCTTGAGGCAGCCGAACGCGACGGTGACGTCGGCGCGGATCGCGGTGCCGGGCACGTCGCCGGTGTCCACCGAGACCCCGGACGGCACGTCCACCGCGATCACGGGCGGGCGCGGGGACAGCGCGGCGAGCTGCTCGGCCAGCGTCAGCGCGGTGCCGCGCAGCGCCCCGGTCGCGCCGATGCCGAGCAGCCCGTCGACGACCAGGTCGAGGCGTTTCGGCCAGTCGCTCAGCACCCGGCCGCCCGCGCCGCGCAGCGCGGCCAGACCCTCGGCGTGGGCCCGCTCGGGATCGCTCAGCAGTGCCCCGACCTGGACTCCCTGCCGCGCCAGCAGCGCTCCCGCGAACAGCGCGTCGCCGCCGTTGTCGCCGGGGCCGACCAGGAGCACCACGCGGGAGCCGTACACCCCGCCGAGCCCGCGCAGGGTGACCGCGCAGCGGCGGGCGAGCCCCGCGGCGGCGCGCTGCATCAGCGTGCCCGCGGGCAGCGTCGCCATCAGCGCGGATTCGGCGGCCCGCACCTGCGCCACCCGGTAGACCGACCTCATACGCAGAACTCCGTTCCGCTCGTCTGTGCCTGAGTCTCGCCTGCCGTGCCCGCCGTGCGTGGCCGAACCCCGCTCACCGGCCCGCTTCGGCGATGACCACGGCCGACGCGATGCCGCCGTCGTGCGACAGCGACAGATGCCAGCGCTCGACGCCGCGTTCGGCGGCGACCGCGGCGACGGTGCCGGAGACGGTCAGCCAGGGCCGGCCGTCGGCGTCGACGACGATCTCGCAGTCGTGCCACTGCATGCCGGCCGGCGCGCCCAGCGCCTTGGCCACGGCCTCCTTGGCCGCGAACCGGGCCGCCAGCGACTCGGGTGAGCGCGGGTTGCCGCTGCGGGTGGTGCGCTCCGCCTCGGTGAACAGGCGTTCGGTCAGCATCGGCGTGCGCCGCAGCGCCGCCGCGAAACGGTCGACCAGGACGACGTCGTTGCCCACCGAGACAATCACGTGTTGACCTTAAGGTCTCAGGTGTGGATCTGGTACTTCGCTCGGGCAATGTGTACGGGTCGCCGGGCGCGACCGCGGTGGCCGTCGACCGCGGGGTGATCGCCGCGATGGGCTCCGACGCCGAGATGAAAGAGCTGATCACCGGGCGTACCGAGGTGGTGGACCTGGCCGGGCGGCTGCTGCTGCCGGGCTTCCAGGACGCGCACGTGCACCCGGTGTTCGCCGGGCTGAACCTGCTGCGCTGCGAGCTGACCGAGCAGCACGACGCGGCGGGTTACCTGGGCGAGGTGGCCCGGTATGCGCACGCCCATCCCGACCGGGCCTGGGTGATGGGCGCGGGCTGGTCCTACGACGCCTTCGGCGGCGGTCAGCCGGACCGGGCCATGCTCGACCGCGTCGTCTCGGACCGCCCGGTCTACCTGGCCGTACGCGACGCGCACAGCGCCTGGTGCAACTCCCGCGCGCTGGAACTGGCCGGGATCGACCGGCACACCCCCGACCCCGAGGGCGGGCGGATCGAGCGCGACGCCGACGGCGAACCCACCGGGGTGCTGCACGAGAGCGCGATGGAGCTGGTCAGCGGGGTGGCGCCGCGGCCGGACGCGGCCGAGATCCGCCGGGCGCTGCTGCTGGCCCAGTCCCGGCTGCACGCGCTGGGCGTGACGGCCTGGCAGGACGCGATCCTGGGCGACTACGGCGGCTGGCCGGACGCGTTCGAGGCCTACCTGGCCGCGGACGCCGCCGGGCTGCTGACCGCACGGGTACGCGGCGCGCTGTGGTGGGAGCCGTCGCGTGGCCCGGAGCAGCTCGACGAGCTGCGGGCACGCCGGGAGCGGGCCCGGACCGCGGGCGGGGCGAACTTCCGCACCGAGACCGTCAAGATCATGCAGGACGGGGTGGCGGAGAACTTCACCGCCGCGATGATCGAGCCCTACCTGGACGGCTGCGGCTGCGCCACCGACCGCCGCGGCATCTCCCGGGTCGCGCCGGCCGACCTGAACGAGGTCGTGTCGGCCCTGGACGCGGCGGGTTTCCAGGTCCACTTCCACGCCATCGGCGACCGGGCCACCCGGGAGGTGCTGGACGCCGTGGAGCGCGTCGCCGGTTCGCCGCGGCGCCACCACGTGGCGCACGTCCAGGTCGTACACCCCGCCGACGTGCCCCGCTTCGCCCGGCTCGGGCTGACCGTCACCATGCAGGCCCTGTGGGCCGCGCACGAGCCCGCCATGGACGAGCTGACCATCCCGTTCCTCGGCGCGGAGCGCGCGACCTGGCAGTACCCGTTCGGGGCGGTGCACCGCGGCGGCGGGCGGCTGGCCGCGGGCAGCGACTGGCCGGTGTCCGACCCCGACCCGATGCGGGCGATCCACGTGGCGGTGAACCGGGTCGGCTACCGGTTCGACGAGCCGCCGCTCGGCCCCGAGCAGGCGATCGACCTGGACACGGCGCTGGCGGCGTACACGGCCGGTTCGGCGTACGTGAATCACTTCGACGACGCGGGGCGGATCGCGCCCGGCCTGCGCGCCGATCTGACCGTGCTGGACCGGGACCCGTTCGCGGGGCCGCCGGAGGAGATCGGGGCGGCCCGCGCCGAACTCACCTGGGCAGCCGGCCGCCTGGTGCACGGCGGCTGACTCCTCAGCCTTTGTCCACAGGCCCTCTACCAGGGCGGTCACCTGTGGACAAGGGCTGTGGACAACCTGTGGGCGAGCGGGCTCCGAGTTATCCACAAGGCTGGCCGGGGGCGGCTCAGGGCGGGAAGCATCGTCGGCATGGACGCCGAGAATCCTTCCGGGACAGTGCCCGAGCCGGTGCACGTCGAGCCGGACGAGCTGATCAGACTGGGTGGCGGGCTGCAGCGGCTGGCCGACGCGGTCGCGCGCGAGGTGCCGTACGCCCATGGGCTCACCAGCGGGCCGTCGGGCTGGGCGGTGAGCGGGGCGCAGGTCCGGCTGGCCCACGAGGTGGGCACGTACCTGGTCGGCTTCGCCGAGGACCTGGGCGTCTTCGGGCAGCGGCTGTGCCTGGCCGGGGCGAGCTACGCCGACCGCGACTCGGGCCTGGCCCGCAAGATCGCCGCGATGGCGGTGCGCCGATGACCGTCACGTACGCGATGCTGCTGGCCGCCGATCCCGCGCGCTGGATCGACAGTGCTGTCGCCTGGCGGCGGCTGAGCCGGGCGCTCGACGAGCACCACGACGAGCTGGCCCATCGGCTCCACCGTCAGGAGCAGGTCTGGCACGGCGGCACCGCGGCCGTCGCGGCTCGCGAATCCGGGGCGGCCCTGGTCCGGCGGCTCGCGACCGCCCCACCCGCCCTGCTGGAGGTCGACCAGCTGCTGTGGCGGCACGCCGACCGCATCCGGCTGCTACAGCGGCGGCTCGCCGAGGCACTGGCCGCGACGCGGGGCACCGCCGTGCGGGTGTCCGCGGACGGCCACGTAAGCGTCGTCGTACCCGACATCGCCCGGGGCGGCCCGCCCGGCGCTCCCGGCGGCCAGGGCAGCGTTCCGGCGGGGCTCGTCGGGTGGGCCGGAGCTGCGCCGGGCGGCGTGGCGCAGCCGGTTCCGTTCGGTGTGCCGGTGCCCGGGGCGTCCGACGTGGCGCTGGCGGTGCGGGTCTCCGCCGAGATCGACGCGGTGGTGCGGGAGGCACGGGCGAGCGACGAGGACACCGCCCGCCGCCTCACCGCGCTGGCCAAGGCGGCCGCCCAGGCTTGGTCCGGCACGCCCGTTCCGCTGCCCGCGATCGGCGCCCCGGCGGACGTCGCGCGCTGGTGGGCCGGGCTGACCGAGGCCGAGCGGGCCTGGCTGGTGGCGATGCGGCCGGAGGAGCTGGGCAGGCTCGACGGGGTGCCCGCGGCGGTGCGCGACCGCGTCAACCGGGAGCTGCTCGACCGGGAACTGGACCGGCTGCGCGACGCCGCCGCGGCCCACCCGCCCGTTCCGGGCGCGCAGGAGCGGCTGACCGCGCTGACCGGCCTGGCGGCGCGGCTCGATCAGGCCGACCCACGGGCGTACCTGCTGCGGCTCGATCCGAGCGGGGACGGCCGGCTGGTGGTGGCCTTCGGCGACCCCGATCGCAGCGATCACGTCGCCACCTACGTGCCGGGCGTGGGCACCTCGCTGGACGGGTTCGCCGTCGAGGTGGACCGGGCCGCGGCGTTGCAGGCGCGAGCGGCGGCGCTGGCCCCGGACGCCACGACGGCGACGGTGATGTGGCTGGGGTACGACCCGCCCGACGGGCTCGACGCGGCGAGCGACCGCGCCGCGCTGGCCGCGCGCGGCGACCTGAGCTCGTTCCAGGCCGGGCTGGTCGCCGCGCACCAGGGCGGACCCGCGCACCTGAGCCTGATCGGCCACTCCTACGGCAGTCTCACGGTCGGGGTCACCGAGCGGGACGGCACGGTCGCCGCCGACGAGATCGTCGCGCTGGGCAGCCCCGGCATGGGTGTGGGCAGCGCCGCCGAGCTGGCCCGTCCAGGGCACGTGTGGGCTTCCACGGCCCCCAACGACATCGTGCTGAACGCGCCCTCGAAGGGCGAGCTGGCGCTGAACGCGCTCGGCGGGCCGGCCTTCATGTTCGCCGGCTCGACCGTGGACGCGGTGGTGCGCGGCAACGCCGACCTGTGGCACGGCGTGGACCCGTCGTCGGAGCAGTTCGGCGCACGGGTGTTCCCGTCGAGCCGGGGCGCCGACCCGTTCCACGCGCACGGCCTCTACTTCGACGAGCACAGCCCGGCCCTGCAGCACCTGGCCGAGATCGTGACCGGCGAGCATGGAACGGCGAACGGCCCCGTGCCGTGACCGCTGCCGGAGGCCGGGCAGCAGACGGCCCCGGCGGCCCGCGGTAGCGGCGGGCTGCCGGGGCCGTCTGCTGCGGACTACTCGACCGTGACGGACTTGGCCAGGTTGCGGGGCTGGTCGACGTCGTGGCCGCGGGCGTCGGCGATCGCCGCGGCGAGCACCTGCAGCGGCACGGTGGTCACGAACGGGGCCAGCAGCGTGGGCGTGCGCGGCACCCGGACCAGCACGTCGGCGTACGGGACGACGGCCTCGTCACCCTCCTCCGCGATGACGATGGTGTGCGCGCCACGGGCCCGCACCTCCTGGATGTTGCTGACGATCTTGTCGTGCAGCAGGCCGCGACCGGCCGGCGAGGGCACGATGCAGACCACCGGCGTGCCGTGGCCGACCGGAGTGCCGGAGACCGGGTCCTCGGACGGGCCGCCGATCAGCGCGATCGGGCCGTGCTTGAGCTCGCCCGCGGCGAAGCCCTCGGCGTGCATGTACGCCAGTTCCTTGAGCTTCAGCGCGCCCTCCAGCGCCACCGGGTAGCCCACGTGGCGGCCGATGAACAGCACCGTGGTCGCCTTCGCCTCGGCCAGCTCGCGGCCCAGCTCCCGGACCGGGTCCATGCCCGCCAGCACCTTCTCGATCTTGCCGGGCATCTCCTGCAACTGCGCGACGACCGCGGCCACCTCGTCGGCGTACTTCACGCCGCGCACCTGGGCCAGGTGCAGGCCAACCAGGAAGCAGGCGGCGAGCTGGGTCAGGAAGGCCTTGGTGGAGGCGACGGCGATCTCGGGGCCGCCGTGGGTGTAGAGCACGGCGTCGGACTCGCGCGGGATGGTGGAGCCGTTGGTGTTGCAGATGGCCAGCACCCGGGCCTTCTGCTCCTTGGCGTGCCGCAGCGCCATCAGGGTGTCCATGGTCTCGCCGGACTGCGAGATGACCACGACCAGCGTGGACCGGTCGAGCACCGGGTCGCGGTAGCGGAACTCACTGGCCAGCTCGACCTCGCACGGAATGCGCGTCCAGTGCTCGATCGCGTACTTGGCGACCAGCCCGGCGTGGTAGGAGGTGCCGCAGGAGACGATGAAGACCTTGTCGACGTCGCGCAGGTCCTGGTCGGTGAGCCGGACCTCGTCGAGCATGATCTCGCCGGTCTCACCGATGCGCCCGCGCAGCGTGTCGGCCACGGCCTGCGGCTGCTCGGCGATCTCCTTGAGCATGAACCAGGCGTGGCCGTCCTTCTCGGCGGCGCGCGCGTCCCAGTCCACGTGGTAGTCGCGGCCCTCGGCCGGGTTGCCGAAGAAGTCGGTGATCTCGATGGCGTCGGCGGTGATCAGCACGACCTGGTCCTGGCCCAGCTCGATCGCCTCGCGGGTGTGCTCGATGAACGCGCTGACGTCACTGGCCATGAAGTTCTCGCCGTTGCCGCGGCCCACCACGAGCGGGGAGTTGCGGCGCGCGCCGACCACCGCGCCGGGCGCCTGCGCGTCGACGGCGAGCAGCGTGAACGCGCCCTCCAGGCGGCCGCAGACCCGGCGCATCGCGTCGGCGAGCGCCTGCGGGCTGCCCGCGACGCCGGCCAGCTCGGCGGCCAGCAGGTGCGCGACGCACTCGGTGTCGGTGTCGCTGGCGAACTCGATGCCTTCGGCCTGCAATTCGGCCCGCAGCTTCGCGAAGTTCTCGATAATGCCGTTGTGGATCACCGCGATGCGGCCGTCGGCCGACAGGTGCGGGTGGGCGTTGCGATCGGTGGGACCGCCGTGGGTGGCCCAGCGGGTGTGACCGATGCCCGTGGTCCCCGCGCGCAGGTCCGCCTCGGCGGCCTCGGCCAGCATCTTCTCCAGATTCGACAGCTTGCCGGCCTTCTTGGCCAGCAGCAGCCGGCTGTCCGCCAGCACGGCGACGCCGGCGGAGTCGTAACCCCGGTATTCCAGCCGCCGCAGCCCGTCCAACACCACTCCGAGCGCCTGCTGGCCGCCCACGTATCCCACGATCCCGCACATGCCCGTTACCTTAGCGGAGTTTCGCTCACATTGCATGTTCGGAACCCGGTCAATCACGCACCATGTTTGATTGCAACCTGGACGGACCTGGGCCTGCCCGATAAGTGACGGATTGCTGCCAGCACATGCCCCCGATGAGCGTGCGGGGCCTACCATCCGCGGGTGAGCGAGCAGCGCGGGTCCCCCGGCCCGACGCGCCGCCTCCCCGCCTACGAGCGCAGCCAGGAGAAGAAGGCATGAGCTACCCCCCTCCGTACGACCCGAACCAGGCGCAGCCCCCCGCGTACAACCCGAACCAGCCTCCGCCGCCGCCGTACAACCCCAACCAGCCTCCGGCGTACAGCGCTGCCGGATACGGCTCGCCGGTGCAGCCGCCGAAGAAGAGCAAGACCGGCCTGATCGTGGGCATCATCCTCGGCGTCGTGCTGCTGCTGTGCGCGGTCTGCGGCGTCGGCGGCTACTACCTGTTCTACAAGGCCGGCGAGGCGATCGAGGACCTGCCGGACATGATCCCCAGCGTCGGCGTGGCGACCGGGGACCCCACCGGTTCGCACTCGGTGCGCTACGCGGTCGAGGGCACCGGGCAGGCGCTGATCACGTACTCGGAGGGGCCCGGCAACACGCAGACCGAGACGGTCACCCTGCCGTGGACCAAGAACTTCACCCTGAACAGTGACTCGTTCGGCCTGTCGGTGATCGCGTTCCGCTCGCCGGGCGGCGACGGGAACGTGACCGGCTGCTCCATCTCCGTCGACGGCACCGAGCGGCAGAAGCGGGACGGCTCGGGCGGCGCGGCCACCTGCATCAGCGTGTTCGTGGCCGGCTGACACCACGGAACGCGAAAGGGCGTCCCCGCAGCGGCGGGGACGCCCTTTTCAGGTCTTGCCGGTGCTCACGCCGCCGGGCTGGCCGCCCGTACGTCGGCGGCGATGTCCTCGGCGATCTTCTGCGCGATGTCCTCGCTCGCGGCCTCGACCATCACGCGGACCAGCTGCTCGGTGCCCGACGGGCGCAGCAGCACCCGCCCGGTGCCGTGCAGCTGCGCCTCGGCCGCGGCGACCGCGGCCAGGATCTCCGGTGCCCGGGCCACGGCCTTGTCGGCCACCCGCACGTTGATCAGCACCTGGGGCAGGCGGTTCACCACGGCGGCCAGCTCGGCCAGCGGCTTGCCGGTCTGGGCCACCCGGGCCAGCAGGCGCAGGCCCGTCAGCACACCGTCACCCGTGGTCGCGTGCTCGGTGAAGACGACGTGGCCGCTCTGCTCCCCGCCCAGGCTGAAGCCGCCGGCGCGCAGCTCCTCGAGCACGTACCGGTCGCCGACCTTGGTCTCGACCAGGGTGATGCCCGCCTCGCGCATGGCGATGCGCAGCCCGAGGTTGCTCATCACGGTCGCGACCAGGGTGTCGTTCGCCAGCGCGCCCGCGTCGCGCATGGCCAGCGCGAGGATCGCCATGATCTGGTCGCCGTCCACCTCGGCGCCGGACGCGTCGACCGCCAGGCACCGGTCGGCGTCGCCGTCGACCGCGATGCCCAGGTGCGCGCCGTGCTCGACCACGGCCGCCTTCAGCGGCCCCAGGTGGGTCGCGCCGCACTCGTCGTTGATGTTGAGACCGTCGGGCTCGGCGTTGATGGCGATGACCTCGGCCCCGGCCTCGCGGAACGCCTCTGGCGCCACGTCGCTGGCCGCACCGTGCGCGCAGTCGACGACGACTTTGAGCCCGGCGAGCGGGTGGCCGGTCGCCTGGACCAGGTGCGTGGTGTAGTGCTCGGCCCCGTCCAGCAGGTCGTGCACCCGCCCGACCTGGGCTCCGGTGGGACGCGTCCAGGTCGCGCCGAGCGCGGCCTCGATGGCGTCCTCCTGCTCGTCGGTCAGCTTGTGCCCGCCGGCGGCGAAGAACTTGATGCCGTTGTCCGGCATCGGGTTGTGACTGGCGGAAATCATCACGCCGAAGTCGGCCCGCACCTCGGCGGTCAGGTATGCCACGCCGGGCGTCGGCAGCACGCCGACCCGCACCACGTTGGCCCCGGCGCTGGCCAGGCCCGCGACCACGGCCGCCTCCAGCATCTCGCCGCTGGCCCGGGGGTCGCGACCGACCACCACCAGCGGCGGCTGCTCCCGGTCAGAGTCGGGCAGGGTGTGCGCCGCGGCGACGGCCAGCGAGAGAGCGAGTTCGGGGCTGAGGTCCGCGTTGGCCAGACCGCGTACGCCGTCGGTGCCGAAAAGGCGTGCCATCCGGGTGGCCCTTTCTGTGGGGTGCGAAAGGAGGGGTTCGAGACGACCCGGCCCGCGGGTGAGGGGCCAAAGTCGAAAGGCCGGGCACGCCATCCCGCCGTGAAGCAGGAGCGTGCCCGGCCGATCAGAAGACAGCGATCAACGCTTGGAGTACTGCGGGGCCTTACGGGCCTTCTTGAGACCGTACTTCTTGCTCTCGGTGACGCGAGCGTCACGGGTGAGGAAGCCGGCCTTCTTCAGCGCCGGGCGGTCGTCGATGTCGAGCTCGCACAGGGCGCGCGCGATGGCCAGGCGCAGCGCGCCGGCCTGACCGCTGATGCCGCCGCCACGCAGGTTGGCGACGACGTCGAGGGTCTCGCCCTTCTCCGCGAGCACGAGCGGCTCCCGCACCGACTGCTGCGCGACCTTGCTGGGAAGGTACTTCTCCAGCTCCCGGCCGTTGCAGGTGATCTTGCCGGTGCCCGGGATCAGGCGCACCCGGACGACGGCCTGCTTGCGGCGGCCAACGGTCTGGATCGGGCGGTCGCCCTTGAACTTCGGGGTGGCCGGCTTGGCAGCAACGGCGACCGAGGCCTCAGCCTCAGCCTCGACCACGGCCTGGGTCGGCACGGAAGTGTCGGTCATGGTGATTCCTTCGTCCGCGCTCACTGCGCGATCTGCTTGATCTCGAACGGCACCGGCTGCTGAGCCGCGTGCGGGTGCTCCGCGCCAGCGTAGACCTTCAGCTTCGACAGAATCTGACGGCCCAGCTTGTTGTGGGGGATCATGCCCTTGACGGCCAGCTCGATCGCCTTCTCGGGGCGCTTGGTGAGCAGCTCCTCGTAGCCGACCTGCTTCAGACCACCGGGGTAGCCGGAGTGCCGGTAAGCGATCTTGGTCGCGCGCTTGTTGCCGGTGAGGGCAACCTTGCCGGCGTTGATGATGACCACAAAGTCGCCGGTGTCGACGTGCGGCGCGAAAGTCGGCTTGTGCTTACCGCGCAGGAGATTGGCGGTGTGGGTGGCGAGCCGGCCCAGCACGACGTCAGAAGCGTCGATAACGTGCCACTGACGCTCGATCTCACCCGGCTTCGGGCTGTACGTACGCACAGGTCTACCTTGTCTCGTCGTAGGTCTGTGTGACCGCGGGCGAACCTGCCCACGACCAACGGATTCTGCGATGCCGGCCGGTCGCAAACGGACCGGCGCGCGAACGACAAGCCTACCTGAGCATCAGGACTACCGGCTCGACGCCACCTCTCGCACAACAGCCGCTAACGATACCCGGTGCCTCCCGGCGAGGTCAAAACGGCCTGCTTGCCCTGTGGTATGCCGTTCGATGTCCGGTTTCCCGCCGTCGGCTCACAGCGATCGAGGTCGCGCGGTGCGGCAGGGTTCACACCACGGGTACGCGCATCGGAACAACATGGCAATCACATGTTCGTAATTTGCTGGTCATGACCGCCATCGCGCCTGCGCCGCCGGCATCGAAGCCCGCCGCGATCAGCAACTGGGACCCCGAGGACCCGCAGTTCTGGGCCTCCACCGGCCGCCGAGTCGCCCGGCGGAACCTGGTGTTCTCCATCTTCGCCGAGCACCTGGGCTTCTCCGTGTGGACGCTCTGGAGCGTCGTGGTGGTGGCGATGCCGGCCGCCGCCTTCCCGTTCACCGTCGATCAGAAGTTCTGGCTGGTCGCGCTGCCGAACCTGATCGGGGCGCTGATGCGTATCCCGTACACCTTCGCGGTTACCCGGTTCGGCGGGCGCACCTGGACCATGATCAGCGCACTGCTGCTGCTGATCCCGATCGCGGGCATGGTGTTCGCGGTCACGGCCAAGCCGCCGTACTGGGCGGTGCTGCTCGTCGCGGCGACGGCCGGCCTCGGCGGCGGCAACTTCGCCTCCTCCATGACCAACATCTCCTTCTTCTACCCGGAGAAGGAGAAGGGCGTCGCGCTCGGCCTGAACGCGGCCGGTGGCAACCTCGGCATCAGCGTGATGCAGCTGGTGGTGCCGATCGCGCTGTCCTTCGGCCTGGTGTACGGCGGGCTGATGTGGCTGCCGCTGGTGCTGGCCGCCGCGCTCTGCGCCCGCCTGTTCATGAACAACCTCGAAGTGGCGAAGTCGCCGCTGAAGGCCCAGTTCGCCACGGTCAAGCGGGCGCACACGTGGATCATGTCCTTCCTCTACATCGGCACCTTCGGCTCGTTCCTGGGCTACTCCGCCGCCTTCCCGCTCGTGCTCAAGCTGCAGTTCCCGCAGGCCCCGACCGCCCACCTGGGCGCGGCGACGATCACCCTGGCCTTCACCGGCCCGCTCGTCGGCTCGCTGGCCCGCCCGTTCGGCGGCTGGCTGTCGGACAAGGTCGGCGGAGCCAGGGTCACCGCGGCCTGCTTCATGATCATGGGCCTGGGCTCGTACGGCGTCATCGCGGCGGTCCAGGCCAAGAGCATGGGCGGTTTCCTCGCCGCGTTCCTGCTGCTGTTCACGGCCGCCGGTGCGGGCAACGGCTCGACCTACCGGATGATCCCGGCGATCTTCGCCGCCACGTCGAAGGACCTGGTCACCGCGAAGCGGGAGTCGGCGGCCACGCTGGGCATCGCCGGCGCGGTAGGCGCGCTGGGCGGCTTCTACCTGCCCCGGGCCATCAGTGACTCGATCAACGCGACCGGCGGCATCGGCACCGCCTTCGGCTGGTTCGCCGTGATGTACGGCACGTGCCTGGCCGTCACCTGGTGGTGCTACCTGCGCCGGCGCGTCCTGGTGACCCAGGCCCCCAGCCTCGCCCACGCGGGCGTCTGACCATCCCATCTCTCCCCGCCCCGATCCCGGCCGCCTCCGGGGTCGGGGCATTCGACATCTTCGTCCGGCCGTGACGGCCTCGATCCACCCGACTTGCCGGGCACCTGGCCGTATCTTGCGCGCGCATACACCCGTCTGCCTGGCAAATCCGCTGATCAAGGCGGCTTCGCGCTGTCGGGTACGCCACAGCGTTGCTGCTTGCGAAATAGTTGAAGTTTCACCAAAGTTGGTGACAGGTGGCTGACAGAGCCAGACCGACTTCGGAGGAAAGACAATGTCGCTCGTTCTCGACAACCACGCGCAGGACCTGCTGTTCCGTAGCGCGCGCACCGCCAACACGTTCACCGATGAGCCGGTGACCGACGAGCAGGTGCGGGCGATCTACGACCTGGTCAAGTACGCGCCCACCTCGCTGAACATGCAGCCGCTGCGGGTGGTGCTGGTGCGCTCCGAGCAGGCCCGCGAGCGCCTGGTCGAGCAGATGGCCGACGGCAACAAGGACAAGACCGGCAAGGCGCCGCTGGTGGCGATCCTCGCCGCGGACACGAACTTCCACGACCGCCTGCCCGACCTGTTCCCGCACGCCCCCGGCATCCGCGACTGGTTCACCGGCGACGACGCCGCCCGCGCCCACACCGCGCAGTTCAACGCCGCCCTGCAGGTGGGCTACTTCATCCTGGGCGTGCGCGCGGCCGGTCTGGCCGCGGGCCCGATGACCGGCTTCGACGCGACCGGCATCGAGAAGGAGTTCTTCAGCGACGGGCAGCACCGGGTGCTGGCCGTCGTGAACATCGGCAAGCCGGGCGAGGGTGCCTGGTACGACCGCAACCCGCGGCTGGCGTACGACGATGTCGTAAAGACGGCCTGATAGAGACGATGAGGGGTGGGGGCCGGTGTCCCCACCCCTCTAGGGTGTGATGCATGGTGACCATCGCGACGCAGACGGAAGAGGTCTCCTGGCTCAACGACCAGGAGCAGGAGGCGTGGCGCAGTTTCATCTTCACCGCGAAGCTCGTGCTGGCCGAGCTGGAGCGGGGGATGGCCCAGCACGACCTCTCCGGGACCGACTACGGGGTGCTGGTGAGCCTCTCCGAGGCGCCCGACCGGCGCCTGCGCATGTCGGAGCTGGCTCAGACGATGCTGCTGGAGAAGAGCCGGTTGTCACACCAGATCACCCGGATGGAGCGCGCCGGGCTGGTGCGCCGGCAGAGCTGCCCGTCCGATCGGCGGGGGCAGTTCGCCGTGCTCACCGACGAGGGGTGGGAGACGATCCGGCGGGTCGCGCCGTTTCATGTCGCGCTGGTGCGCTCGATCTTCATCGACCGGCTGACCCCGCGGCAGCTGGTGCAGCTGACGGAGCTGTTCGCCCCGCTGCACACCTCGATGCGGGAGCAGTGCCCCAAGGACGAAGGGGAATGTTAAAGGTCCTGGATGATGCGCAAGGCCCGGCCGACCTTGCGCATCGTGTCGGTGTCGACGACGTCCACCATGTCGGTGAACCACTTCTTCATGGGTGACGACACCCGGTCGGGCATGATGATCAGCTCGCCCATCGGCACCGCCAGCGGCGAGTCGCGGAGCTCGTCCTCCTCGACGACCTCCGCGACGATGACGATCGGCACATCGGTGCTGTTGTACACATCCGAGCTGATGACCAGGCCGAGCCTTTCGCGGGCCCCGTCGATCCGCCAGATCTCGCCTCTACGCAGCACGCCGCCCCCGTCCTGACAGTTCCAGGCGTACCAATTCGACTTCGCGCTCATCGTCCAGCGCGTTCTTCTCCAGCCGGTCGACGCCCGCCCGGCGCACCACGTCCGCGTGCGCGGTGAACAGTTCCCGCAGGGCCTTCTCCCGCGCGGCTTGGTCCATCCAAGCCGACAGCGACAGGCCGTCGCGCTCGGCGTACCGGCGCGCTTCCTCAATCGTCTCGTCCGTGAAGGACAGCGTTACTTTGGCAGTCATGCCGATTAGATTACGCCCGGTGTGACCACGAGTCATCCTGTTCTTCATGCCAGATCCGTGAGTGAAAATCGCCCATTCTGAGCACTTTTACGCACTGTGACGTCATCGTAACCGTAAGCGCCCGGATGGGATAATCAACCATTCGGACGATCATCACGGTCACTGGACGGCTGACCCCGTAAAACACCCTCCCCGACCGGCCCCGCGTCGGGCGCAACGTCACCAACAGCGGTTTCGCGCGCGACGTGCGCGGCTCTTAGCAGGTTGGAAACACGGGGGACGTCCCGGCGAAACTCCCGGACCGCAGGATTTCGCACATGACGCCCTCGGCCCCACCCGACACTCGAGCCACGGCACTGCCGTTGCTCGGGTCGCCGCGTGAGGTCGCCACCCACTGCCCGTACTGCGCCCTGCAGTGCGGGATGACCCTGCGCGAGACCCCGGAGGGGCGGGTCGAGGTCGCCGCACGCGACTTCCCCACCAACCGCGGCGGGCTCTGCCAGAAGGGCTGGACGTCGGCCGAGCTGCTGGACCACCCCGAGCGGCTGACCACCCCGCTGATCAAGGGGCAGCCCGCGACCTGGGACGAGGCCTACGACTACATCGTCGACGGCATCCGCCGGGTGCAGGAGACACACGGGCGCGACGCGGTCGCGGTGTTCGGCGGCGGCGGGCTCACCAACGAGAAGGCGTACGCGCTGGGCAAGTTCGCCCGGGTGGCGCTGCGCACCGCCAACATCGACTACAACGGCCGCTTCTGCATGAGCTCGGCGGCGGCCGCCGGCAACCGCGCGTTCGGCATCGACCGCGGGCTGCCGTTCCCGATGGCGGACATCGCCGAGGCCGACACCCTGCTGCTGATCGGCGCGAACGTCGCCGAGACCATGCCGCCCTTCGCCCGATACCTCACCGGGCAGCGCCAGCGCGGCGGCACCCAGATCGTCGTGGACCCGCGGGCCACCCCGACGGCGCGCGCCGCCACCCTGCACCTGCAGCCCACCCCCGGCACCGACCTGGCGCTCGCACTGGGCCTGCTGCACATCGTGGTCGCCGAGGGCCTGACCGACCAGGCCTACCTGGCCGAGCGCACCACCGGCTGGGACGCGGTCCGCAAGACCGTCGCGGCGTACTGGCCCGCCCGGGTGGAGCTGCTCACCGGTGTGCCCGTGGCCGACCTGGAGGCCACCGCGCGGGCCCTGGCGAGCGCCGACCGCGCGATCATCCTGACCGCGCGCGGCGCCGAGCAGCACGCCAAGGGCGTGGACACGGTCACCGCGTTCATCAACCTGGCCCTGGCCCTCGGGCTGCCCGGCCGGCCGGGCTCCGGTTACGGCTGCCTCACCGGGCAGGGCAACGGCCAGGGCGGGCGCGAGCACGGGCAGAAGGCCGACCAGCTGCCCGGCTACCGGAAGATCGACGACCCGGCCGCGCGGGCGCACGTCGCCGGCGTGTGGGGCGTCGACCCCGACAGCCTGCCCGGTCCCGGCCTGTCCGCGTACGAGTTGCTCGACGCGTTGGGGCAGCCCGGCGGCCCGAAGGCCATGCTGGTGTTCGGCTCCAACCCGGTGGTGTCCGCGCCCCGCGCGGCCCGGATCACCGAGCGGCTCCGGTCGCTGGATCTGTTAATTGTCTGTGACTTCGTGCTGAGCGAGACCGCGGCCATCGCCGATGTGGTGCTTCCCGTGGCACAGTGGGCGGAGGAAGACGGCACCATGACCAATTTGGAGGGCCGGGTGCTGCGGCGCCGCGCCCTCCGCAAGCCACCGCCAGGGACAGGGACGGATCTGGCGGTGATGGCCGAGCTGGCCTCCCGGCTCGGCCGAACCGGGGACGGTCGCTCCGTCGCCGGTGGCGAGCAGTCCGGCGGGTTCTCCGCCGAGCCGCGCGCCGTCTTCGAAGAGCTGCGGCGGGCCACCGCCGGAGGGGTCGCCGATTACGCAGGCGTCACGTGGGAGCGGGTGGACGCCGAGAACGGCGTTTTCTGGCCGTGCCCCGCGGCGGACCGGGCAGGCACGCCGCGGCTCTTCGAAGAAGGCTTCCCGACCCCGGACGGTCGCGCCCGCTTGACCGCGGTGGAGCACCGGCCGGTGGCTGAGGAGATCGACGCCGAGTACCCGCTCTACCTCACCACGGGGCGGGTGCTGGCGCAGTACCAGTCCGGAGCGCAGACCCGCCGCATCGCGGCGCTGCCCGGCGGGCCGTTCGTCGAGCTGCACCCGGATCTGGCCGAGCGGCTCGACATCGACGACGGCGACACGGTGCGGGTGGTCAGCCGCCGCGGCGAGATGATCGCGCCCGCCCGGCTCGTCACCACGATCCGACCCGACACCCTCTTCGCGCCCTTCCACTACTCCGGCATGGGCCGGGCCAACTCGCTCACCGGCGACGCGTTGGACCCGATCTCGCGGATGCCGGAGTTCAAGGTCTGTGCCGTACGAATCGAGCCGGTGACACCATGAACCATGGCAACACCGCGCGGCATGGCTCTGCCCTGCCGCCTGCCGAGCGACCCCGCACCTCCCCCCACCACGTGATCGTCATCGGATACGGCATGGCCGGCGCCCGGCTGGCGACGGAGCTGTCGGCCGCGTCCGGCATCGAGGTCACCGTGCTCGGCGCCGAACCGCACCGGGCCTACAACCGCATCCTGCTGTCCAGCGTGCTGGCCGGCAAGCACGGCGAAACCGACATCACGCTGACCGAGGCCGCCGGGCACGGGGTGAAGACCCGCACCGGGGTGACCGTCACCGGCGTCGACCGCGCCGCCCGCACCGTCACCCTCGACGGCGGCGAGCAGCTCAATTACGACCACCTGGTGCTGGCCACCGGATCACAGGCGATCGTGCCGCCGATCCCGGGACTGGAACAGCCGCACCCGCGCGTCGCCACGTTCCGGACGTTGGCGGACTGCCGCCGCATCCTCGACGCCGCGCAGGGCGCGCGCACCGCGCTCGTGCTCGGTGGCGGGCTGCTCGGCCTGGAGGCCGCGCGCGGGCTGGCCGGCCGCGGGCTGGCGGTCGAGGTCGTGCACGGCGTGGGCCACCTGATGGAGCGGCAGCTCGACCCGGGGGCCAGCGCGGTGCTGGTGCGCACGCTCGCCGGGCACGGCGTGGCCGTGCACCTGGCGTCGTCGGCGACCGGGGTCAGCGCCGACGACAACGGCGTGACACTGCGGCTGAACGATCGCAACCTGCGTGCCGACCTGCTGGTGCTGGCGTGCGGGGTGCGCGCCGAGACGGGCCTGGCCCGCGCGGCGGGGCTGCGCGTGGAGCGCGGCATCGTCATCGACCGGCACCTGGCCACCTCCGACCGGCGCATCTCGGCCATCGGCGACTGCGCGCAGTTCGGCGAGGTCGTCGGCGGGCTGGTCGCGCCCGCCTGGGAGCAGGCCAAGGTGCTGGCCGCCCGGCTCACCGGAGCCGACCCCGACGCGGTGTACGTGCCGAGTTCGCCGGTCACCCGGCTCAAGGCCTCCGGCATCGACCTGGCCGCGATGGGCAGCCTGCAACCGGACGCCGCCTGCGAGGACGTCAGCTTCGCCGACCCGGCCCGGGGCACGTACGCCCGCCTGGTCATCCGCGACGACCGGCTGACCGGCGCGGTGATGCTGGGCGACAACCCCAGCGTCGGCCAGGTCATCCAGCTCTTCGACCGTAAGGGCGTGGTGCCGCGCGACCGGCGCGCGCTGCTGCTCGGGCGGTCCCTGGGCGGCGCGGAGGCGCCGGTCGCCACGACCACGCCCGCGCTCATGCCCGACAACGCCACCGTGTGCCAGTGCAACACGGTCACCAAGGGCGCGCTGGTGCGCTGCTGGCGCTCCGGCGCCCGCTCGCTCGACGACGTCGTCGCCAAGACTCGCGCCACCACCGGCTGCGGCAGCTGCAAGGACGCGGTTGACGGCATCGTCGGGTGGCTGTCCACCTCAGACAGTGTGGGGGTGTCCTGAACATGACGAAGAAGCTGGTGGTCGCCGGGTACGGCATGGTGGCGCAGCGCTTCCTGGAGGCGTTCGCGGAGCGGGCCGCCGACGGCTGGTCGGTGACCGTGCTGGCCGAGGAGGACCGCCCGGCGTACGACCGGGTCCGGCTGTCGGCCTGGTTCGACGACTACGACGCCGGGGCGCTGCACCTGGGCGGCGCGCCCGACGGGGTCGCGGTGCGACTGAACGAGGCCGTGACCGGGATCGACCGGGAGCGCCGGGTCGTGCACAGCGCCTCCGGCGAGACGCCGTACGACGCGCTGGTGCTGGCCACCGGCTCGCGGGCGTTCGTCCCGCCGATCGCGGGCAGCGACCTGCCCGGTGTCTTCGTGTACCGCACCCTCGACGACCTGGCCGCGCTGAAGGACTGGGCGACCGCGAACGGCCGCCGGGTCGGCGCGGTGCTCGGCGGCGGCCTGCTCGGCCTGGAGGCCGCGAACGCGCTGAAGCTGCTGGGCATCACCACGCACGTCGTCGAGTTCGCGCCACGGCTGATGCCGCTGCAGGTGGACGAGGGCGGCGGCGCGGTGCTGAAGCGCCACATCGAGGCGCTCGACGTCACCGTGCACACCGGGCGCGGCTGCGCGGGCCTGGAGGGCGACGCGGACGGCGTACGCCGGATGCTGTTCAACGACGGCGGCTCGCTCGACGTGGACGTGGTCGTCGTGGCCGCAGGCATCCGGCCGCGCGATGAGCTGGCCGAGCCGTCCGGCCTGGCCCGCGGCCCGCGCGGCGGCTTCACGGTCGACGCCGCGTGCGCGACCGCCGACCCGGCGGTATGGGCGATCGGCGAGTGCGCCGCGCTGTCCCTCGACGAGACCGGCGGGGTCTGCTACGGCCTGGTCGCGCCCGGATACGCGATGGCCGAGGTGGTCGCCGACCGGCTGACCGGCGGCGAGGCGACGATGGCCCGCCCGGACACCTCCACCAAGCTCAAGCTGCTCGGCGTGGACGTGGCCAGCTTCGGCACCCCGTTCGCCGACGGGCTGGACGTGGTCGTCACCGACCAGGTCACCGGCGTGTACGCGAAGCTGCTGCTCACCGACGACGCGAAGACCCTGCTCGGCGGCATCCTGGTCGGCGACGCCAGCGCGTACCCGACGCTGCGGGCCTCGCTCGGCGGGCCGCTGCCCGCGCCGCCGCTGGCGCTGCTCGCCCCGGCCGGGGACGGGTCGCCGAAGGCCGAACTGCCGGGCACCGCGCAGGTGTGCTCCTGCCACGCGGTGACCAAGGACCACGTCACCGACGCCATCGCCGGCGGCTGCACCGACGTGCCGGGGCTGAAGGCCTGCACCAAGGCGGGCACCGGCTGCGGCTCCTGCATCCCGCTGCTCAAGCAGCTGCTGGCCGCGGGCGGGGTGGCGCAGTCCAAGGCGCTGTGCGAGCACTTCACCTACTCGCGCCAGGAACTGTTCGACATCATCCGGGTGCGCGGCATCCGCTCGTTCACCGAGCTGGTCGCCGCGCACGGCACCGGCCGGGGCTGTGACATCTGCAAGCCCGCGATCGCGTCGATCCTGGCCGTGACCAACAGCGGCTACATCCTCGACGGCGAGGAAGCCGCGCTGCAGGACACCAACGACCACTTCCTCGCCAACATCCAGCGCGACGGCACGTACTCGGTGGTGCCGCGCATCCCCGGTGGTGAGATCACCCCGGAGAAACTGATCGTGATCGGCGAGGTGGCCCGCGACTTCGGGCTCTACACGAAAATCACGGGTGGCCAGCGCATCGACCTGTTCGGCGCGCGGGTCGAGCAGCTGCCGCAGATCTGGCACCGGCTCGTGGACGCGGGGTTCGAGTCCGGGCACGCGTACGGCAAGGCGCTGCGCACGGTGAAGAGCTGCGTCGGCGAGACCTGGTGCCGGTACGGCGTGCAGGACTCGGTCGGGCTGGCCATCGAGCTGGAGCTGCGCTACCGGGGCCTGCGCGCCCCGCACAAGCTCAAGTCGGCGGTGAGCGGCTGCGCCCGCGAGTGCGCCGAGGCCCGCAGCAAGGACTTCGGCATCATCGCCACGGAGAAGGGCTGGAACCTCTACGTCGCCGGCAACGGCGGGTTCCGGCCCCGGCACGCGGACCTGTTCCTCACCGACGTCAGCACCGAGGAGCTGATCCGCACCATCGACCGGTTCCTCATGTACTACATCCGCACCGCCGACCGGCTGCAGCGCACCGCCGCCTGGCTGGAGGCGATGGAGGGCGGTCTCGACCATCTGCGTGCCGTCATCGTCGACGACGCGCTGGGACTGTGCGCGGAACTCGACGCGCAGATGGCCCGCCACGTCGGGTCGTACGCCGACGAGTGGCAGGCCACGCTGCAGGACCCGCAGCGTCTCGCACGTTTCGTCTCGTTCGTCAACGCGCCGGGCACGCCCGACCCCGACATCAGCTTCGAGGTCGAGCGGGGGCAGAAGATCCCTGCCCGCGGTCCGGTGCCGGTAACCCTGGGAGGTGCCCGATGACCACGGCGACCCTGACCGCCACCTGGACGGCGATCTGCTCGTACAGCCGACTGGAGGCGGAACGCGGCGTGGCCGCGCTCGTCGACGGCGTCCAGCTAGCGATCTTCCGCACCTACTCCGGCGAGCTGTTCGCCATCGGCAACCGCGACCCGATCGCCGGCGCGCAGGTGATGTCGCGCGGCATCGTCGGCACCCGCGGCGACGCCCCGACCGTCGCGTCCCCGCTGCACAAGCAGGTGTACGACCTGCGTACCGGCGAGTGCCTGGACGTGAGCGGGGTGGCCGTGCCGACGTACCCGATCCGCCGCAACGGCGACACGGTCGAAGTGGCTGTGGAAATACCATGACCGAGGTTCTCCCGACGGGGAAGGCCAGCTCATGACCGAGCTTGCGGGGTTCACGGTCGGGGTCACCGCCGACCGGCGGCGCGACGAGCTCGCCGCGCTGCTGGAGCGGCGCGGCGCGCGGGTCGTCATCGCCCCCGCGCTGCGTATCGTGCCGCTGCACGACGACTCCCAACTGCGCGAGGCGACCCGGCGCTGCCTGGACACACCGCCCGACATCGTGGTCGCCAACACCGGCATCGGCATGCGCGGCTGGCTGGAGGCCGCCGAGGGCTGGGGCCTGGCCGACCCGCTGCGGACGGTGCTGGCCGAGGCGTACATCGTGGCCCGCGGCCCGAAGGCGCGCGGCGCGGTGCGTGCCGCCGGCCTGCACGACCAGTGGTCGCCGGACTCCGAGAGCTGCGACGAGTGCCTGGCCCACCTGCTCAAGCGGGGCGTGGGCGGGCAGACGGTGGCGGTGCAGCTGCACGGCGACCAGCAACCGGAGTTCTGCGCGTCGCTGCGCGCGGCCGGTGCCGAGGTCATCGAGGTGCCCGTGTACCGCTGGGCGCCGCCGCTGGACTCGGCGCCGCTGCACCGTCTGGTCGACCTCGTGTCGAACCGGCTGGTCGACGCCATCACCTTCACCTCGGCCCCGGCCGTCGGCGCGCTGCTGGCGGCGGCCGGGCCGGGTGGGGACGCGGTGCTGGAGGCGCTGCGGGCCGACGTGGTCGCCGCCTGCGTCGGACCGGTGACGGCCGCCCCGCTGATCAGGCAGGGCATCCCGGTCATCGCCCCGGCGCGGGCCCGGCTCGGCGCTCTGGTCCGTGCCATCGCCGACGAACTGCCCCGGCGGGCGGTCACCCTGCAGGTCGCCGAGCACCAGCTGACCCTGCGCGGACACGCGGCGATGGTCGACGGCGAACTGCGCCCGCTCGCCCCGGCCCCGATGGCCGTGCTGCGCGCGCTGGCCGCCATGCCGGGCAAGGTGCGCTCCCGGGCCTCGCTGCTGCCCGCGCTGCCGCGCGGCGCGGACGAGCACGCCGTCGAGATGGCCGTGGCCAGGCTGCGTGCCGGTCTGGGTGATCCCGCCTTCGTCCAGACGGTGGTCAAAAGGGGCTACCGGCTGCCGGTGGACTGAAACCGCCAACGGACGTATGGTCCCCGCGTGATGCGTTTCTGGGGCAGGCTGCTGGCAGCGGCGTTCGGCATGGCGGCGCTGGTCGGGGCAGCCCAGTTCGGCGTCGTTTATGGACTCGACGTGCTGCGGCTGGACCGCGAGTTCGTCGCGGGCACCGACAACGACTGGAACCTGCAGCTCACCTGGGTGGTGTGGTTCACCATCGTGGCGGTGGCCGGCGGGGCGACCTTCGCGGCCGGGCTGGCCCAGCGTGACCGCCGCCGCATCGGCGCGGCGGTGCGTATCGTCACCGCGGTGGCCGCGGCGCTGGGCGCGGCGGCGGCCGCCTTCCCGCTGACGTTGCAGCCCGCGCGGTACGCCCGGCTCAGCGCGGCGTTCGACCCGGAACTGACCGCCGCCATCGCGGTGGCCGCCGGGGTCGTCGCGGGCCTGTTCGTGGCGCTGCTGGCGGTCGGCCGGATGCCGCTGTCGGCCGACCTGTGGGCCTGCACCGGTGCGGTGTGGCTGCTGGCGATCCTGTCCTACCTGGACACCACCGGGTTCTCCCGCAACCGCGACGCGCTGGGCGAGTACTACGACCCGATGCGGTTGGGCGTGCTCGACATCAGCGCCCTGCAGCCGATCCCCCGCGCCTCGTTCTCGATGCCCGTGATCGCGCTGGTGGTGGCGCTGGCCTGCGGCCTGACCGCCCGGCACGTGGGCCGCTCGCGACTGCTGATCGCACTGTCCGGGGCGATCGGCCCGCTGCCGGTCGCGATGGCGTACGTCATCGGCGGCCCCGGCATCTCCCGCGCCCTGACCGACCAGGCCGACGCCTACCTCGGCGCGATGATCGCTGTGGTGGTCGGCCTGATCGCCTCGTCCATCATCGCCCTGGCCCCCCGCCGCCCCGGCGTCCTCTGACCGCGCCGCTGCGGCGCGGCACCTCAAGATCACTCGACTTGCCTGGCACCTGGTCGTATCCGGCTTCAAGATACGCACAGGTGCCAGGCAAGTCGGACGATCAAGCCGGAGGTCAGGCCAGCGGGAGGTAGACCTGGCCGCCGGAGGCGACGAATTCGGCGGACTTGTCGGCCATTCCCTTGGCGGCGTACTCCTTCAGTTCCTGGCTGATGCGCATGCTGCAGAACTTCGGGCCGCACATGGAGCAGAAGTGCGCGGTCTTCGCGGCGGGGGCGGGCAGCGTCTCGTCGTGATAGGAGCGTGCGGTCTCCGGGTCCAGGGACAGGTTGAACTGGTCCTCCCAGCGGAACTCGAAGCGCGCCTTGGACAGCGCGTCGTCCCACGCCTGCGCGCCGGGATGCCCCTTGGCCAGGTCAGCGGCGTGCGCCGCGATCTTGTACGCGATCACGCCCGCCTTCACGTCGTTGCGGTCCGGCAGGCCCAGGTGCTCCTTGGGCGTGACGTAGCAGAGCATCGCGGTGCCGTACATGGCGATCATCGCGGCGCCGATGGCGCTGGTGATGTGGTCGTACGCCGGGGCGATGTCGGTGGTCAGCGGGCCGAGCGTGTAGAAGGGCGCCTCGTGGCACACCTCCTGCTGCAGGTCCACGTTCTCCTTGATCTTGTGCATGGGCACGTGCCCCGGTCCCTCGACCATCACCTGCACGTCGTGCCGCCAGGCGATCTCGGTCAGCTCGCCGAGGGTGCGCAGTTCGCCGAACTGGGCCTCGTCGTTGGCGTCGGCGATAGAACCGGGGCGCAGCCCGTCGCCGAGGGAGAAGGTGATGTCGTACCTCGCGAAGATCTCGCAGAGCTCCTCGAAGTTGGTGTAGAGGAAGTTCTCCTGGTGCTTGGCCAGGCACCAGGCCGCCATGATGGAGCCGCCGCGCGACACGATGCCGGTGACCCGGTCGGCGGCCAGCGGGACGTAGCGCAGCAGCACGCCCGCGTGCACGGTCATGTAGTCCACGCCCTGCTCGGCCTGCTCGATGATGGTCTCGCGGTAGATCTCCCAGGTCAGCTTGAGCGGATCGCCCTTGACCTTCTCCAGCGCCTGGTAGATCGGCACGGTGCCGATCGGCACGGCCGAATTGCGCATGATCGCTTCGCGGGTCTCGTGGATGCGCGGGCCGGTGGACAGGTCCATCACGGTGTCCGCACCCCAGCGGGTGGCCCAGGTCAGCTTCTCCACCTCCTCCGCGACGTCGGAGGTGACCGCGGAGGTGCCGATGTTGGCGTTGACCTTCACCAGGAACGCCTTGCCGATGATCATCGGCTCGACCTCGGGGTGGTTGACGTTCGCGGGCAGCACGGCCCGGCCCGCCGCGATCTCGTCGCGCACCAGCTCCGGGGTGACGCCCTCGCGCAGGGCCACGTACTCCATCTCCGGCGTGATGATCCCGGCCCGGGCGCAGCCGAGCTGGGTCACCGGCGCGCCGTGGAGCCTGCGGTCGGCCACCCAGTTCGCCCGCGGCAGGTCGTCGAAGACCCCCGGGCCGGACGTGTCGTAGAGCCGGACCGGGGTGCTGCCGTCGGTCAGGTCGACCTCGGCGAACGGCACCTGGATGTCGGGGCGGGACCCCGACACGTAGACCTTGCGCCTCATGCTGCCTCCTTGTGCTACAGGCGTGGGAAATGGTTCAGCGGACCGGCTCCGCTGCCGAGCCGCCAGTCCTGCGCCGCCAGCAGCGCCGAGCGGACGTAGCGGTTCGCGTAGGCGATCGAGTCGTCGACCGGGTAGCCGTGCGCCAGCCGGGCCGCGATCGCCGCCGAGAAGGTGCAGCCCGTGCCGTGGTCGTTCGGCGTCTCCACCCGCGGCGAGCGCAGGAACCGCGCCCCGCTCGCGGTCCACACCGCGTCCACGACCTCCGCCCCGCCCAGGTCGCCACCGGTCACCACGACACACGCCGGGCCGTGCGAGGCCAGCTGAGCCGCCGCGCCGGCCATGTCCGCGGGGGTGCTGACCTGCCAGCCGAGCAGCGCCGACGCCTCGTCGATGTTGGGCGTCACCACGGTGGCGTACGGCAGCAGCCGCTCGATCGCGGTGACCACGCCGAGCCGCCGCCCCGTCGACGCGGTCAGCACCGGGTCCAGCACCATCTTCGGCAGTTCGCCGTTGCGCGCCCGGGCCCGGATGGTCGCCGCGATCTCCCCGCTGGCCACCATGCCGATCTTCACCGCGGCCACCGGCATGTCGTCGAGGACAGCGCCGAGCTGCGCGGCGACAACGGTGGCGGGCATCGGGTGCACGTCCGTGATGACTTTGGTGTTCTGCGAGGTCACCGCCGTGATGACGCTCGCGCCGTAGCAGTCCAGCGCCGCGAAGGTCTTCAGATCCGCCTGGATGCCCGCGCCGCCGCTGCTGTCGGATCCCGCGATGGTCAGGGCGAGGCGCGGGGTGCTCATGGTGTCCCCCCGAGGTGCGCGCGGGCGGCCGGGCGGTGGTGGATTCTCTGCTCGCTCATGCCAGCACTCTCCCGCCGTCGCGGTGTGATCCGTCGCACAGGCCGTCCCACGCGGCGCGCAGGTTCGCGTACGCCTGTGCCGGATCGGCGGCCCGCATCACCGCGCCCATCACCGCCACTCCCGCTACTCCGGCGTCTCGGCAGGCCGCGGCCTGCTCGGGCGACTCGACCCCGCCCAGTGCCAGCACCGCACGGCCCGCTCGGGCGGCCAGGCGGCGCAGCCCGGCGGGTTCGAGCGGCGGCCCGTAGCCCGGTTTGCTGCGGCTGGGGAAGACCGGTGACAGCGTCACGTAGTCCTCGGTGGACAGCCGGTCGAGTTCCGCCTCGTCGTGGCACGAGCGCCCGAGCAGCCGGGGCCGCCCGAGCGGGGCGATCGCGCCCGCGCGCAGGTGCAGCGCCTCCCCGTCGAGGGTGTCCTGCCCGGCCACGATGAGCAGCCCGCCGACCGGGCGCAGCAGCTCCCGCAGCGCCGCCGCGAGCCGCAGCCGCTGCCCGCGCGGCAGGTCCTTCTCCCGCAGCAGCACGATCCGCGCTCCCCCGGTCACGGCCCCCGCGACCACGTCCACCAGCGGCCGGGCCGCCTGGCGGCGATCGGTCACCACCACCACGCCGGTCACCATGCCGGGAGCCCTTCGGCAGCGGTGGAGGCCAGCGCGTGGCGGCGTACCGGGATGCGGCCGGCCTGCGACGCGAGCCGGCCCGCGACGACGGCGTGGCGCATCGCGCCGGCCATCGCCACCGGGTCGGCGGCCCGGGTCACCGCACTGGCCAGCAGGACCGCGTCGCAGCCCAGCTCCATGGCACGGGCGGCGTCGCTGGCGGTGCCGATCCCGGCGTCGAGGATGACCGGGCAGCGCACAGCCTCCCGGATCAGCTCGATGTGGTGCGGGTTCGAGATGCCCAGCCCGGACCCGATCGGTGCGCCCGCGGGCATCACCGCGGCGCAGCCCAGGTCGGCCAGCCGCCGGGCCAGCACCGGATCGTCGGTGGTGTACGGCAGCACGGTGAACCCGTCGTCGACCAGCCGCTCGGCCGCCCGCAGCAGCTCGACAGCGTCGGGCAGCAGCGTGCGCTCGTCCCCGATCACCTCCAGCTTGATCCAGTCGGTGTCGAACGCGTCGCGCGCCAGGTGCGCGGTGCGCACCGCGTCGGCGGCCGTGTAGCAGCCCGCCGTGTTGGGCAGCAGCCGTACGCCGCAGCGCTCCAGCACGTCGAGCAGCCCGGCCGGGGTGTTCGGGTCGATGCGCCGCAGCGCGACGGTGACCAGCTCGGTGCCGCCCGCCAGCAGCGCCTGCTCCAGCGACTGGAGGCTGCTCGCTCCGCCGGTGCCGAGGATGAGCCGGGAGCCGAACTCGACGCCCCCGAGCAGGAATCTGTCGTCCATGCCGGTCAGCCGCCCTGCGTCGCGGTGAGGACCTCGACCCGGTCCCCGTCGAGCAGCCGGTGCGCGGGCCAGTCGGCGCGGCGCACCACCTCGCCGTTGACCGCGACCGCGACGCCGCGCGACGGCACGTCGAGCACGGCCAGCAGGTCGGCGATGGTCTCGCCGCGCCGGGTGGGGCGGGGCGTGTCGTTCACGACCACGGTGATCATCCGAGTCCTCCGGCGGTCAGGCGTTGAGGGGTGAAGGGTTCCCAGAGCGGGGGCAGCGAGCCGCCGTCGACCAGGTCGGCGACGGCCAGCGCGGTGTACGGGGCGGCCAGCACACCGTGCCGGTAGTGCCCCGTGGCGACCAGCACGCCCGGGGCCAGCTCGCCCACGATCGGTCCGTTGTCGGCGGTGCCGGGGCGCTGCCCCACCGACACCTCGACCAGTGCGTGCTCGGCCAGCTCCGGCACCAGGTCGGTGGCGGCGCGCAGCAGGTCGCGTACGCCGCCCGCAGTGGCGTGGCCGTCGGCCCGTTCCTCGACGGTCGCCCCGACCAGCACCTCGCCGTCGCGGCGGGGCACCAGGTAGACGGCGCGGCCGTCGGCGTACCCCCGGATGACGTGGCGCGGCGCGGCCTGGCCGCGCAGCCGCAGGACCGCTCCCTGCACCGGCCGCACCGGCAGCCCGCCCAGCGCGGCGCTGGCACAGCCCGCGGCGAGCACCACGACGTCGGCGTCCAGATCGGACAGCCGGTGCACGGCCTCGCGGCGCACCGGGACCAGTTCGCGCAGCGCCGCCACGACCCGGCGCGGGTCCACCTGGTGGTCGGACTCGACGAGCACGCCCCGTGCCCGGGGGTTCAGCAGCGGCTCGCGCTCGCGCAGCCGGTCGCCGTCGAGCGCGACCACCTCCGCGCCCAGTTCCCGCTGGTACGTCCACAGGCGGCGCAGTTCGGCGAGGTCGTCGGTGGTCAACCCGACCTGCAGCGTGCCCTCGGTCCGGTGCCCCAGCTCGTGCCCGCTCGCCGCCGCCAGTTCCGCCGCGTACCCGGGCCAGCGCCGGGCGCATTCGAGCAGCAGGGCGGTCAGCTCGCGTTCGCCGAAGTAGGACTCGCCGACCGGGGCCAGCATGCCGGCGGCGACGTGGGACGCGCCGCGGCCGGGATCGGGGTCGTGCACGGTGACAGCGTGCCCGCGCCGGGCGCACTGCCAGGCGATGCTGAGCCCGATGATGCCGCCGCCGACGACGGATACGGAAAGGGGTGCCACCGCGGCCTCCTCCCTGCGCCGGCATTACCCGGATCAGGTTCTACGGTCGGGAGCGAGAATCAGCTCCCCTCTCAGCCCGGTTCACCGGGCTCCCGTGGGGTTCTTGGTTCAGATGTGGTTCACGTGTTACGCATATGTTGCCGTCCGTGACGACTGTCGGGAGCGTAACCCCGCGCGCACCCGGAGGCAACCCACACGTCGCCCACCGCGATCTCCGCCACACCAGGGCGGAGCCGTGCGGGGCTCCTCCACGCTGCGGCGACGTGTCGTTTCAGGATGCGACGGCGGCGAGCAGATCGGCCACGGCGCGGGCCGGGTCGGCGGCGTCGGAGACCGCGCCGATGACCGCGACACCGTGCGCTCCGGCGGCCAGCAGCTCCGGCACCCGGGCCGCGGTGATGCCGCCGATCGCGATGATCGGGGTGCCCGCGACCTGCCGCGCCACCGCGCGCAGGCCCTCGGGGCCGATGGACACCGGCAGCCCGTCCTTCGTGGACGTCGCGTAGCAGGGACCCACACCCAGGTAGTCGGCTCCGTCGCCGACCGCGCGCAGGGCGGTGGCGGGCAGCCGGGACGTCGCGCCGAGCACCGCGGCCGGACCGAGCAGCCGCCGGGCCGCCGGCACGGGCAGGTCGTCCGCGCCGACGTGGCCGCCTGCGGCACCGGTGGCGAGCGCGACGTGCAGCCGGTCGTTGACCAGCACCGGAACCCCGACCGGGCGGCACAGCGCGACGATCTGGTTGGCCAGCTCGTACGCGAGCCGGTCGGTCCAGTCGTCCGCGGGCCGGAACTGGACGACCAGGTCGGGTGTGGCCACGGTGAGCGCGGCCCGGACCAGTGCGACCGGGTCCCGGCCGGGCCGGCTGTCGGTGATCAGATGGAGTCTCCCCAGCGCCATGGCCATACCTTATCGATTCTCATCGGTGAATGGGGCAGCCCCCTCCGTGACAGCCGCCGTCTACATCGGCTCATCCAGATCACTGATTCTGTGAAAACTCTTTACAATTACTTTGAATCGGTATGAGAACCCGTCTCGCCCTCGTCGCCCTCATCCTGGGCAGCACCGTCGCGTCAGCCGCCGTACCAGCTCAAGCCGCGTCCGCACCAGCCACCGAGGGGGCCGCCGCCGCGGCCGCCGGGTACGTCAAGGTCGGCTACTTCGTCCAGTGGGGTATCTACCGTCGCAACTTCCTGGTGAAGAACCTGCACACGTCGGGGATGGCCGCGAAACTGACGCACATCAACTACGCGTTCGCCAACGTCGGCGCCGACGGCCGCTGCTTCGAGGCCAACGAGGCCGGGGTCGGCGACGCCTGGGCCGACTACCAGAAGCGCTTCAAGGCCGGCGAGTCCGTCGACGGGGTCGGCGACGTGGTGAGCCAGCCGCTGGCCGGCAACTTCCACCAGCTGCGCAAGCTCAAGGCGATGTACCCGCACCTGAAGGTGCTGCTGTCGGTGGGCGGCTGGACCTGGTCGAAGTACCTGTCCGACGCCGCGCTCACCCCGGCCTCCCGGCAGGCGACGGTGGCCAGCTGCATCGACATGTTCATCAAGGGCAACCTGCCCTTCATCGGCACCTCGCCGCACGGCGGCACGGGCAGCGCCTTCGGCGTGTTCGACGGGTTCGACCTGGACTGGGAGTGGCCCGCCTCGGCGGGTGAGGTCGGCAACGTGGTGCGGCCCGAGGACAAGCAGAACTACACCCTGCTGGCCGCCGAGTTCCGCAACCAGCTCAACGCGTACGGCGCGCAGGTCGGCCGGAGCTACCAGCTGACCGCGTTCCTGCCCGCGGACCCTGCGAAGATCAATGCCGGGATCGAGACCGCACAGCTGTTCTCCCACCTCGACTTCGCCACGGTGCAGGGATACGACCTGGCCGGCGGGTGGGACCCGGTGACCGGGCACCAGTCGAACCTGTACTCCACGCCGTCGTCGCCGTTCAGCGTCGACCTGGCCGTGGACACCTACCGCGCCCAGGGCGCACCCGCCAACAAGATCGTGATTGGCATCCCGTACTACGGCCGCGGCTGGACCGGCGTCGGCAGCACCGGCAACGGGCTCTACCAACCCGCAAGCGGCCCGGCCCGGGGCACCTACGAGGACGGCGTCGACGACTACAAGAAGGTCATCGCCAAGCAGGGCACGGTGTATCACGACCCGGTCGCGGGCGCGTCCTGGAAGTACGGCGGCAGCGCCTTGTGGTCCTACGACACCCCGCAGGTGATCGCCCAGAAGACGGCGTACGTCAAAGCGAACGGCCTCGGCGGCACCATGGCCTGGTCCCTCGACGGCGACACCGCCACCGGAGAACTCACCACCGCGATCCACAACGGCCTGAGCTGACGGTCGACGCTCGGCGCGACCGGCCGGTCGGCCGCGCCGAGCGTCGAGCCAGTTGCCGATGCCCCGAACCGCATTTGCTCTGCACCCATTTGCCCGCTCTGCACCCGCCGACGCAACACCCGCGCATCGTGTTGCGCCGACGGGTGCAGAGCAAGGTTTTGGGTGCAGAGCAAATGCGGTCGGCGGGCATATCCGACCTGGGCTGACCGGCGTCAAACCCGACGCGCCTTGCCGGAGGGCAGCGTCAGCGGGGCGTGGTGTCATTCGGGATGAACGGCGCGCCGTGGCCAGGAACCACCAGGTCGGCGACGGCGAGCACCCGTTCCCGGCTGGCGCGCAGCTGGGCGCGGTCCGGCGAGACCGGGTCGTCGGCGGGGCCGTCGGCACGCCACCACAGGTCGCCGGCGAGCGCCGCCACGCCGTCGGCCGTGCCCGCGAGCAGCGTGATGTCTTCGTGGCTGTGGCCCGGCGTGCTGATCAGCCGAATCGAGTCGGAGAACGCGTGACCCTCGGCGTCCCGGTCGGTCCACTCGTGGCCTCGGTAGATCGCCTTGTGGTCGTGCATGCGAGCGGTGGTGAACAGACCCGCGTTCATGATGTTGTCCGGGTGATGGTGGCTGAGCACGACGTCGGTGACGTCCGCCGCCGACAGCCCGAGCGCGGCCAACGCGTCGAGGATGACCGACGGGTGCGCGACCATGCCCGGGTCGAACACGATGCGCAGGTCGCCGTCGCGCACCAGGGAGACGGTCGCGGCCACGCCGGGCCCGGTCGAGCTGGTGTATCCGGTGGCCAGGATGTCGAGAACGGCGCTGCGGCCGCGGGGTGCGTCACTCATGACGATGATCCTGTCGGTCCGAGACGATCATGACGAGTGGCACGGATGCCACCGATCGCAGGAAACGTGCCATCATCACCGACATGGCTTTCCGGACGGTGGCGGCGTACGCGCCCCAGGGCGTGCTGGCGTTCTCGCTGGGGCTGGTCGGCGAGGTCTTCACCGGCCGGTTCGACTTCGCCGTCTGCACCGACCGGCCCGGCCCGCTGCGCACCGACCTCGGGCTCGACATCCGCGTCGACGACGGTCTCGACCTTCTTGCCACCGCCGACCTGGTGCTGGCACTGCCGGGTGGCCGGTTCCGCGAGCCCCCCGCGGCGTCGGCCGTGGCGGCGCTCCGGGCAGCGCACACCCGGGGCGCGATCGTCGCCGCGCACTGCGTCGGGGCGTACACGCTGGCCTGGGCCGGCCTGCTCGACGGGCGGCGGGCCACGACGCACTGGCGGTTCGCCGCCGACTTCGCCGAACGGTTCCCGGCCGTGCGACTCGCCTCCGACGTGCTCTACGTGGACGAGGGCTCCGCCGTCACGGGCGCGGGCGCGGCCGCCGGGGCGGACATGTGCCTGCACCTGGTCCGCCGCGAGCACGGGGCCGCGGCAGCGAACGAGATCGCCCGGGAGATGGTGATCCCGCCGCACCGCGAGGGCGGGCAGGCGCAGTACGTGGCAGCGCCCGTCCCCGACGGCGCGGACGACGAACGGCTCGGCGCGGTGCTGGCCTGGGCGCGGGACAACCTGCACCGGCGGCTGACCGTCGACGAGCTGGCCGCCCGCGCGCTGGCCAGCCGGCGCACCTTCCTGCGCCGGTTCGCCGACGCCACCGGTTCCACGCCGCACGCCTGGCTGCTGGCGCAGCGGCTGAACAGCGCCGAAGAGCTGCTGGAGACCACCGACCTGCCGGTCGAGGAGGTGGCCCGCCGGGTCGGCTTCACCTCGGCGGCCATCCTGCGCGAACACTTCACCCGTCGGCGCGGCGTGCCCCCGCGCACGTACCGCCGCGCCTTTCACCTGTCTGCGCGCTAGCGCACGTCCCACACCGGCTCGGGGGTCTCGACGACCTCGCCGTCGGCCTGGAACAGCAGGAAGCGGTCGAAGCCCCGGGTGAACCAGCGGTCGTGGGTGACCGCGACGACGGTGCCCTCGAAGCCGGCCAAGCCCTGCTCCAGCGCTTCGGCGCTGGCCAGGTCGAGGTTGTCGGTGGGCTCGTCGAGCAGCAGCAGGGTCACGCCGCTGAGTTCCAGCAGCAGCACCAGGAAGCGGGCCTGCTGGCCGCCGGACAGCGTGCCGAAGCGCTGCTCGGCCTGCTTTGCCAGCTCGTAGCGGTCGAGCACCTTGTACGCGGCCTCGCGGGCCAGCGACGGCCGGTGCGTGTCGCCGCGCCACAGGATGTCGATCAGCTCCTTGCCGGCCAGGTCGGGCCGGTCATGGGTCTGCGAGAAGTGGCCGGGCACGACCCGCGCGCCGAGCCGCGCGACGCCGCTGTGCTTCACGTTCGCGTGCACCGCGCCGTCGGCCGAGCGACCGGCGTCCTCACCCCCGCCATGCGCCTGCTGCGCCAGCAGGCGAAGGAAGTGCGACTTGCCGGTGCCGTTCGCACCGAGCACGGCGAGCCGGTCGCCGTACCAGAGTTCGAGGTCGAACGGGAAGGTGAGGTTCTCCAGTTCGAGCTGCTCGCAGATGACGGCGCGCTTGCCGGTGCGGGAGCCCTTGAGCCGCATCTGGATCTGCTGGTCCTTGGGCGGCAGCGGCGGCGGGCCCGCCTCCTCGAACTTGCGCAGCCGGGTCTGCGCGGCCTGGTACCGCGAGGCCAGGCCGTCGTTGTAGGCCGACTTCTGCTTGTACATCAGCATCAGCGCGCGCAGCTTCTCGTGTTCCTCGTCCCAGCGGCGGCGGCGCTCCTCCATGCTGTCGTGCCGGGCGCCCCGCGCCTCGTGCCACGACGCGAACGAGCCGACGTGCGTCCAGGCGCTGCCGCCCTCGACCGCGACGACCCGGTCGGCGGTCTGATTGAGCAGCTCCCGGTCGTGCGAGACGTACAGCACGGACTTCTTCGACTCGCGCAGCCGCTGTTCCAGCCAGCGTTTGGCGGGCACGTCGAGGAAGTTGTCCGGCTCGTCGAGCAGCAGCACCTCGTCGGCACCGCGCAGCAGCAGCTCCAGCGCGAAGCGTTTCTGCTGCCCGCCGGACAGGGTGCGCACCGGCCGGTCCCGGCACTCGTCCCAGGACAGGTTCAGGATGAGCGTGGCGACGGTGTCGAACAGCACCTCGGCCTCGTAGCCGCCGGCCTCGCCGTACGCCGACAGCGCCTCGGCGTAGTGCAGTTGCGCCTGCTGGGCGCTGCTGGTCAGCTTGCCGCGCGAGTCGGCCACCCGCATCGCCTGCTCGGCCTTGACCAGGCGCGCGCCCGCGGCCTGCAGGCGCGGCTCGACCAGGCCGAGGGCCATCTCGGCGAGCGTCATCTCGGCACCGCCGGGCACCCCGGTCGCGGCCGAGGACCCGAGCATGCCGATGAACTGGCGCATCACCCCGAGGCCGCCCGAGCGCGCGATCGCACCCGTGGGCGCCGCCAGGTCGCCGGAGACCATGCGCAGCAGGGTCGTCTTGCCGGCCCCGTTCGGGCCGACCAGCGCCACCTTGGCACCCTCGCCGACGCGGAACGACACGTCGGAGAAGAGTTCACGCCCGTCCGGCAGCGTGTACGCCACGCCCGCCACATCCACGTATCCCACGCCGGAATAGTGCCTGATCAGGCCGGTCGAGGGCGAGTCACTTTCAGCACCCGGAACCCCGAGCCGCTGGCGTGCCGCTCGGCCTGCCAGCCCTGGTCGCCCAGCCACTGCTGCAGCGAGTCCGCGCCCTTGTGCTTGGCGACGACCAGCCACGCCGTGCCGCCGGGGGCGAGCCGCGGCAGCCAGCGCAGCAGCAGCTGGTGCAGCTCCTCCTTGCCGATCCGGATCGGCGGGTTGGACCAGATCTGGGTGAACTCCACGTCGGCCGGCACTCCGTCGGGGTCGGCGACGCGCACCCGGTCGGCGACCTTCAGCCGCCGGGCGTTCTCCTCGGTCAGCTCACGGGCCCGCGCGTTGACGTCGACGGCCCACACCCGCGCCGACGGCGCGCGCGTGGCCAGGACCATGGTGATCGGGCCGTAGCCGCACCCGAGGTCCAGAAAGTTTCCGGTGAACTCCGCGGCGGGCAGCGGGCCCTTCTTCAGCAGCACGGTCGTGCCCGGGTCGAGCCGCGTCGCGGAGAACACCCCACCCGCTGCGACCAGGTCGTACTCGTGACCCTCGATACTGAAAACGACCTCGTGCGGGCGCGCCGACGCGCCCGGCTCCGCAGTGAAGTAATGCTCGCCCACCCGCACATTCTCCCCCGAACGGACGGACTCACCGGCCGCAGGGTTATTGGCGACTGTGTCGTCCATTACGCTGTGCGACATGGCTCACGGCTACGGCACCGGTTCGGGGGACTGGCCGCCATCTTCCCGTCGTGACCCGCGCGACCGAGACACGCCCGGTCCCCGCTTACCCGGGGACACGGGCGCCGGTCGGCACGGGTCACCACGCGACAGCGCCCATGACTCTGAGTCACCAAGCCGGACAGGAGCCGCCGGAGGGGCCGGCCGACGCCGCGCCGCCGAGTCGTCACAGAACCCCGACCGGTTCAACGGCTTCCAGGAGCGCAAGCCGCCGCATGAGCATCCCGGCGTCCCGCCCGGCCGGGCTGCCGGGCGGCCGGTGCCGCCGCCGCAGCCCACCCGCGGGCAGGGTCCCGGCCTCGTGCCGGGTTCGCGCACCCCGGCCCCACCGCACGGACACGAGCCGCCGCGCCGCGGCGAGCCGCGGACCGGTGAACCGCCCCGGCGCAACGTGCCCGGGGAGCCGCCAGGTGCCCGCAACGGCGCGCTGGCGCGTCCACGGGGCGTCGAGGACCCTCCACCCACCATGCGCCGCGGATTCGCGCCAGGCGGCCCCACGGCGGCCCCGCCTCGCCGCAACGTCGCCGAGCCGCGTCAGCGTTCCGCACCGCCCGCCACCCCGGTCTCCCCCGGCGTCGGCGCGCCCGGCGGCATGCCGCCGCGCACCGCGCCGAACCCGGCGATGCCGGTGCGGGTCGTGCCGCCGCCACCCACCCGGCCCACCGTCACACCGCCGCCCCCGCCGCCCCCGCCGCGGCGCACCGGGCCGCGTCCGGCCGGCGCGGGCGAGCCCGGCGTGGCGGCCGGCTGGCAACGGCTCGCGGTGAACCCGAACATGTCCGCGCGCTGGAAGAAGGCGCTGAGCGTGCTCGGTGTGCTCGCCGTGCTGACCGTGTGCGGCGTCGGATCCTTCCTGATGGTGCTGGACGAGAAGCAGGGCACCGGCGCGCAGGCGAACACCTCGCCGCCGCCGACCGCCACGCCCGTCGACATCACCTCCCGCGAGATCGACCCGAAGCCGCTCACCGCGGGCGAGGTCTTCCCGGGCAAGCAGATCGTCATCGACCCGAACAAGCCGACCGAGGTGTACACGGTCATCAAGCCGCAGGTGCTCACCGACTGCCGGGCGGCCGCCAGCGGCGAGATCAGCAAGCTGATCACGAAGCTCGGCTGCTCCCAGGTGGTCCGCGGCACGATGCGGTCCCCGAACGGGGCCTACCTGGTCACCGGCGGCATCGTGAACCTGGACACGGTCGCCAACGCGGAGAAGGCGTACGAGGCGATCAAGCCGATCGTCGACGAGGGCAAGGGACGCTTCCTCGGCTACGCCCCCGACCGCCAGGACAAGAAGAGCATCACCAAGCCGCTGGCCCTGGCCTCGACCCACGCCGGCTGGAACATCCGTGGCCACTACCTGGTCTACTGCGTGATCGCCCGGTCCGACGGCGGCGAGATCCCGATCGGCGACCCGTTCGCCAAGCAGATCCTCTTCGACGTGATCGAGTTCTACCTGCGCGGCAAGGTCCTCGAGGAACGCGCCAGCGACCCCATCACCACCAGCGGCGCTCCCACCCCCGCCGCCAGCTGAGGACAAAGGAAGGGCACCTTCACAACGCTCCGCGTTGTAGAAGGTGCCCTTCTTAACGTCGCCGCAGCCCTGAGCTGCGCAGTTGCGATGCTGCCGGTGGTGACGGCCGAGCCGGTCAGGACGGCCGGTCGGCGGGCTGCGCGGCCGCCCGTAGGCCCGCGGGCACGCCGCGAAGGTTGCGGGTCTGCTCGGCGCGGGCCGCGAACTCCGCCTCGTCCGGGTAGCCCACCGCGATCAGGTTCAGTCCGTGCGGCGGAGCGACCAGCACGTCGCTGACGCGTTCGGTGCGGGTCAGCAGCGAAGCGGGCCAGTCCGGCTCCCGGCGGCCGTCGCCGGCCGTCAGCATCGCGCCGACCAGGCTGCGCACCATCGCCTGGCAGAACGCGTCGGCCTGCACCGTCGCGGCCAGTACGCCGTCCGGCTCACGCCGCCACGACATCGCGGTGATGTGCCGGATGGTCGTCGCGTGCTCCTTGCGCTTGCAGAACGCCGCGAAGTCGTGCTCCCCGCACAGCCCCGCCGCGGCCGCGTTGAGCCGGTCCAGGTCCAGCGGGCGCAGCCAGAACAGGGTGTCGCGGCGGCGCAGCGGGCTCGGCCCGGACTCCGAATCGACGACCCGGTACTCGTAGCGCCGCCACATGGCCGAGAACCGCGCGTCGAACGTCGGCGGCACCTCACGGGCCGACCACACCCGCACGTCACCGGGCAGCAGCCCGGCCAGCCGCCGCACCAGCGAGGGCGCGAGTGCCTGCCAGCGGTCGTCGGGCAGGTCGACGTGGCACACCTGACCGGTCGCGTGCACCCCGGCGTCGGTGCGGCCGGCCACGGTCAGGCCCGCCGGGTTGCCCGGCCCGAACACCTTCTCCAGCTCGGCCAGCAGCACCCCGGCGACCGTACGCCGACCCGGCTGCGCCGCCCAGCCGGAGAAGTCCGTGCCGTCGTAACCGACGTCCAGCCGTACCCGCGCCATCTCCTGCTCCTCCTACGCGCCTCGACACGAACGCGGGCGCCAACCCGCGGAAACGGCGAAGCTCCCCTCCCGGCTGCGTGCGCAGCGGGAGAGGAGCTCCGACGGTAGAACTCAGGCCTTGTCGGCGGCCTCGTCGGCGTCGCCGGCCTCGCCGGACAGAACGGCGACCTTGTCCTCCTGGGCGGCCTTCTTGGCCTGGGCCTTGGCAGCCTTCGCCGGCGCCGCGGGCGCCGCCACCTCGAGCTCCTCGACCAGCTCGATGATCGCCATCGGAGCGGCGTCACCCTTGCGCGGGCCGGTCTTCACGATCCGCGTGTAGCCACCGTTGCGGTTCGCGAAGCGCGGGGCGATCTGCTCGAACAGGGCCACGAAGACGTCCCGCTCGGGGATCGACTTGCGGACCTCGCGGCGAGCCGCGAGGTCGTCCCGCTTGGCCTTGGTGATGAGGCGCTCGGCCAGCGGGCGCAGCCGCTTGGCCTTCGTCTCGGTGGTGGTGATGCGGCCGTGCTTGAACAGCGACTGGGCCAGGTTGGCCAGGATCAGCTGCTCGTGCGCGGGGCTGCCCCCGAGGCGGGGACCCTTGGTGGGCGTGGGCATTGGTGCTCCTTGATGTCTATCCGAGCTGCCGAGGCAGGTTCGGTTACAGCTGCTCGGTCTCGCGGTAGTCGTCAGTGTCGTAATCGGCGTCGCCGTAGGAGTCCACGACGTGGGCCGGGTCGAAGTTCGGAGCCGAGTCCTTCAGCCCCAGACCCATCCCGGCGAGCTTCATCTTCACCTCGTCGATGGACTTCTGCCCGAAATTCCTTATGTCGAGCAGGTCCGCCTCGGTGCGCCCGATGAGCTCACCGACGGAGTTGATGCCCTCGCGCTTGAGGCAGTTGTACGAGCGGACGGTCAGGTCCAGCTCCTCGATCGGCAGCGCCAGGTCGGCAGCGAGCTGCGCGTCCTGCGGCGACGGGCCGATGTCGATGCCCTCGGCGGTCTCGTCCAGCTCGCGGCACAGCCCGAACAGCTCCACCAGGGTGGAACCGGCCGACGCCAGCGCGGTCCGCGGCGAGATGGACGCCTTCGACTCGACGTCGATGATCAGACGGTCGAAGTCGGTGCGCTGCTCGACACGGGTCGCCTCGACGCGGTACGTCACCTTGAGCACCGGCGAGTAGATCGAGTCGACCGGGATGCGGCCGATCTCGGCGCCGGCGTTCTTGTTCTGCGCCGCCGTGACGTAGCCCCGGCCCCGCTCGACGGTCAGCTCCATGTCGAGCCGGCCCTTGCCGTTCAGGGTCGCGAGCTTGAGGTCCGGGTTGTGCACCGAGACACCGGCCGGGGGCTGGATGTCGCCGGCGGTCACGTCGCCAGGGCCCTGCTTGCGCAGGTACATGCTGACCGGCTCGTCGTGCTCCGACGAGACGCACAGGTCCTTGACGTTCATGACCAGCTCGACCACGTCCTCCTTGACACCGGGGATCGTGGTGAACTCGTGCAGCACACCGTCGATCTTGATGCTGGTGACGGCCGCGCCCGGGATCGAGCTGAGCAGCGTACGACGCAGCGAGTTGCCGAGGGTGTAGCCGAACCCGGGCTCGAGCGGCTCGATGGTGAACCGGGAGCGGGTCTCGTTGATCGACTCTTCGGTGAGAGTCGGCCGCTGAGAGATAAGCACTGGTGAACTCCTATACGTTGGGCGCCCACTATTTGACGCCACGCGTAACGGCGGCCGGTGCGGCGTGACGCCGCACCGGCCAGAGCACTACTACTTGGAGTAGAGCTCGACGATCAGCTGCTCCTGGACCTGGGTGTCGATCACCTGGCGGGCCGGAAGCGAGTGAACGAGAACCTTGAACTGGCTGGGGATGACCTCCAGCCACGCCGGGACGCCACGCGAGCCGGCCTCGGCCTGCGCCACCACGAACGGCGTGAGCTCGCGGGACTTGGTCCGGACCTCGACGATGTCGTGCTCGGCGACGCGGTACGACGGGATGTCGACCTTCTTGCCGTTGACCAGGAAGTGACCGTGCTTCACGACCTGACGGGCGTGGTCACGGGACTTGGCCAGGCCGGCCCGGTAGACCACGTTGTCGAGACGCGACTCGAGGATCTGCAGCAGAACCTCACCCGTCTTGCCCGACTTGCGGTTGGCCTCTTCGTAGTAGCCGCGGAACTGCTTCTCCAGCACGCCGTAGATACGACGGGCCTTCTGCTTCTCACGAAGCTGCAGCAGGTACTCGGACTCCTTGGTGCGACCGCGGCCGTGCTGGCCGGGCGGGAAGGGGCGCGACTCGAACGGGCACTTCGGCCCATCGCACTTGCTGCCCTTGAGGAACAGCTTGACCTTCTCACGACGGCAACGGCGGCAGTCTGCGCCGGTGTAACGAGCCATTTGTCTATCTCCCCTTAGACCCGGCGCCGCTTGGGCGGACGGCATCCGTTGTGCGGCTGCGGCGTGACGTCGGAGATCTGCCCGACCTCGAGACCGGCAGCGGTCAGCGAACGGATGGCGGTCTCACGGCCAGAGCCCGGACCCTTGACGAACACATCGACCTTGCGCATGCCGTGCTCCATCGCGCGACGCGCGGCGGCCTCGGCGGCCAGCTGGGCGGCGAACGGAGTCGACTTGCGCGAGCCCTTGAAGCCGACCTGGCCGGCGGAGGCCCACGAGATCACAGCACCGGTCGGGTCCGTGATGGACACGATGGTGTTGTTGAACGTGCTCTTGATGTGCGCCTGCCCGTGGGAGACGTTCTTGCGTTCTTTACGCCGGACCTTCTTTACAGCGGCCCCAGCGCGTGCCTTGGGTGGCATATCTTTATGCGCTCCTTCTAGATGCGATTGCTAGCGGGACAGGCTTACTTCTTGCCGGCCTTCTTCTTGCCGGCCACGGTGCGCTTCGGGCCCTTGCGGGTACGAGCGTTCGTGCGAGTGCGCTGTCCACGGACAGGCAGGCCCTTGCGGTGCCGGATGCCCTCGTAGCAACCGATCTCCACCTTGCGGCGGATGTCAGCGGCGACCTCGCGGCGCAGGTCGCCTTCAACCTTGAAGTTCGCTTCGATGTAGTCACGAAGCTGGACGACCTCTTCGTCGGAGAGGTCCTTCGCCCGCTTGTTCGGGTCGATGCCCGTGGCGGAGCACAGCTCCACCGAGCGGGTGCGGCCGATGCCGTAGATGTAGGTAAGCGCGATCTCCAGCCGCTTTTCGCGGGGAAGATCGACGCCGACGAGACGTGCCATTGCGGGCTGCTCCTCGTAGTTCGCGGAGGTCTGCGCCCGATCCATCCCCCACCTGCCCGGGTGGGGCCCCGGCCTCCGACCGGGGGTTGATCCGCAGAGCTGTCCGACGAGTCGGAGCGTTCCCGCGGCTGGAACGAGCTATTGCTGGTGCTGCAACTACAGGCGGTGCCAGGAGGCTGAATCAGCCCTGGCGCTGCTTGTGGCGCGGGTCGTCACAAATGATCATGACCCGGCCGTGCCGACGGATGACGCGGCACTTGTTGCAGATCTTCTTGACACTCGGCTTGACCTTCACGGCTCGCCTTTGCTGCTATTCCCGGCCCGCACAGCGTCGAGCCAGGGAAAGACGGACACGGACTCACCCCGGTGGAGTCAGTTCGATTACTTGTAGCGGTAGACGATCCGCCCGCGGGTGAGGTCGTACGGCGAGAGCTCGACGACGACCCGGTCCTCGGGCAGGATGCGAATGTAGTGCTGACGCATCTTGCCGCTGATGTGGGCCAAGACCTTGTGGCCGTTAGCGAGCTCGACCCGGAACATGGCGTTCGGGAGTGGCTCGATAACCCGGCCCTCGATCTCGATGGCCCCGTCCTTCTTCGGCATATCCTCCGCTACCTGACTAGGGTGAATTGGGTCGGCCCACCTGGTCCATCGCGATCCGGGATCCGGACCACGCCAGCCGCGGTTCCGCCCGACCCCCGAAGCGCGGGGAGCATGGCGGAGTGGACGCGGTGCGCCGATTGGCCAGTCTACGCCCACCTCTGCATCGATACCAAACCACCCCCCGACCCCCGCGGCCGGGAGTGTCGCACCCCACACCCACCTGCCCCCACCTCGGCCGCAACTCTTGAAATTCGCGGCTTAGGGCGGGTGGGACAGGCGCATCTCTTTAAGAGTGCGGCAGGGGTGGGCCGGGGCCGGGCTGGCGGGTGGGGTCAGGCGGTGGCGGCGGAGGTGAGGAGGTCGCCGAGGCGGGCGCGGCCGCCGTCGGGGGCGGTGAGGACCCAGACGCCGTCGTCGAACAGGCCGATGGAGTGCTCGACGTGTGCGGCGTGGGAGCCGTCGGTGGTGACGACGGTCCAGCCGTCGTTCAGCTCGGCGGTGCGGGCCGAGCCCATCGTGATCATCGGCTCGATGGCCAGGGCCATGCCCGGGATCAGCATCGGGCCGCGGCCGGGACGGCCGTGGTTGTGGATATGCGGCTCCTGGTGCATGGCCGTGCCGATGCCGTGGCCGCCGTAGCCCTTGACGATGCCGTACTTGCGGGGTGCCTTGCGCACCGCCGACTCCACGGCCCACGAGATGTCGGTCAGCCGTCCGGTGCCCGAACGCACCCCGCGCGCCGCGGCGGCGATGCCGGCCCACATCGAGTCCTCGGCGACCTCGGCCATGCGCAGCAGATCCGGACGGGTCTCCCCGACGCCGACGGTGATCGCGGCGTCGCCGTGCCAGCCGTTCAGGATGGCCCCGCAGTCGATGGAGATCAGGTCGCCCTCGGCCAGCACATGCTTGGGGTTCGGGATGGTGTGCACGATCTGCTCGTTCACCGACGAGCAGATGGTGCCCGGGAAGCCGTGGTAGCCCTTGAACGACGGGATGGCGCCGTGCGACCGGATCACGTCCTCGGCGACGGCGTCCAGCTCGGCGGTGCTGACCCCCGGCTTGACCGCATCGCGGGCCGCGGCCAGCGCCGCCGCCACCACGAGCCCGGCAGCGCGCATCAGGTGCAGCTGCTCCGGCGTCTTGATCTCGATGTCCATGTGCTCGGCCGTCGCCTTCCCCCGCCGAAACGGTCGCGCCGGGCGATTCCTGCCCGGCGGGGACCGTCCGGCGCTTTCGTCGCCTCATGTCCGCGGGACGAGCCGCTCGCCGTCACGCGGACGGCGGCAGCGCTCGCCGCCCCGCCGACACGAAACCGACCGGTGCCGGTCATCACGTGGACAGCAGGAGCGGTCATGATCCCTGCAGGCGCCGGCCCCACCGCCGAACGCCAGGCAATGCTACGCGCTGAACGAGCGCAGCTCGTTGATGGCCCGCTCGGTGACGTCCTCCACCGGCCCGGTGGCGTCGATCCCGACCAGGCGGCCCTGCGCGCCGTAGTGGTCGACCAGGGGGGCGGTGTCGCGGGCGTATACCTTCAGCCGCTCCGCGATCGTCTCGGCCTTGTCGTCGTCGCGCTGGTAGAGCTCGCCGCCACAGCGGTCGCAGAGGCCCTCGCGGCTCGACGCGTCGAACTCGATGTGCCAGATCTTGCCGCAGCCGTGGCAGGTGCGCCGACCGGACAGCCGCCGGATGACCTCGTCGTTGTCGACGATGAGCTCCAGCACCAGGTCCAGGTTCGCGCCCGTGTCGGCCAGCATCTTGTCCAGCGCCACGGCCTGGGGCACCGTCCGCGGGAAGCCGTCGAGCAGGAAGCCGTCGGCGGCGTCCGCCTCGGCGAGCCGGCCGCGCACCATGTTGATGGTGACCTCGTCCGGCACCAGGCCGCCCGCATCCATGTAGCGCTTGGCCTCCAGGCCGAGCGGGGTGCCCTGCGAGACGTTGGCCCGGAAGATGTCACCCGTCGAGATCTTGGGCACGGACAGGTGCGAGGCGATGAATTCCGCCTGCGTCCCCTTGCCCGCTCCCGGCGGACCCACCAACACGAGTCTCATCACGGCACCTCACTGAAACCGGCGAACCGGCGGCGCGAGAACGCGCCGCCGATCCGCTGCGCCCGCTTGCTCACCGAAGGAACCCCTCGTAGCTGCGCTGCATGAGCTGGCTCTCGATCTGCTTGACGGTCTCCAGACCGACACCCACCATGATCAGCACCGCGGTGCCGCCGAAGGGGAAGTTCTGGTAGGCCTGGGAGTCGAGCCAGATGAAGAACATGTTCGGCAGGATCGCAATGATGCCGAGGTAGAGCGCGCCCGGCAGGGTGATCCGGCTCAGGATGAAGTCGAGGTAGTCGGCGGTGGGCTTGCCCGGCCGGATACCCGGCACGAAGCCGCCGTACTTCTTCATGTTGTCCGCGATCTCGGTCGGGTTGAACGTGATCGAGACGTAGAAGTACGTGAAGAAGATGATCATCAGGAAGTAGAGCAGGATGTAGCTCCACTTGCTGGGGTCGGTCAGGTAGTCGCGCAGCCAGATCTGGACCTTGCCCGGGTTGTTCTGGTCCATGAACTGCAGGGCCAGCGTGGGCAGGTAGAGCAGCGACGACGCGAAGATGACCGGGATGACACCCGCCTGGTTGACCTTCAGCGGGATGTAGGTCGAGGTGCCGCCGTACATACGCCGGCCGACCATGCGCTTGGCGTACTGCACCGGGATGCGGCGCTGCGCCTGCTCGATGTACACCACCAGCGCGATGACCACGACGACGAGCGCCAGCACGCCGACGAAGCCCCACCAGCCCTTGGACTCCTTCAGCTGCCAGCCCTCGCTGGGGAGGCGGGCCGCGATGGAGGTGAAGATCAGGACGGACATGCCGTTGCCCACGCCGCGGTCGGTGATGAGCTCGCCGAGCCACATCACGACGCCGGTTCCGGCGGTCATGGTGACGACCAGCGCGGTCAGCGTGACCCACTGCGGCATCTGGGTGTTCGGCACGATCGGGAACGCGTCGCACGCGCCCTGGAACAGCTGGCCGGAGCGCGCCAGGGCCACGAAGGCCGAGGACTGCAGGACGGCGAGGCCCAGGGTCAGGTAGCGGGTGTACTGGGTGATCTTCGCCTGGCCGGACTGGCCCTCCTTGCGGAGCTGCTCCAGGCGCGGGATGACCACGGTGAGCAGCTGCAGGATGATCGACGCCGTGATGTACGGCATGATGCCCAGCGCGAAGACCGACAGGGACAGCAGAGCGCCGCCGGAGAAGAGGTTAAGGAGCGTGAAGACGCCGTTCTCGGCACCCGACTCCATGGCGGTGATGCACTTCTGCACGTTCCCGTACGAGACACCGGGGCTGGGCAGCGTGGCACCGAGGCGATAGAGCGCGATGATCCCGAGCGTGAACAGAATCTTCTTGCGCAGGTCAGGCGTCTTGAACGCACTGACAAAAGCGGAGAGCAACTTCTTCCTCCTGCGCGCGGCACCGGGGGCCGGTGGCTGTCGTGTAAAGGGGCGTGACTGGGTATGTGGTGCGAGCCGTGACCGTTACGGTCGGCCTTCACCGCGCCACGCGCAGTTTACGCGTAGCTGGGATCGGACTCTAACAGTCCCGACCCTCAATGGTCAGGTCTGCACGGCACATATCTGTGCCAGCCTAGGCCTTGGCAGCGCTCGTGCCCAGTGGCTACGACCTGCGTCTTGCCCAGAAAGGCCGGAAGCCGAGCGTGGCGCCCGACCTAGGTCGGTCGGGCGCCACGTCTGCGACTGTTCTTACAGCTCCGTCACGGAGCCGCCGGCAGCAGCGATCTTCTCCTTGGCGGAGGCGCTGAAACCGTGCGCCGACACCTGGAGCTTCACGCCGCCCAGCTCGCCGGTGCCGAGCACCTTGACCGGGTGGCCCTTGCGGACGGCACCGGCCTCGGCCAGCTCCAGCGGGCCGACCTGGCCGCCGTTGGGGAACAGCTCGGCGAGCCGGTCCAGGTTCACGACCTGGAACACGACCTTGAACTTGTTCCGGAAGCCCTTCATCTTCGGAAGCCGCATGTGGATAGGCATCTGCCCACCCTCGAACGACGGCTTCACCTGGTAGCGGGCCTTCGTACCCTTGGTACCGCGACCGGCGGTCTTGCCCTTGGAGCCCTCACCACGACCCAGACGGGTCTTGGCGGTCTTGGCACCGGGCGCCGGGCGGAGGTGGTGGATCTTGATCGTCATTACTCAACCTCCTCGACCTTCACGAGGTGGCTGACCGCGAAGATCATGCCCCGAATCTCGGGACGGTCCTCTTTCACCACCACGTCGTTGATCCGCTTGAGCCCGAGCGAACGCAGCGACTCGCGCTGGTTGCGCTTGCGCCCGATGTCGGACCGCAACTGGGTGACCTTCAAACGTGCCATGGTTACGCACCCGCTCCCGCACGCGCGGCCAGCAGTGCGGCCGGCGCGACGTCCTCGACCGGCAGCCCGCGGCGAGCCGCGATGGCCTCCGGGGACTCCAGCATCTTCAGCGCGGCGACCGTGGCGTGCACGATGTTGATCGGGTTCGAGGAGCCGAGGCTCTTCGACAGCACGTCGTGGATGCCCACGCACTCCAGCACGGCACGCACCGGGCCGCCGGCGATGACACCCGTACCGGCGCTGGCCGGCTTGAGCAGCACCACACCGGCCGCCGCCTCACCCTGCACCGGGTGCGGGATGGTGGAGCCGATCCGGGGAACCCGGAAGAAGTGCTTCTTGGCCTCCTCGACACCCTTGGCGATCGCCGCGGGCACCTCCTTGGCCTTGCCGTAGCCGACGCCGACGTTGCCCTCGCCGTCGCCGACGATCACCAGCGCGGTGAAGCTGAAGCGCCGACCGCCCTTGACGACCTTGGCGACACGGTTGATCGTGACGACGCGCTCGAGGTGCGGGGTCTTCTCGACGGGCGCGTTGCCGCGACCGTCGCCGCGGCCACGGCGCTCGCGACCACCGCGGTCGCCGCCCTCAGTGTTACCGGAACCCGTGCCCCGGCGTTGTGGTCCTGGCATTATCCCAGCCACCTTTCCTAGAACTCGAGTCCAGCACCGCGTGCGGCATCCGCCAGAGCCGCGATGCGGCCCGCGTAGCGGTTGCCACCGCGGTCGAAGACGACCTTGGTGATTCCGGCGGCCTTCGCCCGGTCGGCGAGCAGAGCGCCCACCTTGCCGGCGATGGCGCTCTTGTCGCCCTCGGCGCCCTTGATCGAGGCGTCCATGCTCGAGGCGGACACCACGGTGTGACCCTTGGTGTCGTCCACGATCTGAACCCAGATGTGGCGCAGCGTGCGGGTGACGACCAGGCGGGGGCGCTCGGCAGTGCCGCTGAGGTTCCGGCGGATGCGGAAGTGCCGACGCGCCTTGCCGACGGCCCGCTTGGCGGCGACGCCGTTGCGGCGCTTGAGCAGCGTGGCGGTCACTTCTTACCTGCCTTTCCAGCCTTACCGGCCTTACGGCGGATGACCTCGCCCTGGTACTTGACACCCTTGCCCTTGTAGGGCTCCGGCGGGCGGATCTTCCGGATGTTGGCGGCAACCTCGCCGACAAGCTGCTTGTCGATGCCGGTGATGTGGAACAGCGTCGGCCGCTCCACCGTGAAGGTGATGCCCTCCCGCGGCTGCACCACGACCGGGTGCGAGAACCCGAGAGCGAACTCCAGGTCGGCGCCCTTGGCCGTGACACGGTAACCGGTGCCGTTGATCTCCAGGCTCTTCTTGTAGCCCTCGGTGACGCCGACGATCATGTTGGCGACCAGGGTACGGGAGAGACCGTGCAGCTCCTTGGCACGACGCTCATCGTTCGGGCGGGTGACGAGCAGCTCGCCGCTCTCACCGCGCTCCGCGATGATCGGCTCGCTGAGCGTGTGCTCGAGCGTGCCCTTGGGGCCCTTGACCTTGACGGTCTGGCCATCGATGGTGATCTCGACGCCGGAAGGCACCGGGATCGGCTTACGTCCGATTCGCGACATTGCAGACCTTCCTCACCAGACGTAGGCGAGGACTTCCCCGCCCACCCCGCGCTTACGGGCCTGCCGGTCGGTGAGCAGCCCCTGAGACGTCGAAATAATCGCCACACCCAGACCGCCGAGAACACGCGGCAGCTCCGGGGACTTGGCGTAAACCCGCAGGCCGGGCTTGGAGACACGCCGGATGCCGGCCAGGCTCCGCTCCCGGTTCGGGCCGAACTTCAGTTCGACGATCAGGCTCTTGCCGACGGCACCCTCGGCGGGCTCCTCGACAGCCCAGGCGGCGATGTAGCCCTCGGCCTTGAGAACCTCGGCGACGTTCGCCTTGATCTTCGAGTAGGGCATCGCCACCCGGTCGTGGTACGCCTGGTTGGCGTTGCGCAGACGCGTGAGCATGTCTGCAATCGGGTCGGTCATCGTCATTGTTTATCAGCCTTTCTCGCCGCGGTTCCCGGTGTCACACCGGGCCTACGGCGAAGGGGAAGCCTTGGATTTACCAGGAAGCCTTGGACACGCCGGGGAGCTCACCCTTGTGAGCCATGTCCCGAACACAAACCCGGCAGAGCCCGAACTTGCGGTAGACGGCCTTCGGCCGGCCGCACTTCTGGCACCGGGTGTACGCGCGCACCGCGAACTTCGGCTTGGCCGCAGCCTTGATGATCAGCGCCTTCTTGGCCATGTGCTCAGTTCTCCTTGAACGGGAAGCCCAGGAGCTTGAGCAGCGCCCGGCCCTCATCGTCGGTCTTGGCGGTGGTCACGAGCGTGATGTCCATGCCCCGGACCGCATCGATCTTGTCCTGGTCGATCTCGTGGAAGACCGACTGCTCAGTCAGACCGAAGGTGTAGTTGCCGTGACCGTCGAGCTTGCGCCCGTCCAGACCGCGGAAGTCGCGGATACGCGGCAGCGCGATCGAAAGCAGCCGGTCCAGGAACTCCCACATCCGGTCGCCGCGCAGGGTCACCTTCGCGCCGATCGGCATGCCCTCACGCAGCTTGAACTGCGCGATGGACTTGGTGGCCTTGCGGATCAGCGGCTTCTGGCCGGTGATCGCGGTGAGGTCGCGGACCGCACCGTCGATCTTCTTCGAGTCACGGGCCGCCTCGCCGACGCCCATGTTGACCACGATCTTCACCAGGCCCGGCACCTGCATCGGGTTGGCGAAGCCGAACTGCTCGCGCAGCTGGCCCGCAACCTCGGCGCGGTAACGCTCCTTGAGACGAGGCATGGTCTTGGTCTCGGTCGCCGTCGTCATCACAGCTCCTTGCCGGTGCGACGGGAGACGCGAGTCTTCACGCCGTTCTCGTCGATCTTGTAGCCGACCCGGACGGGCTTGCCGTCCTCGACGACCATCACGTTGGAGACGTGGATAGGCGCCTCCTGGGTGATGATGCCGCCGGTCTTGGCGCCACGCTGGGTGGTACGGATCTTCTCGTGCTTGGTGATCCGGTTAACGCCCTCGACCAGGATCTTCTCGGTCCGGGGGTAGGCCGCGATGACCGTACCCTCCTTGCCCTTGTCCTTGCCGGCGATGACCTTGACCTTGTCGCCCTTCTTGACCTTCATGGTCACAACACCTCCGGGGCAAGGCTAATGATCTTCATGAAGCGCTTGTCCCGCAGCTCACGGCCAACCGGGCCGAAGATACGGGTGCCGCGCGGGTCCCCGCCGTCCTTGATGATGACGGCGGCGTTCTCGTCGAAGCGGATGTACGAGCCGTCGGGACGGCGCCGCTCCTTGACGGTGCGAACGATGACCGCCTTGACGACGTCACCCTTCTTCACACCGGCACCGGGGATGGCGTCCTTGACGGTGGCCACGATGACGTCGCCGATGCTCGCGTAGCGCCGACCCGAACCACCGAGAACGCGGATGCACAGAATCTCCCGGGCACCCGTGTTGTCGGCGACTCGCAGTCGCGACTCCTGCTGGATCACGTCAACTCCTGTATGTCTGCCGGTTCTCCGCCCGCCCGGTCAGGGCGGGCGGAGCCTGGCGGAACTCGAACCACCCGGAACGCCCTGCTGGGCGAACCGGACGGCTATCTGAACTTCTCGGCCGCTAGGCGGCCGGCGAACCTGCCGGAGGCAGGGTCACTTGGCCTTCTCGAGGATCTCCACGACCCGCCACCGCTTGGTGGCGGACAGCGGGCGGGTCTCCATGAGCAGCACCCGGTCGCCGATGCCGCACGCGTTCTGCTCGTCGTGCGCCTTCAGCTTGCTGGTCCGGCGCAGAACCTTGCCGTACAGCGAGTGCTTGACCCGGTCCTCGACCGCCACGACGACGGTCTTGTCCATCTTGTCGCTGACGACCAGACCCTCGCGTACCTTACGCCGGTTCCGCTCGACTGCGTTCTCGTTGGTCTCGCTCATGTTCCCTACGCCACCTCAGTAGGCGCGGCCGAGAGCCCCAGCTCACGCTCGCGCATGATCGTGTAGATCCGGGCGATCTCGCGACGGACCACATCCAGCCGACGGTTGTTGTCGAGCTGGCCGGTCGCACCCTGGACGCGGAGGTTGAACAGCTCCGCCTTGGCCTCCCGCAGCTTCGCGACCAGTTCCTCGGAGGAACTCTCGCGCAGCTCGGCCGCCTTGGTACCGGCTGCCATCACGCCTCACCCACTTCGCGCTTCACGATTCGGCACTTCATCGGGAGCTTGTGGATCGCGCGGCGCATGGCCTCACGAGCAGTCTCCTCGTTCGGGAACGCCATCTCGAAGAGAATGCGACCCGGCTTGACGTTCGCCACCCACCACTCGGGCGAGCCCTTACCGGAACCCATGCGGGTCTCGGCGGGCTTCTTGGTCAGGGCCTGGTCCGGGAAGACCGTGATCCAGACCTTGCCACCACGACGGATGTGACGGGTCATGGCGATACGCGCCGACTCGATCTGCCGGTTGGTCACGTACGCCGGCTCGAGCGCCTGAATGCCGAACTCGCCGAACACCACCCGGTTGCCGCCCTTGCTCCGACCGGAACGGTCGGGGTGATGCGGCTTGCGGAAGCCATTCGGAGGCTTACGCGGCATCAGCATTGTTCAGCCCTCCTGCTCAACCGCCGCGGCCGGAGCCACGTCGGCGCTGTCCTTGGTGAGCTCCGCGGCGGCCGCACGGCCGGCCTCGGTGCCTGCACCGGTCGTGCCGGTGGCACCCGAACGGCCACGGCGCGGTCGCTCGGACCGCTCGCCGCCACGGCCTTCACGGCGCTGGCGGCCCGGGGCCTCGGCCGGGGTCTCGCGACCCGGCACGGCGTCACCCTTGTAAATCCAGACCTTCACGCCGATGCGGCCGAAGGTGGTACGGGCCTCGAAGAAGCCGTACTCGATGTTGGCGCGCAGCGTGTGCAGCGGCACCCGACCCTCACGGTAGAACTCCGTGCGGCTCATCTCAGCGCCGCCGAGGCGGCCCGAGACCTGCACCCGGATGCCCTTGACCATGGGGTTCTTCATGGCCGACTGGATCGCCTTGCGCATCGCCCGGCGGAACGCCACGCGGCCCGAGAGCTGCTCGGCGATGCCCTGCGAGACCAGCTGAGCGTCCGACTCGGGGTTCTTGACCTCGAGGATGTTCAGCTGGACCTGCTTCTTGGTGAGCTTCTCGAGCTCGCCGCGCAGGCGCTCGGCCTCCGCACCCTTACGGCCGATGACGATGCCCGGCCGGGCGGTGTGGATGTCGATGCGGACCTTGTCACGGGTGCGCTCGATCTCGACCTTCGAGATACCGGCGCGCTCGAGGCCCTTGGCCATCATGCGGCGGATCGCGACGTCCTCGCCGATGTAGTCCTTGTAGAGCTTGTCGGCGTACCAGCGGGACTTCCAGTCGGTCGAGATGCCGAGCCGGAACCCAATCGGGTGGACTTTCTGACCCATTACTTGGTCTCCTCCTGCTCGGCGGCCTCAACCTCGGGCTTCGCGGCGGCCTTGGTGGCCTTGGCCGGCGTCGCCTTAGCGGCGGCGGTGGCCTTGCGGACCGGCGCCTTCGGCGCGACTGCCTCCACCTCGACGGTGATGTGGCAGGTGCGCTTGCGGATCCGGTACGCCCGGCCCTGCGCCCGCGGCCGGAACCGCTTCAGCGTCGGGCCCTCGTCCACGTAGGCGGCGCTGACCAGCAGCGCGTCCGGGTCGAGACGCTCGTTGTTCTCAGCGTTGGCGATGGCGCTGGCCAGCACCTTGTAGACCGGCTCGCTCGCCGCCTGCGGCGCGAACTGCAGCACCGTCAGTGCCTCCTTCGCGGGCAGACCGCGGACGAGGTTGACCACACGGCGCGCCTTGGTGGCGGACAGGCGCACGTGGCGGGCGACCGCACGGGCGCCCGGCGCGGCCTGCGCGTCATTCGTAGGCATCGTGTTTCCCCTAAATCCTGTTTACGGTCCGCCGTCAGCGACGGCGACTCTTCCGGTCGTCCTTCTCGTGACCCTTGAACGTCCGGGTCAGCGCGAACTCGCCGAGCTTGTGCCCGACCATCGCCTCCGACACGAACACCGGGACGTGCTTGCGCCCGTCGTGCACGGCGATCGTGTGACCCAGCATGTCCGGGATGATCGTCGAACGCCGCGACCAGGTCTTGATGACGTTCTTGGTGCCCTTCTCGTTCTGCACTTCCACCTTCTTGAGCAGGTGGTCGTCGATGAAGGGGCCCTTCTTCAGGCTGCGAGGCATCTGTCAGCTCTCCCTATTACCCGCGCTTGCGGGTGGCGTAGCGGCGGCGGACGATCAGCTTGTCGCTCGCCTGGCCCTTGCGGCGGGTGCGACCCTCGGGCTTGCCCTTCGGGTTCACCGGGTGGCGACCACCGGAGGTCTTACCCTCACCACCACCGTGCGGGTGGTCGACCGGGTTCATGGCGACACCACGGACGGTCGGGCGCTTGCCCTTCCACCGCATACGACCGGCCTTGCCCCAGTTGATGTTCGACTGCTCGGCGTTGCCGATCTCGCCGACCGTCGCGCGGCAGCGGACGTCGACCTTGCGGATCTCGCCCGACGGCATACGCAGGGTGGCGTAGTCCTCCTCGCGGCCCAGCAGCTGGATGCCGACGCCGGCCGAGCGGGCCAGCTTGGCGCCGCCACCCGGACGCAGCTCCACGCAGTGCACGGTCGTACCGACCGGGATGTTGCGCAGCGGGAGGTTGTTGCCCGGCTTGATGTCGGCACCGGGGCCGGACTCGACCAGGTCGCCCTGCTTCAGGTCCTTCGGCGCGACGATGTAGCGCTTCTCGCCGTCGACGTAGTGCAGCAGCGCGATGCGCGCGGTGCGGTTGGGGTCGTACTCGATGTGCGCGACCTTGGCCGGCACGCCGTCCTTGCCCACCCGGGTGAAGTCGATCAGACGGTACTGACGCTTGTGGCCGCCGCCCTGGTGCCGCGTGGTGATGCGGCCGTGAACGTTACGGCCGCCCTTCTTCGGCAGCGGAACGACGAGCGACTTCTCCGGCGTCGACCGGGTGACCTCGGTGAAGTCGGCGACGCTGGAGCCACGGCGACCGGGCGTCGTCGGCTTGTACTTACGGATACCCATTGTCTTATACCCCTCAGCTCACCGGTCCGCCGAAGGCTTCGATGCGGTCGCCTTCGGCGAGCTTCACCATCGCGCGCTTCGTCGCCTTGCGCTGACCCCAGCCGGTGCGGGTGCGCTTGCGCTTGCCCTCACGGTTGAGCGTGTTCACGGTCAGCACCCGAACATTGAAGATCTGCTGAATAGCGATCTTGATTTCGGTCTTGTTCGCGTCCGGGTGCACCAGGAAGGTGTACCAGTTGCGGTTGAGCTCGCCGTAGCTCTTCTCCGAGACCACCGGAGCGACGATGACGTCGCGCGGGTCGGCAATCGTCGTCACTTGGAACCCTCCTCAGCGGGCACGCCCAGGAACTCCTCCAGCGCCTCGGTGGTGAAGACCACCGCGTCGCTGACGAGCACGTCGTACGTGTTGAGCTGCCCGGCCTCGATCAGGTGCACCTGCGGCAGGTTGCGCAGGCTCACCCAGTTGATCTCGTCGTTGGCGCCCAGCACGACCAGCACGCGGCGGGCGTCGCCCGCGACCTTCTCGACCGTCGCGAGGGCGGCCTTCGTCGACGGCGTCTCGCCGGCCACGAACGCGTCGACCACGAACAGCACGCCGTTGCGGGCCCGGTCCGACAGGGCACCGCGCAGGGCGGCGGCCTTCATCTTCTTCGGGGTCCGCTGGCTGTAGTCACGCGGCACCGGGCCGTGGACCACGCCACCGCCGGCGAACTGCGGCGCGCGGATCGAGCCCTGACGGGCGCGACCGGTGCCCTTCTGCTTGTACGGCTTCTTGCCGCCACCGGCGACCTCGCCGCGGCTCTTCGCCTTGTGCGTGCCCTGGCGCGCGGCGGCCAGCTGGGCCACCACGACCTGGTGCATCAGCGAGATGTTCGCCTGCACGTCGAAGATGTCGGCGGGCAGCTCGACCGAGCCGCTCTTGGCGCCCTCGGCGCTGATCACGTCAACCGTGGTCACTTCGAGGCACCACCCTTCTTCTTCGTCTTGGCGGCGGTGCGAACGAGCACCAGCGCACCCTTCGGGCCCGGGATGGCGCCCTTCACGAGCAGCAGGTTGTTCTCGGTGTCCACGGCGTGCACGGTGAGGCCGGGCGCGGTGTAGCGCACGCCACCCATGCGGCCCGCCATGCGGACGCCCTTGAACACGCGACCCGGCGTGGCGCAAGCGCCGATCGAACCGGGCGAGCGGTGCTTGCGCTCGACACCGTGGCTGGCCTTGAGGCCGTGGAAGCCGTGGCGCTTCATGACACCGGCGAAGCCCTTGCCCTTGGTCTTGCCGGTCACGTCGATGGCCTGACCGGCCGCGAACGTGTCGACGGTGACCTCCTGGCCGAGCTCGTACGAGTCCGCGTCAGTGGTGCGCAGCTCGACGATGTGCCGGCGAGGGGCGACGTTCGCCTTGGCGAAGTGGCCCGCCTTGGGCTGGCTCACCTTGCGCGGGTTGATCGCGCCGAAAGCCAGCTGAACGGCCTGGTAGCCGTCCTTCTCAGTGGTACGAACCTGGGTGACGACGCACGGGCCGGCCTGCACCACGGTCACGGGGACGACTTTGTTGTTGTCCCAGACCTGAGTCATGCCGAGCTTGGCGCCCAGGATGCCCTTAACTTGCCTGTCCATCAGTCCGGTCCCTACAGCTTGATCTCGATGTCGACGCCAGCCGGCAGATCGAGTCGCATGAGCGAGTCGACCGTCTTCGGGGTCGGGTCGATGATGTCGATCAGACGCTTGTGCGTGCGCATCTCGAAGTGCTCGCGCGAGTCCTTGTACTTGTGCGGCGAACGGATCACGCAGAAACGGTTGATCTCCGTGGGCAGTGGCACCGGCCCTGCGACCTGAGCACCCGTACGGGTCACCGTCTCGACGATCTTCCGTGCCGAGGAATCGACGACCTCGTGGTCGTAGGCCTTGAGCCGGATGCGGATCTTCTGTCCCGCCATGGTGGCTTCTGTTTCCTTCTCTCAAGCCGCTACCTGCGGCGGCAGACGGTGGGGCCTGCCCCCTGTCCGACCCCCGCGGTCGGGCGTGTCGCGCGCTGAACCAGACTGATTCCCTATTAAAAGGTCATTTGCCTTGGCTCAACGGGCATCACGCCCGATCACAGGAGCTTCACGTCAGAGGCCCGAAGACCCCCACGTCACGCGACGCGGCACACCCACTGGGCGCGACCGGCCGCAACGCAACCTGTTCATTATGCCGTATCGGGTACGGCATTGTGAAATCAGGGTGCCGGGGCTCACTCAAACAGGCCCGACCTGCGTACACGTAAAGGTGCGGGCGCCCCGCCCGAGAGCGGGGCGCCCGCGCAGATCACTTGGTGATCTTGGTGACTCGGCCGGCACCGACCGTGCGGCCACCCTCGCGGATCGCGAAGCGGAGGGTCTCCTCCATGGCGATCGGCTGGATGAGCTTCACGGACATCTCGACGTTGTCGCCGGGCATGACCATCTCGGTGCCCTCGGGCAGCGTGACGACACCGGTGACGTCGGTGGTGCGGAAGTAGAACTGCGGCCGGTAGTTCTGGAAGAACGGGGTGTGACGGCCACCCTCCTCCTTGGAGAGGATGTAGACCGACGCCTCGAACTCCGTGTGCGGGGTGGTCGTGCCGGGCTTGACCACGACCATGCCGCGCTCGACGTCCTCGCGCTTGATGCCACGCAGCAGCAGACCGACGTTCTCGCCCGCGCGGGCCTCGTCGAGCAGCTTGCGGAACATCTCGATGCCGGTGCAGGTGGTCTTCATCGACTTCTCGCGAATACCGACGATCTCGACCTCCTCGTTCGGCTTGAGGATGCCGCGCTCGGCGCGACCGGTGACGACGGTGCCACGACCGGTGATCGTGAAAACGTCCTCGATCGGCATGAGGAACGGCTTGTCGACCTCACGCTCGGGCTGCGGGATCGCGGAGTCGACCGCGTCCATCAGGCCCATGAGCGCGTCGGACCACTTCGGGTCGCCCTCGAGCGCCTTCAGCGCGGAAACCCGGACGACCGGCAGGTCGTCACCCGGGTACTCCTGCGCCGACAGCAGCTCGCGGATCTCCAGCTCGACCAGCTCGAGCAGCTCCTCATCGTCGACCATGTCGCTCTTGTTGAGCGCAACGACGATGTAGGGCACGCCGACCTGGCGGGCCAGCAGCACGTGCTCGCGGGTCTGCGGCATCGGGCCGTCGGTCGCGGCGACCACCAGGATCGCGCCGTCCATCTGGGCGGCACCGGTGATCATGTTCTTGATGTAGTCAGCGTGACCCGGGCAGTCAACGTGCGCGTAGTGCCGGTTCTCCGTCTGGTACTCGACGTGCGCGATGGAGATCGTGATACCACGAGCCTTCTCCTCCGGCGCCTTGTCGATCTCGTCGAACGGGGTGTACGGGTTGAGTGCCGGGAACTTGTCGTGCAGGACCTTAGTGATGGCCGCCGTCAGCGTCGTCTTACCGTGGTCGATGTGACCAATGGTGCCGATGTTGACGTGCGGCTTAGTCCGCTCGAACTTCGCCTTCGCCACTGGTGTCCTCCTGTGGACTGTTGGTTCGTTCGCCCGACGGCGCCGACTGGCGCTTAGGACCTTTGCCCGCCGGGGTCGCCGGCGCTTCCTTGCTGTGCTGAGACCGTGGAGAGCTCAGCCGTGGGGGGGGGGGGGGGGGGGCCGCGGCCCGAAGCCCCCCGCCACCCACGAGCGCGGAGTCAGAGTTATAAAGTACCAAGCCGAGGGGAACCGTCACTGGAGGGGGATTGAAA
>NZ_JBEZDT010000022.1:148303-163949 GCF_040648455.1 Catellatospora sp. NPDC049133
TTGTGCCTTGCTTGGGGGGGGGGGGGGGGGGCGCCGCCCCCCCCCCCCCCCCCCCACCGCGGTCACTCTCCGGTGGCCTTAGCGATGATCTCCTTCGCCACGTTCTGCGGAACCTCGGCGTAGGAGTCGAATACCATGCTGTAGCTGGCCCGGCCCTGAGTCTTCGACCGCAGGTCGCCGACGTAGCCGAACATCTCGGACAGCGGCACCAGGGCGCGCACGACGCGGGCGCCGCTACGCTCCTCCATCGCCTGGATGATTCCACGGCGGGAGTTCAGGTCGCCGATGACGTCACCCATGTTGTCCTCGGGGGTGACGACCTCGACTGCCATCATCGGCTCGAGGATGGCGGGGTCGGCCTTGCGGGCCGCCTCCTTCAGCGCCATCGAACCGGCGATCTTGAACGCCATTTCCGACGAGTCGACCTCGTGGTACTTGCCGTCGATCAGCGTCAGCTTCACACCGACCAGCGGGTACCCGGCGAGCACGCCGTACTGCATCGCGTCCTGGGCACCGGCGTCGATCGAAGGGATGTACTCCTTCGGGATGCGGCCACCGGTGACGGCGTTGACGAACTCGTACTGCGCGGCAGCGTCCAGCGGCAGCGGCTCCAGGCCGATGATGACGCTCGCGTACTGGCCCGAGCCACCGGTCTGCTTCTTGTGGGTGTACTCGAGCTTGTCCACCGTGCGGCGGATCGTCTCGCGGTACGCCACCTGCGGCTTGCCGACGTTGGCCTCGACGTTGAACTCGCGCTTCATGCGGTCGACGAGGATCTCCAGGTGGAGCTCGCCCATGCCGGAGATGACCGTCTGACCGGTCTCCTCGTCCAGCTTCACGCGGAAGGTCGGGTCCTCCTCGGCGAGCTTCTGGATCGCGACGCCCAGCTTCTCCTGGTCGGCCTTCGTCTTCGGCTCGATGGCCACCGAGATGACCGGGTCCGGGAAGGTCATCGACTCCAGGATCACCGGGTGCGCCGGGTCGGACAGCGTGTCACCGGTGGTGGTCTGCTTGAGACCCTGCACCGCGATGATGTCGCCCGCGAACGCCTGGGGGCGCTCCTCACGCTTGTTGGCGTGCATCTGGTAAATCTTCCCGACCCGCTCCTTGCGGTCCTTGGTCGAGTTGATCACCGGCGAGCCCGAGTCGAGCGTGCCCGAGTAGACGCGCACGTAGGTCAGCTTGCCCAGGTGCTTGTCGGTCTGGATCTTGAAGGCCAGGCCGGAGAACGGCTCGCTCGAGTCGGCGTGCCGCTCGGCCGGGGTCTCCCCGTCCATCAGCGTGCCGTCGATGGCCGGGATGTCCAGCGGCGACGGCAGGAAGTCGACTACCGCGTCCAGCATCGGCTGCACGCCCTTGTTCTTGAACGCGGAGCCGCAGACGACCGGGTTCAGCTTGCCGGCGATGGTGGCGCGACGGATCGCGGCCTTGAGCTGCTCGACGGTGAACTCGCCACCCTCGAGGTAGCTCTCCATGATCGCGTCGTCCGCCTCGGACAGGGTCTCGAGCAGCTTGGTGCGCCACTCGTCGGCCTGCTCCTGCAGGTTGGCCGGGATCTCCTCGACGGCGTAGTCCTCACCCTTCTGGGTCTCGCCGCGCCAGGTCAGCGCGCGCATGCCCAGCAGGTCCACGACACCGATGTGGTCGCCCTCGAGACCGATCGGGATCTGCAGCACCAGCGGGGTGGCGTTGAGACGGGTGATCATCATGTCGACGCAGCGGAAGAAGTCCGCACCGGTGCGGTCCAGCTTGTTGACGAAGCACATACGCGGCACGTTGTACTTGTCGGCCTGGCGCCACACGTTCTCGGTCTGCGGCTCCACACCGGCGACACCGTCGTACACGGCCACGGCACCGTCGAGCACGCGCAGCGAACGCTCCACCTCGACGGTGAAGTCGACGTGGCCGGGCGTGTCGATGATCTGGATCGTGTGGCCCTTCCACTCACACTTGGTGGCAGCGGAGGTGATGGTGATACCACGCTCCTGCTCCTGCTCCATCCAGTCCATGACGGCAGCGCCCTCGTGGACCTCACCGATCTTGTGCGTGATACCGGTGTAGAACAGGATCCGCTCGGTGGTGGTGGTCTTACCGGCGTCGATGTGCGCCATGATGCCGATGTTGCGAGTCTTGGCGAGGGCGGCGTCTACGGCGGCCACTTCACGATCCTTTCGGAGTGGGACTCAGTCCCGGAAAGTCAAGGTTGTGGAGCCGGAACCGACGGATCGGCCCGGCTCCACGTTGTTTCACCAGCGGTAGTGCGCGAAGGCCTTGTTGGACTCGGCCATCTTGTGCGTGTCCTCGCGACGCTTGACAGCGGCGCCGAGGCCGTTGCTGGCGTCGAGCAGCTCGTTCATGAGGCGCTCGACCATCGTCTTCTCGCGACGGGCGCGGGAGTAGGTCACCAGCCAGCGCAGACCGAGCGTGGTCGCGCGGGTCGGACGGACCTCCACCGGAACCTGGTAGGTCGCGCCACCGACACGGCGGCTGCGGACCTCGAGGGTCGGCTTCACGTTGTCCATGGCGCGCTTGAGCGTCACGACGGGGTCGGTGCCGGTCTTCTCGCGGCAGCCCTCGAGCGCGCCGTACACGACACGCTCGGCCAGCTGGCGCTTGCCGGCCAGCAGGATCTTGTTGACCAGCTGGGTGACCAGCGGCGAGTTGTACACCGGGTCAGCGGCCAGCGGCCGACGCGGAGCGGGGCCCTTACGAGGCATTACTTCTTCCCTTCCTTGACCAGCTTCGCGCCGTAGCGGCTACGCGCCTGCTTGCGGTTGCGGACACCCTGGGTGTCGAGCGAACCACGAATGATCTTGTACCGCACGCCGGGCAGGTCCTTCACACGACCGCCGCGGACGAGCACGATCGAGTGCTCCTGCAGGTTGTGGCCGACACCCGGGATGTACGCGGTGACCTCGATCTGGCTGCTCAGCTTGACGCGAGCGACCTTCCGCAGTGCCGAGTTCGGCTTCTTGGGCGTCGTGGTGTACACACGCGTGCACACACCGCGCCGCTGGGGGCTCCCCTTCAGCGCCGGCGTCTTGGTCTTGCTCGTCTTCGCCTGGCGGCCCTTGCGGACCAGCTGCTGGATTGTGGGCACCGGTGTTCTCCGCTCCCTTTGCTTCCTCTCCGCGACTTTCGGTCGCGGAAACTTATGTGGCCGTGGCCGCGAATGCGGCCCGAACTGCTGCGATCGGCGCCGTCTCGGAGTGATCCAGGACGCGTCCCGACCCCCGCGGTCGGGCGTGTCGTCCGGCGCACGGGCCCGACGGCTCGATTTCTCGAGCTGTCGGAGTCTGTCGTTGTCGTGGTGCTGCGGGCTGCCCGACCATCGGTCGAACTCTCCCGCGTCGGCGCACGCACGAGGGGCCCGGGCAAGCCCGGGCACGAGGGGAAAGAGTACCGAACCGATGGCCCACTGGTCAAAACGGGGTGACCCGACCCCCCGTCGATGCGAGGCAACCAGTCGTTCCGAGCAACCAGTCCGCCGTCAGTGCGAACTCCGACAGCCAGTCTACCTCTTCGATTCCCCGGCCCCGAACGGGATACCGCACCGTGAGGTAGCTCGCATGCCGGGACGGCGGCCCGGCAACGGATCGCCGTCGGCCGGGTGGCCCGGCGTCCGGGCACCGGGCCGCTCCGGTGGCCTGGCCACACTCCTGGCCCGGGCATTCCCGGCCCGGCGTTCCGGCCCGGCGTTCCGGCCCGGCGGGGACGTGCCCAGCCCAGGCTCGGGCCCGCGGCGGATCAGCCGGCGCTGAGGGCGATCGCGGTGATCAGGCCGATCGCGGCCAACACCAGACCGACCGCGCCGCACACGAGGCCCGCGATGGCGACCCCCCGGCCGGTCAGGTTGCCCGCGGCCAGCCGGATCTGCCGTATCCCCAGCCACCCGAGCAGCACCCCCGCCGCTCCGAGCAGGATGGACAGCACCGCGAACGCACCGGCGACCAATCCTCCCCAGCCCTGCTGCGCGCCCGCCAGGCCGAAGCACCACACCACCAGCGAGACGAGGACCGAGCCCACGCCGGCCACCAGCGCGCTGGCCGCGACACCCGAGGCGGTCTTCGGCGCGCCCAGCACCGCCAGCCCGTACGGCGTACCCGGCACGACCTCCACCCGCACCGGCGGCGGGTAGTTCACCGGCCGCGGCCCGGCCACCGGTTGGCCTCCCACGGGCGGCACCGGCGGAGGTGGCGGACCCGTCGGTGCCGGCACCGGCCACTGCGGCACAGGCGACTGCGGCGCGGGCGGCTGCTGGCCCTGCGGCACGGAGGGCCACTGCGGCACCGGAGGTTGCTGGTAGGTCACGCCGCCGATCCTGCCACGTCCCGCCCACCCCCGCCCGCAGTGCCTCGGCCCCGCCCATGATCTGTTTTCGTGGACGCTGACGGCCCCTACAGCGGCGCCCAGCGTCCACGAAAACAGATCATGGAATCGACCGCCGCTCCACAACAAACGATCATGAGGTTGTGTCCACGACACGCCGTCGAACACGCCCTCAGGTTCATGATCACCCCGGCGAGGAGGCGGCCTGGGCGGCCGGGTGGGGTGGGATGGGGTATGGCGAGGCGGTGGGCGGGCCGGATCAGTTGACGGTGGGTGGGAAGTCCTGGGTGCCGAAATGGACGCCGCGGAGGAAGAGCCAGACGGTCAGGGTGAGCAGGCTCAGGGCGGCCAGGGCCAGGGCCAGCCAGGCCAGGCGTTCGGCCCAGCGGACTCGGCCGGCACCGGTGCGCCAGCCCTCCCCCGTGCGCAGCTCCTCGCGGGCCTGACGGGCCAGGGCGAGGGCGAGCGTGGCGGGCACGATGCCGCCCACGGCCAGGCCGGTGACGGCGGCCAGCAGACCCAGGCCGAAGGCGGCCGTGGCCTTGGTGTCGGCGACCGGTTCCGGATCTGCCGGGTCCCGGGCGGCTGCGGATATGAAAGCGGCGTCCCCCATGCCGTGTAAACGACACGGGGGACGCCGCGATCACTTCAAACGCTTACCGGTACGACCCGAAGTCGAAGTCGTCCAGCGGCACCGCGACACCCGACGCCGGGCCGAAGCCGTAGTCGGTCTCGCCGTACGAGGTCATCGAGTAGACCTTGGCCTTCGCCTCCTCGGTCGGCTCCACCCGGACGTTGCGGTACTTGCTGATGCCGGTACCCGCCGGGATGAGCTTGCCGATGATGACGTTCTCCTTGAGACCGATGAGCGAGTCACTGCGCGCGTTGATCGCCGCGTCGGTGAGCACCCGGGTGGTCTCCTGGAAGGAGGCCGCCGAGAGCCACGACTCGGTCGCCAGCGACGCCTTGGTGATACCCATCAGCACCGGACGGCCGGCCGCGGGCTCGCCGCCCTCGGAGACCAGGCGGCGGTTCTCGCCCTCGAACTGCGCACGGTCGACCAGCACACCGGGCAGGAACTCGGTCGCGCCGGAGTCGATGATCGTCACCCGCTTGAGCATCTGGCGGATGATGATCTCGATGTGCTTGTCGTGGATCATTACGCCCTGCGAGCGGTAGACCTCCTGGACCTCGTTGGTCAGGTGGACCTGGACCGCGCGCGGACCCATGATGCGCAGCAGCTCGTGCGGGTCGATGGTGCCCTCGGTGAGCTTCTCGCCGACCTCCACGTGCGAGCCGTCGTGCACCCGCAGCTTCACCCGGTTCGAGATCTTGTCGTGGACGATCTCCTCGCTGCCGTCGTCCGGCACGATGATGATCTTCTTCGACCGGTCGCCCGCCTCGATCCGGATGCGTCCCGGAGTGTCCGCGATCGGCGCCTTGCCCTTGGGCACACGCGCCTCGAAGATCTCCTGGACACGGGGCAGACCCTGGGTGATGTCCTCACCCGAGGCCGCACCACCGGTGTGGAAGGTACGCATCGTCAGCTGCGTGCCCGGCTCACCGATCGACTGCGCCGCGATGATGCCGACGGCCTCGCCGACGTCCACCAGCTTGCCGGTCGGCAGCGAACGGCCGTAGCAGGCCGCGCAGACGCCGAGCTTCGACTCGCAGGTGAGCACGGACCGCACCCGCACGCCCTCGATGCCGGCCTTGACCAGCTTGTCGACGACGATCGAATTGAGGTCGGTGCCCCGCGCGGCGACCAGGTTGCCGTTGGCGTCGGACATGTCCTCGGCCAGGGTGCGGGCGTGCGCGCCGGTCTCGGCGTGCTCGTGCACCGACAGCACACCGTCGTGGCGCGTGCCGATCTGCATCGGGATCGCCCGGTCGGTGCCGCAGTCGTCCTCACGGATGATCACGTCCTGCGAGACGTCCACCAGACGACGGGTCAGGTAACCCGAGTCGGCGGTACGCAGCGCGGTGTCGGCCAGACCCTTGCGGGCGCCGTGCGTGGAGATGAAGTACTCCAGCACGCTCAGGCCCTCGCGGTACGAGGACTTGATCGGCCGCGGGATGATCTCACCCTTCGGGTTGGCCACCAGGCCACGGATCGCCGCGATCTGGCGCAGCTGCAGCATGTTGCCTCGAGCGCCCGAGTGGATCATGCGCCACAGCGGGTTCTCCAGCGGCAGAGCGGTCTCCAGCTCCTTGGCCACCTCGTTGGTCGCCTTGGTCCAGAGCTCGATCAGCTCGCCGCGGCGCTCCTCGGCGGTCATCAGACCACGCTGGTACTGCTTGTCGAAGCGCTCGGCCTCCTTCTCGTACCGCTCAAGGATCTGGCCCTTGCGCGGCGGCGAGATGACGTCCTCCATGCCGATGGTGACGCCGGACCAGGTGGCCCAGTGGAAGCCGGCCTCCTTGAGCGCGTCCAGCGTCGCCGCCAGGGCGACCTTCGGGTAGCGCTCGGCCAGGTCGTTCACGATGCCCGAGAGCTGGCCCTTGCGAACCTCGTGGTTGACGAAGCGGTAGCCCACCGGAAGGGTCTCGTTGAACAGGACCCGGCCCAGCGTGGTGTCCAGGATGACCGGCGCGTTCGGCTCCCACTCCTCCGGCTGGACCCAAGCCTCGACGCCCGGGCCGTTGTCGACCGAGGTGATGCCGTTGAGGCGGATCCGGACCGGCGCCTGCAGGTGCAGCTCGCCGTTGTCGAAGGCCATCATCGCCTCGGCCTCGGAGCTGAACACCCGTCCCTCGCCCAGCATGCCGGTGCGCTTGTGGGTCAGGTGGTACAGCCCGATGATCATGTCCTGGGTGGGCATGGTCACCGGCTTGCCGTCGGCCGGCTTGAGGATGTTGTTGCTGGACAGCATCAGGATGCGTGCCTCGGCCTGGGCCTCGGCGGACAGCGGCACGTGCACGGCCATCTGGTCACCGTCGAAGTCCGCGTTGAAGGCGGTGCAGACGAGCGGGTGGATCTGGATGGCCTTGCCCTCGACCAGCTGCGGCTCGAACGCCTGGATGCCGAGGCGGTGCAGGGTGGGTGCACGGTTGAGCAGCACCGGGTGTTCGGTGATGACCTCTTCCAGCACGTCCCACACGACCGGGCGCTGACGCTCGACCATGCGCTTGGCCGACTTGATGTTCTGGGCGTGGTTCAGGTCGACCAGCCGCTTCATCACGAACGGCTTGAACAGCTCCAGCGCCATCTGCTTGGGCAGACCGCACTGGTGCAGCTTGAGCCGCGGGCCGACGACGATGACGGAACGGCCCGAGTAGTCCACGCGCTTGCCGAGCAGGTTCTGACGGAACCGGCCCTGCTTGCCCTTGAGCATGTCGGACAGCGACTTGAGCGGGCGGTTGCCCGGACCCGTCACCGGCCGGCCACGGCGGCCGTTGTCGAACAGCGCGTCGACGGCCTCCTGCAGCATCCGCTTCTCGTTGTTCACGATGATCTCGGGCGCGCCGAGGTCGATCAGACGCTTGAGGCGGTTGTTGCGGTTGATGACGCGGCGGTACAGGTCGTTCAAGTCGCTGGTCGCGAAGCGGCCGCCGTCGAGCTGCACCATCGGGCGCAGGTCCGGCGGGATGACCGGCACGCAGTCGAGCACCATGCCCAGCGGCGAGTTGCCGGTGGCCAGGAACGCGGCCACGACCTTGAGCCGCTTGAGCGCGCGCAGCTTGCGCTGACCCTTGCCCGAGCGGATGGTCTCGCGCAGGAACTCGGCCTCGGCCTCGAGGTCCATGTTCTGCACCAGGGCCTTGATGGCCTCGGCGCCCATGCCGCCGGTGAAGTACTCACCGAAGCGGTCGCGCAGCTCGCGGTAGAGCAGCTCGTCGGTGACCAACTGCTTGGAGTCGAGCTTGCGGAACGTGTCCAGCACCTCGTCCAGGCGGTCGATCTCGCGCTGCGCCTTGTCGCGGATCTGGCGCATCTCGCGCTCGCCGGCCTCCTTGACCTTGCGGCGCACGTCGGCCTTGGCGCCCTCGGCCTCCAGCTCGGCCAGGTCGGACTCGAGCTTGACGGCCCGCTTCTCGATCTCGGCGTCGCGGGCGTTCTCGGCCTGCCGCTTCTCCGCGAAGATCTCGTTCTCGATGGTGGTCATGTCGCGGTGACGCGCCTCGGCGTCCACGCTCGTGATCACGTACGAGGCGAAGTAAATGATCTTCTCAAGGTCCTTCGGCGCGAGGTCCAGCAGGTAGCCCAGCCGGCTCGGCACGCCCTTGAAGTACCAGATGTGGGTGACCGCGGCGGCGAGCTCGATGTGGCCCATCCGCTCACGGCGCACCTTGGAACGGGTCACCTCGACGCCGCAGCGCTCACAGACGATGCCCTTGAAGCGGACCCGCTTGTACTTGCCGCAGTAGCACTCCCAGTCCCGCTGCGGACCGAAGATCTTCTCGCAGAAGAGTCCGTCCTTCTCGGGCTTCAGGGTGCGGTAGTTGATCGTCTCGGGCTTCTTGACCTCGCCGTGCGACCAGCGCCGGATGTCTTCCGCGCCCGCCAGGCCGATCCGAAGCTCATCGAAGAAGTTAACGTCGAGCACGTTGTATGTCCCTCTTTGCTCGTGTCTTCATCAGTGTCAGTTGATGGCGGAGGCGTCCTCCACACGCCGGAGCGCGCGGAGGACGCCTTTACATCAGACTTCCTCGACGCTGCTCGGCTCCCGCCGGGACAGATCGATACCGAGCTCCTCCGCCGCCCGGAACACCTCGTCGTCGGTCTCGCGCATCTCCAGGGCCACACCGTCGCTGGACAGCACCTCGACGTTCAGGCACAGCGACTGCAGTTCCTTGAGCAGCACCTTGAACGACTCGGGGATACCCGGCTCGGGGATGTTCTCGCCCTTGACGATGGCCTCGTAGACCTTCACGCGACCCAGCACGTCGTCGGACTTGATGGTCAGCAGCTCCTGCAGCGCGTAAGCCGCGCCGTAGGCCTGCATCGCCCAGCACTCCATCTCGCCGAACCGCTGGCCACCGAACTGCGCCTTACCACCCAGCGGCTGCTGCGTGATCATCGAGTACGGGCCGGTCGACCGAGCGTGGATCTTGTCGTCGACCAGGTGGTTCAGCTTCAGGATGTACATGTAGCCGACCGAGATCGGGTCCGGCAGCGGCTCGCCGGAGCGGCCGTCGAACAGCTTGGCCTTACCCGACTCGCCGATCAGCTGGGTGCCGTCGCGGTTGGGCAGGGTGCTGCCGAGCAGACCGGCGATCTCGTCGTCGTGCGCGCCGTCGAAGACCGGGGTGGCCACGTTCGTGTTGGCCTCGGCCTCGTGCGCGCCGATCGAGCGCAGCGCCTTCTTCCACTCGGCGTCGTCGCCCGAGACCTTCCAGCCGGTCTTCGCGACCCAGCCCAGGTGGACCTCGAGAACCTGGCCGATGTTCATTCGACCGGGCACGCCCAGCGGGTTGAGCACGATGTCGACGGGCGTGCCGTCCTCCAGGAACGGCATGTCCTCGACCGGAAGGATCTTGGAGATGACACCCTTGTTGCCGTGGCGGCCGGCGAGCTTGTCGCCGTCCTGGATCTTGCGCTTCTGGGCCACGTACACCCGGACCAGCTCGTTGACGCCCGGGGGCAGCTCGTCGCCGTCCTCGCGGGAGAACGTGCGCACACCGATGACCGTGCCGGTCTCGCCGTGCGGCACCTTCAGCGAGGTGTCGCGGACCTCGCGCGCCTTCTCACCGAAGATCGCGCGGAGCAGCCGCTCCTCCGGGGTCAGCTCGGTCTCGCCCTTGGGCGTGACCTTGCCGACCAGGATGTCGCCCGGCACGACCTCGGCGCCGATCCGGATGATGCCCCGCTCGTCCAGGTCCGCCAGCATCTCTTCGCTGACGTTCGGGATGTCGCGGGTGATCTCCTCCGGGCCCAGCTTGGTGTCGCGGGCGTCGACCTCGTGCTCCTCGATGTGGATCGAGGTGAGCACGTCCTCCTGCACCAGGCGCTGGGACAGGATGATCGCGTCCTCGTAGTTGTGGCCCTCCCACGGCATGAAGGCGACCAGCAGGTTGCGGCCGAGCGCCATCTCACCGTTGTCGGTGCAGGGGCCGTCGGCGATGACCTGACCGGCCTCGACGCGGGCGCCCTCCGGGACCACCGGCTTCTGGTTCACGCACGAGCCCGAGTTGGACCGGCGGAACTTGTGCAGCAGGTAGGTCCGGCGGAAACCGTCGTCCTGGTGCACGGTGATGTAGTCCGCGCACAGGTCCTCGACCACACCGCCGACCTCGGCCACGACCACGTCGCCGGCGTCGGTCGCGGCACGGTACTCCATACCCGTGCCGACCAGCGGGGCCTCGGCCTTGACCAGCGGCACCGCCTGACGCTGCATGTTCGCGCCCATGAGCGCGCGGTTGGCGTCGTCGTGCTCGAGGAACGGGATCATCGCGGTCGCGACGGACACCATCTGCCGCGGCGACACGTCCATGTAGTCGACCTGCGCCGGCGGCACGTAGTCGACCTCACCGCCCTTACGGCGGACCAGGACGCGGTCCTCGGCGAAGGAGCCGTCACCCATCAGCACGGCGTTCGCCTGCGCCTTGATGTAACGGTCTTCCTCGTCCGCGGTCAGGTAGTCGATCTGGTCGGTGACCCGGCCTTCGACGACCTTGCGGTACGGCGTCTCGACGAAACCGAACGGGTTGACCCGCGCGAACGTCGACAGCGCGCCGATCAGACCGATGTTCGGGCCTTCCGGCGTCTCGATCGGGCACATCCGGCCGTAGTGCGACGGGTGCACGTCACGGACCTCGAAGCCGGCACGGTCACGCGACAGACCACCCGGGCCGAGCGCCGACAGGCGGCGACGGTGGGTCAGACCCGCGAGCGGGTTGGTCTGGTCCATGAACTGCGACAGCTGCGACGTGCCGAAGAACTCCTTGATCGCGGCCACCACGGGGCGGATGTTGATCAGGGTCTGCGGCGTGATCGCCTCGACGTCCTGCGTGGTCATGCGCTCACGCACGACGCGCTCCATGCGGGAGAGACCGACCCGAACCTGGTTCTGGATCAGCTCGCCGACGGTGCGCAGACGACGGTTGCCGAAGTGGTCGATGTCGTCGGCCTCGTAGCCCTCCTCGCCCGCGTGCAGGCGGGCCAGGTACTCCACGGTGGCGACGATGTCGTCCTCGGTCAGCGTTCCCGTCGTGATCGGGATCTCGAGCTCGAGCTTCTTGTTGAACTTGTAACGACCGACCTTGGCGACGTCGTACCGCTTCGGGTTGAAGAAGAGGTTGTCGAGCAGGGTCTGGGCGTTCTCGCGCGTCGGCGGCTCGCCAGGGCGCAGCTTGCGGTAGATGTCGAGAAGGGCCTCGTCCTGACCGGCGATGTGGTCCTTCTCGAGGGTGGTCATCAGCAACTCGGACCACGCGAAGCGCTCGCGGATCTGGTCGTTGGTCCAACCGATCGCCTTCAGCAGGACCGTGACGGCCTGCCGACGCTTGCGGTCGATACGCACACCGACCGTGTCGCGCTTGTCGATGTCGAACTCCAGCCAGGCACCCCGGCTCGGGATGACCTTGACGCTGGAGAGGTCGCGGTCGGAGGTCTTGTCCGGCTCCTTGGAGAAGTACACGCCAGGAGAGCGGACAAGCTGGCTGACGACGATGCGCTCGGTGCCGTTGATGATGAAAGTGCCCTTCGGCGTCATCATCGGGAAGTCACCCATGAACACGGTCTGGCTCTTGATCTCGCCAGTCGAGTTGTTGGTGAACTCCGCGGTCACGAACAGCGGCGCGCAGTAGGTGAGGTCCTTCTCCTTGCACTCCTCGATGGAGGCCTTGACCTCGTCGAAGCGCGGGTCGGAGAAGCTGAGCGACATGGTGCCGGAGAAGTCCTCGATCGGGCTGATCTCTTCGAGGATCTCCGCGAGTCCCGAGCGGGCGTCTGCGAGAGCCGACGAACGGGACTGCCAGGACTCATTGCCGACAAGCCAGTCAAAAGACTCGGTTTGGATAGCGAGCAGATTGGGTACTTCGAGGTGTTCGGTGATCCTGCCGAAGGAGATCCGGCGGGGAGCGAACGCGCTCGACGATCGACTGGTCTTCGCAGGGCGGGAGGCTGCCAAGATACGTCCTTCCGAGGACCGGTGGTGCAACGGCCGTTACGCGAGCAACCCGACAACCCCTGGTCCAGAGCCGACGTCAGAAAACGTCCGGCATTCCGGGCAGGGGGAAAGTCGAAGGGCAGCGCAAACTAGCACTGTAGCAGAACCACCGACCCGTGTCGAGTCTCCACGGCAGGCTTTCGCAGAACGTGCTCCAGACCACCTTCAGATCGGTGTCGCCACGCTCTGTACCCCGCCCGCTACGTACTCGGAAGGTCGTACGAAGAAAGACTGCCTGTCGTCGCCGTTCACGTCAAGACCCGGCGACGGGTTCCAGTGTCCAACACTGCGTCAACTTCGCATCACTACGCGTTTGCCCAGCATGAACAAGGGGCGGGCATCCAGTGGATGCCCGCCCCTCGATGCGGTCACGCTCTTGGCGTAAAGCCCTCGGCGTGACCTCAGATCACTTGAGGGTGACCTTGGCGCCCTCGGCCTCGAGCTTGGCCTTGGCCTTCTCGGCGGTGTCCTTGTTCGCCTTCTCGAGGATGGCCTTCGGCGCGGCCTCGACCACGTCCTTGGCCTCCTTCAGGCCCAGGCCGGTCAGCTCACGCACGACCTTGATGACCTGGATCTTCTTGCCACCGTCGGACTCGAGGACGACGTCGAACTCGTCCTTCTCCTCGACCTCGACCGGGGCGGCGCCGCCACCGACCGGGCCCGCGACGGCGACCGGCGCGGCGGCCTTCACGTCGAAGGTGTCCTCGAACTGCTTCACGAACTCGGAGAGCTCGATCAGGGTCATCTCCTTGAACGCGTCGAGGAGCTCGGTGCTGCTCAGCTTCGCCATGTCAGGCGTCCTTTCGTAACGGGTCTACATGCCGCGGCAGGGAGCCGCGAGCTGGATGGTTCGGATGACGTCGACGCCGTCAGGCGTCGGCGCCCTCCTTCTCGCGCTTGTCCTGCAGGGCAGCAACCGTGCGAACGGCCTGCGCCAGCGGGGCCTGGAACAGCGCCGCGGCGTTGCCCATGCTTGCCTTCATCGCGCCGGCCAGCTTGGCCAGCAGCACCTCGCGGGACTCGAGGTCGGCGAGCTTGGCGACGTCGGCCGCCGTGATCGCCTTGCCCTCGAAGACGCCGCCCTTGATGACGAGCAGCGGGTTCGCCTTCGCGAACTCCTTCAGGCCCTTCGCCGCCTCGACGACATCGCCGGAGACGAAGGCGAGCGCGGTAGGACCGGTGAACAGAGCGTCGAGACCGGTCAGACCGGCGTCGGTCGCGGCGCGCTTGGCAAGCGTGTTCTTGGCGACGGTGTACTCGGCACCGCCCAGCGAACGACGCAGCTCGGTCAGCTGCTTCACGGTCAGGCCGCGGTACTCGGTGAGCACCGTGGCGTTCGACTCGCGGAAGCGCTCGGTGAGCTCCGCAACACTGCCGGCCTTGTCGGCACGGATCTTGTCCGCCATGTCCCCTCCTCTCTCGTACTCCAGGCTGGTCTCGCGGGACCCGGCGTTCGACAGAAGCGGACAAACAAAACGCCCCGGCGCAGGGCGCACGGGGCTTCGCGCGGCACAGGGCCGCCAGGCTCACCGTTCTTCCCTGCGCGGGCCGCCCGTGGGTCCGCTCGTTGCCGAGCGACGGGGCCTTCGATCGTCTCCGGATGACTCCGGATCTGATGACCAGCGGTCTTTGGGTGGAACTGTTGCCGGTAACGATACGTGAGCTGGCACCGGCCGCCAAATCGGGGGTGGCGTGAGCTGCCTTGTATCAATCAATTGACACAAGAGACAGCGATGGCGTTCACTTGTATCAGCTGTCTGATACAACGGGGAGGTCAAAGATGAACGGAGCCGCCTACGTGCGGTCGGCCGGGGTGGTCCTGGGCGGAGCGCTGGGCCTGACGGTGGCCAACAGCTCGCTGATCCCGCTCGCCGTGCCCCTGTTCACGGTGTTCGTGCTGGCCGGGGTCGGGGTCAGCGAGCTGATGTCACCTCGGCCGTCCCGATCGGGGCAGTCGACGGCGCAGCTGACGGTCCGCGACGTCGACGCGTACCTGCCGCCCGGATCCCGTGCCCGGCTGCGCTGGCTGGGGCTGGCGGTGCTGGCGACAGTGCCGGTGATCGCCGTACGGATGGGGACCGGTGAGGTCACCTGGTCCGGGGATTACGACACCGGCGGTGCCGTGCTGCGCCTGACACCCACGGCCGTGATCCTTGCCGGCTGGTGGCTGCTGGCACGGCATCTGCTGCGCCGCATCGCCGAGGCGGGGCACGCCGGGCTGGACCCGCAACACCTAGCCGCCGACGAGGCGTGGCGGCGGCGGGCGTCCCGGCTGGTCCTCGGCACCACCGGAGTGCTGCTCTCCGGCACCCTGGCCGGTGGGATGTTCTGCTACAGCCAGCGCCACTGGGTGATCTTCCTCGGCGGTTGGGGCTGGTGGATGTTCGTCCTGTCCGCCCTGGCGCTGTCCGCGTTCCTGGTGTTCGCGCACTACCTGCACCTGCTGATCGACCCGGGTCCAGCGGGTGTCGTGAGCATCGGCACGCGGCGGGAGCCGGCCGAGGCCGTGGCGTGATCCCCACGATCACCATCCGGCCCGGCCCCGTGCCGCCCTATGAACAGATCCGGGCTCAGGTCGAGGCGCTGATCAACGGCGGGCTGCTGGCGGCCGGACACCGCCTGCCGCCGATCCGGCAGCTCGCCGCCGACCTGGGCCTGGCCACCGGCACGGTCGCCCGCGCCTACCAGGAGCTGGAGGCGGCCGGGCTGGTCACCACCCGGCGGGCGGCGGGCACGGTGGTCGCCGCGCGCACCCCTGAACCACCGGCGGACCGACGGGGGCCGCTGGCGCAGGCCGCGCACGGGTTCACCACCACCGCCCTGACCCTCGGCGCGGATCTCGACGAGGCGCTCGACGCGATCCGCACCGCCTGGCCCCACCCCTGACCCGCCGGCTCGCGACTCGCGGCTCGCGGCTCGCGGCTCGCGGCTCGCGGCTCGCGGCTCGCGGCTCGCGGCTCGCGGCGATGATCGCTGTATCCGGTCAGAAAGTGGGGTCGGACCGCACTTTCTGACCACAAACAGCGATCATCATCGGCCGGGATGTTGGGAAGGGCACCTTCCTCTACCTATGGCGATGTGAAGGTGCCCTTCCTTCACTCGGGCCGGGCCGGGGCGGGCCGGGCCGGGCCGGGCTGGCCGGGCTGGCCGGGGCGGGGCGGGGCGGGGCGGGGCGGGGCGGGGAAAGCGGAAAGCGGGGGCCCGGC
>NZ_JBEZDT010000023.1:0-161439 GCF_040648455.1 Catellatospora sp. NPDC049133
AGCGGATCCGGGCGGCGGACGGCACGATCAGATCCGCGTCATAGCGGCGCAGCCGGCCGTCGCCGTACTTGTCGCGGGTGGCGTCGACCGCGGCGCAGCGCGGTGAAGAGCACCACGTTGATCGCGCCCAGGATGGCCGACGTCCCGATCACCGCGCTGGCGCTGATGCGGAAGTCGCCCGCGCTGCCGTTCGAGGCGAACAGGTCGGCCAGGGTCGTGTTCAGCGAGTTGAACACGCCCATCGCGTCCAGCGCCAGGTACAGCACCGAGGTGGCGACCACGATGACGACCAGGAGCACGAAGGACACGGCGAACGAGAACTTCATGACCGACCACGGGTCGATGCGCTTGATGCTCAGCCGGGCCCGGCGCGGGCCGCGCGAGGCGGCCGAGCCGGCACTGGTCCGGGCAGCACGCACGGCTTCGGTGACCCGTACCGCGCCGGCGCTGGCGCTGTTGACCACCGAGCGCAGCGTCGAGGAGCCGGCCGCGGCCCGACCGGTGGCCGTCGCCGGCCGGTCGGAGGTCGCGATGGCGCCCGTGGGCTCCGAATCCGGGACGGGCATGCCCGCCGGCCGGGTGAAGGTGCCGGTGGTGGTCGTGGCGGCAGCAGCAGCGGTGCTGCCGGCCGGCTCGTCACCCCCGGTCGCGGACCGGGCCGGGGTCGGCTCGGACTGATCAGCGGGGACTGTCGCGCGGCCTACGGCCGCCCGGCCGGTCGACGAGGCGGCGTCGCCGCCGTCCTTCTCGACCGGACTCGCCGGAGCCCCCGCGGTCTCCGACATCGCCTGTGTCTCCGTCATGCACTAGTCCTGTTCGTCCGGCTCATCGGCATTGCGGGCAATGGCGACGAGGGTTACGCCTTCTGGGAGGTCCATCAGCTTGACACCCATTGTGTTCCGATCGCGCGTCCGCCGCACGGGCTTCACCGGAGTTCGGATAACTCCGCCGTTGCTCGTGATAGCGAAGAGCTCGTCTTCCGGGCTGATAACGACCGCACCCACCAGTCCGCCACGGCGTTCGGTGATCTTTGCGGTCAGTACGCCCTTTCCGCCCCGGCCCTGCACCGGGTACTCGTCGATCGGGGTGCGCTTGGCGTAGCCGCCGTTGGTCGCCACGAGGACGTCCATGCCGTCCCGGACCACCTCCATGGCCAGCAGCTCGTCGCCGTCGCCGAAGCGCATGCCGATGACGCCCGACGTGGCGCGGCCCATGGGGCGCAGTGCCTCGTCGGTGGCGTTGAAGCGGATGGCCTGGGCCTGCTTGCTCACCAGCAGCAGGTCGTCCTCCGCGGCGATCAGGGCCGCGCCGACGAGCTCGTCGTCGTCGCGCAGGTTGATCGCGATGATGCCGCCGCTGCGGTTGGAGTCGAACTCCGCCAGCGCGGTCTTCTTGACCAGACCGTTCTTCGTGGCCAGCACCAGGTACGGCGCGACCTCGTAGTTCTGGATCTCGATCACCTGGGCGATCTGCTCGTCGGGCTGGAAGGCGAGCAGGTTGGCCACGTGCTGGCCCTTCGCGATGCGCGAGGCCTCGGGGAACTCGTACGCCTTGGCGCGGTAGACCCGGCCCTTGTTCGTGAAGAACAGGATCCAGTCGTGCGTGGAGCAGACGAAGAAGTGGCTGACGATGTCGTCCTGACGCAGCGTGGCGCCGGAGACGCCCTTGCCGCCCCGCTTCTGCGAGCGGTACAGGTCAACCTTTGTCCGTTTGGCGTACCCGGTTCGGGTGATGGTCACGACGACGTCCTCGCGCGCGATGAGGTCCTCCATGGAGACCTCGCCGTCGAACGGGATGATCTTCGTGCGCCGGTCGTCGCCCCACTTGGCCACGATCTCACCGAGCTCGTCGGAGATGATCTTCCGCTGCCGCTCGGGCTTGGCCAGGATGTCCTTGAGGTCGGCGATCTCGATCTCGATCCGGGCGAGCTCGTCGATGATCTTCTGACGCTCCAGCGCGGCCAGGCGGCGCAGCTGCATGTCGAGGATCGCGGTGGCCTGGATCTCGTCGACGTCGAGCAGCGCCATGAGGCCGGTCTTCGACTCCTCCGCGCTCGGCGAGCGGCGGATGAGGGCGATGACCTCGTCCAGCATGTCCAGCGCCTTGACCAGACCGCGCAGGATGTGGGCCCGCTCCTCGGCCTTGCGCAGGCGGAAGGCCGTCCGTCGCTGGATGACCTCCATCTGGTGGCTGACGTAGTACATCAGGAACTGGGCGAGGTTCAGCGTGCGCGGCACGCCGTCGACCAGCGCCAGCATGTTCGCGCCGAACGTCTCCTGCAGCTGGGTGTGCTTGTAGAGGTTGTTCAGCACCACCTTGGCCACGGCGTCGCGCTTGAGCACGAGCACCAGGCGCATGCCGGTCCGGCCGGACGACTCGTCGCGGATGTCCGCGATGCCGCCCAGCTTGCCCTCCTTGACCAGCTCGGCGACCCGCTCGGCGAGGTTGTCCGGGTTGACCTGGTAGGGCAGCTCGGTGACGACGAGGCAGGCGCGCCCCTTCTTGTCCTCCTCGACCTCCACCACGGCCCGCATGCGGATCGAGCCGCGACCGGTGCGGTACGCCTCCTCGATCGTGCTGGTGCCGACGATCAGACCGCGGGTCGGGAAGTCCGGGCCCTTCACGATCCCGATGGCGGCCTCGAGCACCTCGGCCTCGGTGGCCTCGGGGTTCGCCAGGCACCATTGCACGGCCTGGCCGATCTCGCGCAGGTTGTGCGGCGGGATCTTGGTGGCCATACCGACGGCGATGCCCTCGGAGCCGTTGACGAGCAGGTTCGGGAACCGGGCCGGCAGGATCGTCGGCTCCTGGTTGCGCCCGTCGTAGTTCGGGATGAAGTCGACGGTGTCCTCGTCGATGTCGCGCAGCAGCTCCATCGCGAGCGGGAACAGCCGGCACTCGGTGTACCGCATGGCGGCGGCGGGGTCGTTGCCCGGCGAGCCGAAGTTGCCGTTGCCGTCGATCAGCGGGTAGCGCAGGGACCACGGCTGCGCCATGCGGACCAGCGAGTCGTAGATCGCGGTGTCGCCGTGCGGGTGGTAGTTACCCATCACCTCGCCGACGACGCGGGCGCACTTGAAGTAGCCGCGGTCGGGGCGGAAGCCGCCGTCGTACATCGCGTACAGGATCTTGCGGTGCACGGGCTTGAGGCCGTCGCGCACGTCCGGCAGCGCCCGGCCGACGATGACGCTCATCGCGTAGTCGAGGTACGACCGCTGCATCTCCACCTCGAGCCCGACGGGCTCGATGCGGCCGTGCACGCCGACCTCTTCCGGCCGAGGGTCAGGAGTCTCGCTCACTGTCTAAAACTCTTTTCCTGCGTATGAAGCTGAGGAAGCTGTGGATAACGCTGTGGATCAGGGCCCGACCTGTGGATAAACAGTGTGTCTATCCACAGGTCGGTAGGTTCCTGCTCTTAAATGTCCAAACTCGGACATCTGTCCGGACTAGATGTCCAAGAACCGGACATCCTTCGCGTTGCGCTGGATGAACGAGCGGCGTGCCTCAACGTCCTCGCCCATCAGCACGCTGAAGAGTTCGTCTGCGGTTGCCGCGTCGTCCAAGGTCACCTGACGCAGTGTCCGGGTACCCGGGTTCATCGTGGTCTCCCACAGCTCCGGGTAGTTCATCTCGCCCAGACCCTTGAACCGCTGGATGTCGTCGGGCTTGGCGTTCGGCTTGGTCTCCTGGCGCAGCCGGATCAGGCCGTCCCGCTCGCGGTCGGAGTACGCGTACTGCGCGTCGTCGCCCTTCTTGTTCCACTTGATCTTGAACAGCGGCGGCGACGCGAGGTACACGTGCCCCAACTCGACCAGCGGTCGCATGAAGCGGAACAGCAGCGTCAGCAGCAGCGTCTGAATGTGCTGGCCGTCGACGTCCGCGTCGGCCATCAGCACGATCTTGTGGTACCGCAGCTTCTCGATGTCGAATTCGTCGTGGATGCCGGTGCCCAGGGCGGTGATCAGTGCCTGGACCTCGTTGTTGCGCAGCACCTTGTCGATGCGCGCCTTCTCCACGTTCAGGATCTTGCCGCGGATCGGCAGGATGGCCTGCACCCGCGGGTCGCGACCCTGCTTGGCCGAGCCGCCGGCCGAGTCACCCTCGACGATGAACAGCTCGCACATCTTCGGGTCGGTGGACTGGCAGTCGGCCAGCTTGCCCGGCATCGAGCCGGACTCCAGCAGCGACTTGCGCCGGGCCAGCTTGCGCGCCTGCGCGGCGGCGATGCGGGCACGGGCGGCCTGCGAGGCCTTGGTGATGATGGTCTTGGCCTCGGCCGGGTTGCGCTCCAGCCAGTCGGCCAGCCACTCGTTGCAGACCTTCTGCACGAAGCTCTTGACCTCGGTGTTGCCCAGCTTGGTCTTGGTCTGACCCTCGAACTGCGGGTTGGCCAGCTTCACCGAGATGATCGCGGCCAGACCCTCGCGGATGTCCTCGCCGGAGAGCTTCTCGTCGCTCTTGAGGATTTTCTTGTCCGCGCCGTACTTGTTGACGATGGTCGTCAGCGCCGCGCGGAAGCCCTCCTCGTGCGTGCCGCCCTCGTGCGTGTTGATCGTGTTCGCGAAGGTGTAGACCGACTCGCCGTACGACTCGTTCCACTGCATCGCGATCTCAAGGGCCATGCCCTCGCCGTCGGCGCCGAACTCCACCACCGACTTGTGGATCGGGCTCTTGGTGTTGTTCAGGTGCCGCACGAAGTCGGCGATGCCGCCCTTGTAGCAGAAGGTGACCTCGCGGATCTCGGCCTCTTCGCCGTCGGTGGCCAGCGCGCGCTCGTCGCGCAGCGCGATGGTCAGCCCCCGGTTGAGGAACGCCATCTCCTGCACGCGGCGGTAGATGGTCTCGAAGTTGAACTCGACCGTCTCGAAGATGTCCGGGTCCGGGTAGAACGTGACGCTGGTGCCGGTGCGGTTGGTCGCCTCACCCTTCTCCAGCGGCTCGGGCTTGGAGTTGTTGTAGCGCTGCCGCCACACGAAGCCGTCCTTGTGGATCTCCAGGTCGATGCGCGTGGACAGCGCGTTCACCACGGAGATGCCGACGCCGTGCAGACCACCCGAGACGGCGTACGCCTGGCCGTCGAACTTGCCGCCGGCGTGCAGCACGGTCAGCACGACCTCGACGGTCGGACGCTTCTCCACCGGGTGCATGTCGACCGGGATGCCGCGGCCGTTGTCGACGACGCGCACCCCGCCGTCCTTGGTGAGCGTGATGGAGATCGTGTCGCAGAAGCCGGCGAGCGCCTCGTCGACGGCGTTGTCGACCACCTCCCACACGAGGTGGTGCAGGCCCCGCTCACCGGTGGAGCCGATGTACATGCCGGGGCGCTTGCGTACCGCCTCCAGGCCTTCCAGGACCGTGATCGATGACGCGTTGTAGGCCTTGTCGTTCTGCTTCGGCGTTGCCACTCTCAATCCCTCCTCCGCCGCCGGGGCGACGGGGACGACAACCAGTCCTGTCTCACCGCGTCCGCATACCCACGCACCGGGGACAGGCTTCGCCGGGCAGGCATACGCGGGACGGGGGTGACACACAGCGCGGCACAGGGCGGACCTGCGGCGCGCGGGACAACCCACCGGTGTCGCGTACACGGTCCACCCAGTGTTCTGCTCTCGGTCTCGATCCTACTGTGTCGCGCTGACATCTGCCGCACGCGGCACCCACAGAACGTCGTTTCGGGGCCCTCACAGCCCCGTAGCCGCCCGAAAGCCTCCGGTCGCAACTCCCCCTACGGACGTGATGCTCCTGAGGGCCGCTGGCGAGCGGGCCCAGAAGCACCGGTTCAGAGGGTCGCGCAATGTCCTCCGTATGCCGTAAGTTGCGCACGGCCTGGAACTCAAGCGCTCGAGAGGCTGACATGGGTCTGGACAACGTCGCGGTGCAGTGGCCGGCCACGGGCCGCTTCTACGACCCGGTGGCGCCCGCGGAATTCGTCGACTTCGCCGAGCTGGCCGAACAGCCGAGCACCGCCGCGCCGACCGCCGCGCTCGCGGGTCACATCGCCCGCACCGGCACGGTCCGCGCCACGGCGTACACCGAGGTCGTCGATCTGCTGCTCGGGCTCAAGGGTGTGCTCTACGCCACCGAGGCCGCCGAGGAGGACGAGGACCCGGTCATCGACCCCGACGGCTGCGCCTGGATCGCGGGTGGCCTCGAGAAGTTCGTCGCGGGCCATGCACCGCACGGCGACACCGTCACGTTCGACAGCGTCGCCGCGGTGCTTCGTGCCGCACTGACCGATTCCCGACTCCCCGAGCAGCAGCTGCGCTGGCTCGAAACGCGCCTCGACGCGCTGCGCGAGGAGACCGACGGCGACCCCCAGTGGAGCTTCCCGCTGTCGGAGTTCGGGGTGCTGGCCCAGTTCTACCGCCGCTGCGCCGACCGCGGCTTCGCCGTCTACGCCGAGTCCTGACCGTCCGGGCGGGCCTCGTCCGGTCCCGCGGTCCCCGCGTCAGCGGGACCGGACGCCGGATGCGCCGAACGGCGGCGCAGCACCCACCAGAGCGCGAACGCGGCGAGCAGCACCACCGCGCCGCCGCCGAGCAGTGCGGCGACCGGCACGTCGCCCTCCAGCTCGACCTCGGGAGCTGCGCCGAGCAGTTGATTGCCGGAGCACAGGCTGGTCTGGCCCTCGCGGCTGTACACGAGATAGCGGTTGCCCTCGACGAAGTCGAAACCGCAGCTCGGCCCTTCGATCGCGGTCTTCACCTCGACGTGACCCTGCGCGTCGCCTTTACGCACCTGCTCGACGGTGAGCCGGGCGGTCATCAGGTCGCCGGACGACATGCTGAACGCGGGCCGGTCGACGTCGACGACCACCCCGACGAACACCAGGTCGGCCCAGGCCGTGTTCTCCACCGGATCGGGTTCGGCGCAGCTGCACGCGCACGCCGCCCCTGACGGCCCGACCACCAGCACCGAGGTCAGCACCACCAGCGCCGCAAGATGTCCCCACAGTCTCCGCATGGCCTTCAGATGCCCAACCCGCCACCGAGGTTCCAAAGATCCGCCCCGATGCCCGACAGCATCGAATCAACCGACTCATGATCGCTGTCTGTGGTCAGGTCGCGCGGTCTGACCGAACGTTTCGCCCTGAACCAGCGATCACCACTCGCCACGGGCGCGTTAAGAAGGGCACCTTCCTCTACGCATAGCGATGTGAAGGTGCCCTTCCTTTGCTTTGGGTCAGCCGTAGGTGTCGCCGGGGCCGGTGCCGCGGACGCGTTTGCGGCCGTGGGTCCAGGAAGGGGCGGCGGGACCGTGGATGTGGAGTTTGGTGACGACGTTGTTGCCCACGGTGCCCGCGATGCGGGTGAGGATCGTGCGGGCGAGCAGGCGGAGCTGGGTCGCCCAGGCGGTGGACTCGGCTTCGACGGTCAGTTCGCCGTTCTCCAGTTTCACGGGGCGGCTGTGGCTGGCGATGTCGGGGCCGACGCACTTCTCCCACTCGCCGAACACGGTCGCCTCGGCTGTCGGGCGCTGCCAGCCGCGCGTCTTCATCAGTCGGGACAGCACATCGCCGAGCTTCGCCGGGTCGCGCGGGTCGGGCCCTGGGCCGGAGTAGCCGCGCGGCCGGTAGCGGGCCGGGCTCTCACCCTTGGCTCGTGCCTCCGCCGCGGCCTGGTTACGTGCCGCGCGCTTCTTGAGCGCCGCGTCCAGCGCGGCCCGCGCCAGCTCCGGGCCGTTCTGCTCCGCGGGGGGTACGGCGTCAGCCACGGCTCAGCTCCCCGGGAGTCACGAAGTATCGGGCACCGCGCAGCGCGGCGGGCACGTCGGCCTCGACCGCGCACGTGATGATCACCTGCGCGGCGTCGCCGATGAGCTGGGCCAGCCGCTCACGGCGTCCGGTGTCCAGCTCGGCGAAGACGTCGTCGAGGATGAGCACGGGTTCGATGCCGTCCGCGCGCAGCAGGCTGTAGCCGGCCAACCGCAGCGCGAGGGCGTACGACCACGATTCGCCGTGGCTGGCGTAGCCCTTGACGGGCAGGTCGCCGAGGCGGAACACCAGATCGTCGCGGTGCGGCCCGGCCAGCGTGGTGCCCCGGGCGATCTCGTCGGCGCGCACCTCCGCCAGCGCGGCCAGCATCGCCTCGGACGTCGGCTCGGGCACCGAGGCGCGGTACTCCGCGACCGCCTTGCCGACCCCGGCACTGACCTGCTGGTAGGCGTCCTCCAGGTACGGCGCGAGCTGCTCGACCAGGCCGAGGCGGGCCCGCAGCAGCTGCGCCCCGTGCTCGGCGAGGTGGGTGTCCCACACCTCGAGGGTGCTCAGGTCGCCGCCGCGGGCTCCGCCGACCTTGCGGCTCAGGTACGCGGTGCGCAGCAGGGCGTTGCGCTGTTTCAACACCCGGTCGTAGTCGGCCCGCACCCCGGCGAACCGGGGCTGCCGGGCGGTGAGCAGGTCGTCGAGGTAACGCCGCCGCTGGTCGGGCTCACCGCGCACCAGGGCCAGGTCTTCCGGCGCGAACAGCACGAGCCGCAGCGCGCCGAGGATTTCGCGGGGCCGCTTGGCCGGAGACCGGCCGAGCCGGGCGCGGTTGGCCTTGCCCGGCACGATCTCCAGCTCGACCAGCAGCTCACGGCGCTCGTGCACGATCGCGCAGCGGATCACACCGCTGCTCGCGCCCACCCGCACCAGCGGGGCGTCGGTGGAGACCCGGTGACTGGCCAGCGTCGCGATGTAGCCGAGTGCCTCGACCAGGTTGGTCTTGCCCACCCCGTTCGGGCCGATCAGCACGTTCGGCCCCGGCTCGAGGTCGACGCCCACCCGTGGGTACGAGCGGACGTCGACGAGTTCGAGCCTTCTGACGTACAACTCAGCCGGCCTGCTGCACGGCGTGGCCACCGAACTGGTTGCGCAGCGCCGCGATCGCCTTCATCGCCGGGGAGTCGTCCTGGCGGGACTCGAAGCGGGCGAACAGCGACGCGGAGATGACGTGCATGGGCACGGCGAGGCGGATGGCCTCCTCGACGGTCCAGCGGCCCTCGCCGGTGTCGTCGGCGTAGCCCTTCAGCTTCTCCAGGTGCTCGTCGTCGGTGAGCGCGAGGTCCATCAGGTCGAGCAGCCAGGACCGGATGACCGTGCCCTCGCGCCACGACCGGAACACGCCCGGCACGTTGGTGACCAGCTCGGAGGCCTCCAGCAGCTCGAAGCCCTCGGCGTAGGCGTGCATCAGGCCGTACTCGATGCCGTTGTGGACCATCTTGGCGTAGTGGCCGGCGCCGACCGGGCCCGCGTGCACGAAGCCGAACTCGCCCGCCGGCTTGAGCGCGTCGAAGACCGGCATCATCCGGGCGACGTTCTCGTCGGAACCGCCGACCATCAGGCCGTAGCCGTTCTCCTTGCCCCAGACGCCGCCGGACACGCCGACGTCCATGTAGCCGATGCCGCGCGTGCTCAGCCGACCGGCCCGCGGGCCGTCGGAGGAGAAGCGCGAGTTGCCGCCGTCGATGATCAGGTCGCCGGGGCTGAGCAGCGGAGCCAGCTCGTCGATGGTGGCCTCGGTGACGCCCGCGGGCACCATCACCCACACCGCGCGCGGCGCCGCCAGCTTGGCGACGAGGTCGGCCAGGTTCTCGGCGTCGGACAGGGCCGGGTTGCGGTCATATCCGACGACCTCGTGACCCGCCTCGCGCAGGCGGTCACGCATGTTGCCGCCCATCTTGCCGAGTCCGACCAGACCGAGCTGCATGTCTTCCCCCTTGGTGCGTTGGAGCCTGGCCGCTGTGTCAGCGGCCCACCCTGATCGGCATGATCAGGTAGCGGAACCCGGGGATCACCGCACCGTCGGCGTCGGCGGGGGTGATCACCGCGGGCTTGAACGGGTCGTTGAACGAGAACACCGCAGTCGGCGCGCCGAGCGCCCCCAGGCCCTCGATGAGGTACTGCGGGTTGAACGCGATCGTCATCGACTCACCGGTGAAGGTGGCGTCCATCGCCTCGCTCGCCCGCGCCTCCTCGGTGCCGCCGGCCTCGACCACGAGACCATCCTCGCTGAAGCTCAGGCGCACCGGCGTGGCTTTCTCGGCGACCAGCGAGACGCGCTTGACGACCTCGACCAGCGCCGACACGGTGACCCGGGCCTCGGAGGCATAGCTGGGCGCGAACAGCGAACGCACCGGCGGGTACGACTGGCCGTCGAGCAGACGGCTGGTGGTCCGGCGGGAGCCGCCGACCTTCGAGCCGCCCAGGAATCCGATCATGCCCTCGCCCTTGCCGCCGTCGGCGAGCGCGATGGTGACGTCGCCGCCGGTCGGACCGAGCGTCTTGGCGGTGTCGGCCAGGGTGCGCGCCGGGACGAGCGCGTTGACGCTGATCTCCGGGTCGTCCGGCGTCCAGGAGATCTCCCGGATCGCGAGCCGGTAGCGGTCGGTGGCGAGCAGCGCCAGGGTGTCCCCGGAAAGCTCCAGCCGCACGCCCGTCATCATCGGCAGCGTCTCGTCGCGCCCGGCCGCGATGGCGACCTGGGACACGGCCGAGGCGAACACGGCGGCGTCGACGCGCCCGGCGCTGGCAGGCAGCTCCGGCAGGGTCGGGTAGTCCTCGACGGGCATCGTCGGCAGGGTGAACCGGGCGCTGCCGCACACCAGCTCCAGGTGCGCGCCGACGGCGGCGATCTCCACCGGCTTGGCCGGCAGCGCCTTGGTGATCTCGGCGAGCAGGCGGCCGGAGACCAGGGTCGCGCCGTCCGCGTCGGCCTGCACCTCCACGTCCACCTGGTTGGAGACCTCGTAGTCGAAGCCGGAGACGTGCAGGCGGCCGTCGGCGACCCGCAGCATCACGCCCGCGAGGACCGGCACCGAGGGCCGGCTCGGAAGGCTCTTGGCGGTCCAGGCCACGGCGTCGGCAAGCGCGTCACGCTCTACCCGAAACTTCATCTCAGCCCTCCTGTGGTCACGTCGATGCTGCCAAGCTGACCACTGAAACCTTAGGACCCCCGGGCGATCTCCCCTCGGCGGCCCCTGTGGATCGGCGGTGGCCGAGCATCCACAACTTCCCGAACCCCGATGATTTCTTGATTTCTCTCTTAGAGATAACTCCCGTCTTCATCATCGGTGCTGTGGAAACTGTGGATTAACGCCGTACTCCCTGGTCAGCACGCATGCGGGGGTGTGGAGGAGCGGTGGACGGCCGGTGGATAACCCGCCTGGTTCTCCACAGCCGGAGCTTCGTCCACCGGTTGTCCACGGGCGTCCACAGGTTATCCACCGGCAATCCCCAGTGGTTCTCCCCAAACTGTGGACACCGGGCATCCACGTCCTCCACAGCGATATCCACCGATCATGGTCCGCTGTCCACGGATCAAGCGCTCCGTCCACACGGGCGTCCACACCCTTTCCACAGCAAGATTTTTGGCGGATCCTTCGTCCACATCCGTCCACAGCGGATCCACAGGCAATCCACCGGGTTATCCACGGACTTATCCACGAACGCTGTGGACAACGGGCAACCTTTCGCCGTCGGAGGCGGCTTCTAGGGGGCGTACCCGGCTTCGGGCACCCTCTACCCACAAGGCGGATCCCGATGAGTGCATCGCGCGCCGACGAGTTCGAGGCGTACGTGCGGGCGCGGACGCCGGCCCTGCTGCGGGCCGCCTATCTGCTGACCGGTGACCAGCATCTGGCCGAGGATCTCGTCAACGACGCGCTGAGCCGCACCCACCAGGTCTGGCACCGGGTCTGGGACGGCAGCCCCGAGGCGTACACCCGAAAGATCATGTATCACCTGCAGATCTCGTGGTGGCGTCGCCGCAGGCGCTCCCCGGAGCGGCTGACCGATCTCCCGCCGGAACCCGGTGCCCACTCCTCCTCTCACGTCGTCGACGAGCAGGCCCGAGCCGTCACCCGGCTCGCACTGCAGGAGGCGCTCGGCCGGCTCGGCGTCCGCCAGCGTGCGGTCCTGGTCCTGCGCTACTTCGAGGACCGGTCCGAGGCAGAGGTGGCCGACCTGCTCGGCATCACGGTCGGCACGGTCAAGTCGCAGTCCGCCAAGGCGCTGGCGAGACTCCGCACCGTCGCGCCGGATCTGCTCGACTTCCCCACCAGCGACAGGAAGCTGTGATGAGCGACCTCTTCCGCGCCCAGCTCGCCGAGCTCGCGGCGCAGGCGACTCCGGTCGACCTCTATCCCCGGGTGCTGGCCGCCTCGCGCCGACGGGCGCGGCGCAGGGTGGTCGCGTCGGTTGCCACGGTCCTGGCGCTGGCGGGTGGGCTGTTCGCCACGGTGGTGGTCGTCGGCAGGCCCGTCGCGCCGCCGGTGATCACGCCGTCCACCTCACCCGGCGCGGTGACCGCTCGGCCGTCGCCCGCGGCGACCCCCGCCCCGACGGTGACGTCGCCGGGGCAGGGCCTCGCCGCGCCGGATGTGCGCAACGCGTCGTTCGAGGTGCCTGCGATGGCGCTGTGCCCGGCGGGCCGCCGGACCTTCGTCGACGGCACGGAACGGGAGGGCCCGTACAACTTTCTGACTGTGGCCGAGCTGTCCCCGCCCGCACGCGCGGATCTCGACAGGGTGCCCGGAGACGAGCTGCTGGTGCTCGTCAGTTGCCGGATCGAAGGGATCTTCACCCGTAAGCAGGTGCTGGCACTGACCGTCGCCGACGGCTCGCTCCGCCCGCTCGGTTTCGTGCTCGACGCGAAGACGTTCGACTTCTTTCCGTGGGTCGACCCGGGGCAGGTCTCGGTGCGCGGGGACGTGGTCACGGTGCGCATCGAGGGGTACGGCAACGACGACGGCGCGGAGCGCATCACCCCGCAGGATCGGGGCTACGCGTACCGCGACGGGGTCTTCGTCCAGGTGAGCGGTCCGACGGCGCGGCCGTCGCCGTTGCCCCGTTAGATCTGCTTGATGCGGTTGGTGAGTTCGGCGATCTGGTTGTAGAGGGATCGCCGCTCCGCCATCTGCTGCCGGATCTTGCGGTCGGCGTGCATGACCGTGGTGTGGTCACGTCCCCCGAACGCCTGTCCGATCCGGGGCAGGGACAGGTCGGTCAGCTCGCGGCACAGGTACATGGCCACCTGGCGCGCGTTGACCAGCACCCGCGAGCGTGAGTGGCCGCGCAGGTCCTCCAAGCTGACGCCGAAGTACTCCGAGGTCGACAGCATGATCTGGTCGGCGGTGATCTCGGGGGCGGCGTCGTCGGGGATGAAGTCGCGCAGCACCTCCTCCGCGATCGACAGCTTGACCTGCTCGCGGCTCAGGTTCGCGTACGCGGTGACGCGGATCAGCGCGCCCTCGAGTTCGCGGATCGAGTTCGACACCCGCGACGCGATGAACTCCAGCACGTCGGCGGGCGCGTGCAGGCGCTCCTGAGCGGCCTTCTTCTGCAGGATCGCGATCCGGGTCTCCAGGTCCGGCGGCTGGATATCGGCCAGCAGGCCCCACTCGAACCGGGTGCGCAGCCGGTCCTCCAGCGTCGACAGCGCCTTGGGCGAGCGGTCGGAGGTGATGACGATCTGCTTGTTGGCGTTGTGCAGGGTGTTGAAGGTGTGGAAGAACTCCTCCTGGGTCCGGTCGCGCTTCTCCAGGAACTGGATGTCGTCGATCAGGAGGATGTCCACGTCGCGGTAGCGGCGCTGGAACGCGCTGGCCTTGTCGTCGCGGATCGAGTTGATGAAGTCGTTGGTGAACTCCTCCGTCGACACGTACCGGACGCTGCGGGCGTGACCGAGCTCCTGGGCGTAGTGGCCGATCGCGTGGAGCAGGTGGGTCTTGCCCAGCCCGGAGCCGCCGTAGATGAACAGCGGGTTGTAGGCCTTCGCCGGGGACTCGGCGACCGCCACCGACGCGGCATGCGCGAAGCGGTTGGAGGAGCCGATGACGAACGTCTCGAAGCGGTACTTCGGGTTCAGCTTGTTGCCGCCGGCGTCGCCCGCAGCCGAGCCGGGGGTGGCGCCGGGACGGCGCTCGCGCTCCTCTCGTACCGCAGCCAGCGGGTGCGGCACGTTGCGGCTGTCCACCGGGCCGGTGCCCCGGCCGGGGCCGGAGTCGGACGGGCCGTCGCGGTCGGGCGTGCGCAGCACGGCGGCACGCACCGGGGCGACCTCGGGGTGCCGCGGGACCGGGACGGCGAACAGCGCGTCCTCACCGTCGGCGGCCGGCGCCACGATGGAGTGCTCGGCGGGCGGCGGGGTGTAGACGGGTGCGGTGTACGCCACCGGGGCGTACTCGGCGGGTGGGGGCGGTGGCGGCGGCGCGGGCCGGGCCGCGGACTCATCCGGGGGACGCACCTTGACCGCCACCTGCACCGGCCGGCCCATGATCCGCGACAGTGTGTCGGTGATGGCGGTGCGCAGCTTCGTCTCGATGATGTCGCGGATGAACGCGTCCGGCACGCTCAGCAGCACGAGGTCGTCGACCACCGCGAGGGCCTGGGTGAGCCGGAGATAAGCACGGTGCTGCGCCGAGACGATCTCGTCAGCGAGCTCGTCGGTGGCAGCCAGCCACACGGCATTGAGGTCGCTCACCTGTCAGCCTCGTTCATGCGGTCGACCCTTCGATTCCGTGTAGCGGGGCTCGGTCTCGCACCGGGCTGCCCGTCAGCGCCCGCCCGACGGCTCCGATCAATGACGGTGTCATCACGGACCGTGGTTTTCCCCCGGGTTATCCCCCGAATCAACGAGGTTCTCCACAAGTTATCCACAGGCTGTGTGTCGATCGGTATCCGAGGTCCGGCTGGCATGGGTCGCCCTATCCGGCGCACGAGCGCCTGCAACACGGCCCACCGTGCCGAACGAGCCACCTTATTGCCCGGTTTTGCGGTAACTGCCACAATTAACGGCCAGCCCCGTCAGCCAGGCACTCCGGCACGCTAACAGGGTTATCCACAGGCGTCCACTCGTTGTCCACAGCTTCACTCTCGGTGAGTGTTGATAACGACACTGTGGGTTGCGGCGTAGGCGACACTGTTGACACGGTGAGTGAGCTGCGAAGAGTTCTTGGCGGACATCGACGGCACGTGTACCCTGGAGCGGTTGCTCCATCACCCTCTGCTAGGGTGTCGGTTGCGGCGTCCGCCCTGACTCAGACAAGATCGAGATTCTTCGTCCCGATCCTGCCGTCAACCGGGCGGTGCATCCGCGAAAAGCTAGAACTTCCCCGCTTGACGGCGGGGCGATCCCCAGGAGACCTGACGTGAGCAAGCGCACGTACCAGCCGAACAACCGTCGGCGCGCGAAGACCCACGGCTTCCGGCTGCGTATGCGCACCCGCGCCGGGCGCGCGGTGCTGTCGTCGCGCCGGGGCAAGGGCCGCGCCCGCCTGGCGGTCTGAGACCCCGGACGGGCCTCGGATGCTGCAGGCTGCGCACAGGTTGAGGCGAAGCGCTGACTTCGCCGCCGCCGTGCGGGCAGGCCGCCGAGCCGGTCGTGGCGCCGTGGTGGTGCACCTGACGGTGCCCGCAGCGGCCATCGAGCATGAAACGGCGTGGCAGGGAGCTGATCCCGGCCACGCCGTTGCCGTGTCCGGGCAGGTCTCACAGGCGGGGTTCGTGGTCTCCAAGGCGGTGGGGAACGCGGTGATCCGCAACACGGTGAAGCGCCGGCTGCGCCATCTGGCGGCGGACCGGCTGGACGGGCTGCCCGCCGGAACCACCGTGGTGGTGCGCGCGCTGCCGCAGGCGGCGTCCGCCTCGTACGAACAACTGGGTCGGGACCTCGACGGCGCGCTCGCCGCGGCGCTCAAGCGCGACCCCGGCCAGGCATCGCGCCGCAGGTCGACCGGGGGTAAGACATGACGCAGCCGTCGCGACCCACGACACTCGCCGGGCGCGTGCTGGCCCTACCCATCATCGCGTACCGTCGTTGGGTGAGTCCGGGCCTGCCAGCCCGTTGCCGGTTCTACCCGTCCTGCAGCGCCTACGCGCTGGAGGCCATCGCGCAGCACGGCGCGCCGCGGGGGTTCTGGCTGACGGTCAAGCGGCTCGGTCGCTGCCATCCCTTTCACCCGGGCGGATATGACCCAGTGCCACCCAACACCCGCCGCAGTACTGATGTGACTGGAGCAACACCCTCATGATGGACTGGATCTACACGATCGTCTCGAAGGTCCTGCTGCTATGGCACAGCCTCTTCGACAAACTCTGGGGCGACGGCACCTGGCTCGCCACCAACTGGGACTGGGTCCTGGCGATCGTATTCCTGGTGCTCACGGTGCGCGTGTTGCTGTTCCCGCTGTTCATCAAGCAGATCCGGTCGCAGCGGGCCATGCAGACCCTCCAGCCGCAGCTGAAGGCGCTGCAGGAGAAGCACAAGGGTGACAAGGAGACGCTCCAGCGCGAGATGATGGAGCTCTACCGGCGGGAGAAGGCCAACCCGCTGATGGGCTGCCTTCCGCTGCTGATCCAGATGCCGATCTTCTTCGGCGTCTTCCACGTGATCAAGCGCCTCGGCACGGGCACCGTCGACGAGACCCTCTACGGCTGGACCGCCGCGCAGTTCCAGAGCGGCATGGCCGCCGACCTGTTCGGCGTGTCCATCGGCGCGACCTTCACCCAGGGCGGCGCGGCCGCCGTGCTCTGCGGCATCCTCGGCGTGGTCATGATCATCACGACCTACATGACCAGCCGCCAGATGATCCTGAAGACCGGCTGGTCCGAGGACCCCACCCAGAAGATGATGCAGAAGCTGATGCTGTACGGCATCCCGGCGACGCTGATCATCTCTGCGGTGGCCTTCCCGCTCGGTCTGATCATCTACTGGACCACGACGAACCTCTTCACGCTCGGCCAGCAGATGTGGGTGCTGAAGAAGTACCCGCCGCCGAAGATGGCCGGCGCCAAGGCGGAGCCGAAGGTCATCGACCCGGAGGTCGCCAAGGCGCTCGCGCCCAAGGTCGGCGCCAAGCCGACCAACACCAAGCGCAAGACGGTGAAGAAGAACGTCGGCTGACCTCAGCCATGATCGCCCTGCGATCGCGGCCCTGCCCGAAGCCGTCCTCCGCCTCGCCGCGGAGGACGCCGGGCGGCGGCCGCCGGCGCGGGCCGGCTGACTGCCACCCCCACAGACCTGCTCGTGATCCCCGCTTCGTGAGGCGCGGGGCCGATCACGGGGTTTTGATCGGACCGAACACCCGGAGAAGAACGTGACCGACCAGACTGAGCTGGACGACGTGGCAGTCGAAGACCTCGCCGAGACCGAGGCGGCAAAGGGCACGGCGGAGGCCGAAGAGACCGAGGAGGGCGCCGACGAGGCCGCCGCTCCCAAGCGCAAGGCCGCCAGCGACGCCGACCTGTTCCGGCAGAGCGAGATCGCGGCGGACTACATCGAGGGCCTGCTGGACATCCTGGACGCCGACGGCGACATCGACGAGCTGGTCTCCGGTGGCCGCCCGGTGGTCGAGGTGGTCGGCAGCCGACTGCAGTCCCTCGTCGGCCCGCGCGGCGCGACGCTGGAGGCACTGCAGGAGCTGACCCGACTGGCGATCTTCAAGCAGACCGGTGAACCGAGCCGCCTGCTGCTGGACGTCGGTGGCTACCGCGACCAGCGCCGCAAGGAGCTGGGCGCGCTGGCCAAGAACGCGGTGGAGAAGGTCAAGCAGCACGGCGAGGCCGTCAAGCTGGAGCCGATGTCCGCCTTCGAGCGCAAGTGCGTGCACGACGTGGTCAACGCCGCGGCGGGGGTGCAGAGCGAGTCCGAGGGCGTCGAGCCCAACCGCCGGATCGTGGTACGTCCGGCGTGAGTTCCGACGACAAGACGGAGCCGGTCATCCCCGACGGGGTGACCGGCTCCGTGCTCTCCCCCGACCTTCGTCCGGCGGCCGAGACGCTGTTCGGCGACCGCCTCGACATCGCCGTGCGCTACGCCGACCTGCTGGCCACCGACGGGGTGGTGCGCGGCCTGATCGGCCCGCGCGAGGCTCCCCGGCTGTGGGAGCGACACCTGTTGAACTGCGCCGCAGTGGCCGAGCTGATTTCCCCGTCCGCCACGGTCGTCGACGTGGGCTCCGGAGCGGGTCTGCCCGGTATCGTGCTCGCAGTGGCTAGACCGGATATTTCGGTCATTCTGGTTGAACCACTGGCACGTCGGACCTCCTTCCTGGAGGAGGCGGTGGCGGCTCTCGGCCTGACCGGTCAGGTCACCGTGGTACGCGGCCGCGCGGAGGAGCAGATCGGCCGGCTCAGCGCGGACGTCGTCACCGCTCGCGCGGTGGCGCCGCTGGACCGGCTTGCGGGCTGGTGTCTGCCGCTGGCCTCGCTGGGAGGCCGCCTGCTGGCACTCAAGGGGGTGTCGGCCACCGAGGAGATCGCGGAGCACGGTGACGCCGTTGCCCGCCTCGGCGGTGGCCCGGCCGTGATCCACCAGTGCGGCGTCGGCCTGATCGACCCGCCCACCACCGTGGTGGAGATCGTTCGGGAGCGCGAAGTCGTGCCGAAGACTGCCAAGCCGACCCGGCGGGCAGGGCGCGGAGGGCGCCGGCGCTGAGCGATGCGCCCTCCGCTGACGGAGAGGGCGCACGACGATGGGTGTCCTGCGAACCGACGGAGCCGGCGCGTCCGCCTCGGCCGACCTGCCGCGCCCGCGAACCTATGCCGGTGCTTTTCCAGGCACAGGGGCGGCCATCCGGTCGCCCCTGTCCGGCGCGGTGCTGGCGACCGGTGCGCCCCCGGCCCGGCGGGTGATGCGTACGGCTCCCGTCGCCCCCGTGGCCGCAGGTTGGCCGGGCACCTCCCTGGCGCTGCGGCGGCTCGGATGTCGCATGTCACTGGTGCCGGGATTCTTGGTGTATGTCCAGCCAGAAGGCCGTCACACGCGTGCCCAACCGGAGGACGGTGGTAGCTTCCGTCGCCCGTCCGCCGTAGGCTGGCCGCGCGTCGATAATGTGGACCCGACTGTCGCGGGTGCGGTCTTTGCACCGCCGGCAGAGACGCCAGCGCGCGCCGGACCGGCCGGCGCAGCCATCCGATCCGATGCGGGCAGGGATGACACGGTGCAGGAATACGGCATGAGCCTCCCCCAGGGCTCTTACGGCGTTGTTTCACGTGAAACATCAACCCCGGCGCAGCGAGGCGCCGCCAACCAGGGCTCCGGTATGAGGCCGACCGTCGCGAACACGTACACGTCGAGCGCGGCAGGGTCATATCCGGCTCCCGGTGGTCCGGCGAGCCCTGACGCGACCGGTTTCCGTGCGACGGCCTCGGTGCCGCCGCCGGGGAGCAGTGTGCCGCCCGCGGAGTTCTCCTCGGCTCCGCACGGTGCGACCGGCTACGTGCCGGTGTCCGCTCCCCCGGCGAACCGGCCGCCGTCGCCCCGCCCTCAACCCAGTTCTACGCATGTCGCGGGTGAGGATCAGAGTGCGACCGCGTACGGTGCTTCTGACGCGAACACGACAGCGTCCGGTAGTTCGGAGGACCCACCGTTGGCCATGGAAGCGATGCGCGCCGTACAGATCCTTAACCCGAGCGGTGAGGTCACCATGCCTCGCCCGACCCGGCAGCGCGTCATGTGCGTCGCCAACCAGAAAGGCGGCGTGGGCAAGACGACCACGACGGTGAACCTTGCGGTGGCGTTGGCCCTGCACGGCAACCGGGTCCTGGTGGTCGACCTCGACCCGCAGGGCAACGCCTCGACCGGACTCAACGTGCCGCACCACGCGGGCGTGCCGGACGTCTACGACTGTCTGATCGACCAGGTGCCGATGGAGGAGGTGGCGCAGGCGGTCGAGGGCATCCCGAACCTCTACTGCGTGCCGGCCACCATCGACCTCGCCGGTGCCGAGATCGAGCTGGTCTCCGTGGTCGCCCGCGAGTCGCGGCTCGGCCGCGCGATCCAGGGCTTCCCGATGGAGTTCGACTACGTCTTCATCGACTGCCCGCCGTCGCTCGGCCTGCTGACGGTCAACGCGCTCTGCGCCGCACAGGAGGTGCTGATCCCGATCCAGTGCGAGTACTACGCACTGGAGGGCCTCAACCAGCTGCTGAACAACATCAACCTGGTGAAGGCCCACCTGAACCCGAACCTGGACGTGTCCACCATCCTGCTGACCATGTACGACCGCCGTACCCGCCTTGCGGACGCGGTCGAGCAGGACGTACGCAACCACTTCGGCGAGAAGGTGCTGACCTCGGTCATCCCCCGCAACGTGCGTGTGTCCGAGGCACCGAGCTACGGCCAGTCGGTCATGACTTATGATCCCGGTTCGCGTGGAGCCACCAGCTACTTCGAGGCCGCGCAGGAGATCGCCGAGCGCGGCGCGAAGATCGGAGTTGCGGCATGAGCACGCGGAACAGCACCACTGCGGAAGGCGAGGCAGCGGCATGACCCCGCCCCCCGTACGTAAGGGAGGCCTCGGTCGCGGTCTCGGTGCGCTGATCCCCTCGGCCCCGGTGGCGGCGGAGGCTCCTGTCGCGGCCCCGGTGCCGGCGCAGGCCGCCCCGGTCGAGGCTGTACCGGCCGCTGTGCCGGTCTCCGCTCCCCCGGCCGTCACGGTCGCCGTGGAGGCTCCGCAGGCTGTGGAGATGCCGCCCCCGGCGCAGGTGATGGACCTGGCACCCGTGCCCGGCGCGCGGTTCGCGGAGATCCCGGTCGGCTCGATCGTGCCCAACGCGAAGCAGCCCCGGCAGATCTTCGACGACGAGATGCTCGACGAGTTGAAGATCTCCATTCAGGAGGTCGGCTTCCTGCAGCCGATCGTCGTTCGCGAACTCGGCCAGGACAAGTACGAACTCGTCATGGGCGAGCGGCGCTGGCGTGCCGCACAGGCCGTCGGCAAGGAGATGATCCCGGCGATCGTGCGGGACACCCGCGACGACGCCATGCTGCGCGACGCCCTGCTGGAGAACATCCACCGGGCGCAGTTGAACCCGCTGGAAGAGGCGGCGGCGTACCAGCAGCTGCTGGAGGAGTTCGGCGCCACGCACGACGAGCTGGCCAAGAAGATCGGGCGCAGCCGGCCGCAGATCTCCAACACCATCCGCCTGCTGAACCTGCCCCCGCAGGTGCAGAAGCGGGTGGCCGCCGGAGTGCTGTCCGCGGGCCACGCACGTGCGCTGCTCAGCCTCGACCAGGCCGACGCCCAGGACAAGCTCGCGACGCGTATCGTCGCCGAAGGGCTGTCGGTGCGGGCCACCGAGGAACTGGTGACCCTGGCCAATGCGGAGAGCGACGCCAAGCAGCCAGCCGCCAAGCGGCGCGCCAAGCCACACGCCCCCGCCCTGGTCGACCTGGCGGACCGGCTGTCGGACCGGTTCGACACCAAGGTGAAGGTGGACATCGGTCGGAGCAAGGGCAAGATCACGATAGAGTTCGCGACGGTTGACGACCTGGAGCGGATCGTCGGGATCATCGGCGTGGAGAACCAGGAATAGACTAGGTTGACGAAGCGGGCCGCCCGATCGGGCGGCCCGCTCTCTTTCGCCCTGGCACAGGTTGAAGCGCCGGCTGAGGCTGACCAGGAAGTATCTCGGCTCGACCCGGTGAGGGCCTGGCGCGATTCCTAACCGCCTTCACCCGCCTCCTGCTTCGGACACGGCCCTTCCCTGGCTTTCCGCTCGTGGCGCGCCGGCTGTACCGGCTCCTCGCGCCGTCTGCTCCCGCATCTGGCGCGTCCAGGGTGGCTGGTATGGCCAGGTGCAGCTGTCAGGATCGGTCGGCCTCTGCAGTGAGACGCAGCGGGGTAACTCCATGCTGGCTGAATCCCTCCTCGCGGCAAGCCAACCGACCCGCCTCTTCGGGCGGCACGTGGGGACGAGATCCGCCTTGTCCATAACCGCGTCCTCCATCCGGGTCTGGCCGTGGGATACGGTGCACCTCGTCCGGGGCAATGGCCGACAGCCGAGGAGGGTCGCGTCGGTTGCGCCTCCGCTGCTGGAGGGATGCCCCGCGAGGTGGGACTGAGCCAAGGCCCGAGTGTGTGGGTTCGTCAGGCGGGAGGCCCTTCCCCGGTTTGCCGAAGCGGACTTGCGAACTCTGCCAGCAGGGCTGGCGGCCGCCGGAGATGACGACCGGTGCGGCCGGACCGGGCCCGATGGCACCTCTGGGTTGACGGTGCGCCGGGCTGGTTCCCGACAGAGCTCGCGGACTACGCCTGTTGGACCGCGGTCAGCCTGGCCGGCCGTTCGGGCCTGCAGCGCGATCCTGGGCGCGTGATGGGCCTGCTGGGACTGGTCCTCGGGCCTGCGAATCGGGCCTCTGGATGAGGCTGATGGCGGGGCCGACGGAGAGCCTGGCGGAACCCGATCGACGGCGTTGACGGGATCGGGGCTGTGGGCAGCTGTGCTGCATGGGTCGAGGGACCGACTGGTGGATCACGTCTGCGGTTCGGGTATGCGACCGTTCGCGGGGCCTGCGAACCGGTCGCACACCGGATCGGTCATCGTCCCATCTGGGGCCGGGGTTCACCGATGGTTACTGCGCGGCGCAGGGTCTGGCGAATCAGTCTCGTACGCCAGGGTCTGCTCGGTGGTGTGTCAGGCGGGCGTGCAAGTCGGTGGCTGCTGTACCCGAAGGCCGGAGCGTCTGGGGGCCGCTGGACCGGGTGTGGGGCTGAGAACTGAGTGAGTGCGTTGCCTGGCATAGCCGGTGGCGGGAACCGTCAGTGCGGAACGGGTGGCTTCGGCTCTGGGAGGTTCGGGGTGGTGGCGGTGCGCCCGGCAGGCCGGTGTGATGGCACGCGCGGACCGACATCCGGCTCACCGAACCGGCAATCGGCGGCGACCTGATCCGCCGACTCTGCGAGGCGGCATCACGTGGGATGTCATGCTTGCCCCCTGTCTCACGGCTTCGCCTGGAGCAATAGTTGCGGCCGGTGCGTGGCCTAGGCGCGCACCGGTGCCGAGGCCGTGATGTTTCACGTGAAACCAAGAGATCCTCTGTCACGCAGCGGACGTGGTGTTCGGCTTCACCTCACGTACTCCCGGCCGTGCGCGCGGTTGCACCGGCACTTCCCTGCTCGCGCTGCGGCCATCCTGGTGCGTTCGTCCGGCACCGCGTTCGGGGCAGTGGGCAACAGAGTCTTCACCGGTGGTGGAAACGGAGCCGCGGCCGGGCCGGCACCACCCACCTTGTCGTCAGCCGGCAAGAGCGAGGCGCATCATCGCGACACACCAAGGCTGCCGCAGGTGCGCTCTCCGCAACTGCAGCGCAGGCTGTCCAGGACGGCGACGACAGCGTTGCCGACTTGACGCGGCCTCGTGCCGGGTCCGGGGCAGGTGGTGAGTCGTGATGTGTGAACCCGTTCTGTGGGGATCGGTAGGTGCGTGACGGGCAGTCCTGACGAAGCTACGTGTCGGAAGGCCCATGTTGTGGCCGTCGGTCTCGGCGATGCCTGCGATGCGGTTCGTGCCTCGGGCAGCGGCGGTAGCGCCCACAACCGGCATCGGTTCCAGTGGGCGGCCATGAGATGCCGCCCTTCCTTCCTGAACCTGCCCGCGTCGCCCAGCCGCCGTCCGACGGCGGCGCGCCGACCTCCTCGACACATCCTTGAAAAAGTTGCCGGCTGTCGGACCTGTCTTATCAGCCGGCCGACCGCCCGTGCGATGGATCGAGGCCGGCTGGCAGAGCGCCGTTACGTCGGGCTGTCTGTTCCACGCGTCCCTCATGCTTCGAAGAGACCTCGGCGAGGCATGTGGTGGTCGAGCGCCTGGCACAGCTCGGTGATGGTCAGCGAAGTTCGACGCCGGCGGGAGGTCTGCACCGCCGGCACTAGTTCGAGGTGCAGGGGGCGGTGGCCCGGTCCCAGCGCTTCCGGAGGTTGTACTGGTCTACCCAGCCCTCTGCCGGTCACGCCTTCGGTGCGACATCCTGACCGCCTCCGGGAGCACCCTGCGAATGCACGCACCCACCCTTACCGCCCCCAGACCGATGGCAAGGTCGAACGCTTCAACCGCAGCACGCTCGACGATTGGCCCTACGCGCGGCACTGCCGCCCAGAGACCGAACGCGGTCAACATTCGGATGCTGGCTGCACTCCTACAACCACCACCGCGGACACACCGCGCTAGCCGGCCTGCCACCCGCCAGCCGCGTACCCAATCTCAGGGGCCAGAACCTCTAGCCGAGGCCGGGTTGTTCTCCGTCTCGCAAGAACGCGGATCGGGCGCGCCGGCGATCTTCTTGTTTCACGTGAAACCTTGCGATCGCCGCTCAGCACGCGCTGCTGTGGTCGAAGGCATGTCAGCCTGGTACTGAGGCTCCGATCGTGAGGAACGATTCGAGAGGTCCCGCCTTTAGTGTCCGTGCTGGAGCCGCCTGTCGGGAGGGAGACCGGCAATGCACGAGCCGACGGCACCCGGTGCCTCCACCGGCTACGTGTCTCGGAGTACCCAGGCTCTCGTCGTACAGCGGTGCATAAGGATCCGCTCGGGTGTGGGGGACGCAAGCGCTGGGGCAGTCTTGCCTTGAGCTAGACCCAGCGTTCGTGCCAACTCGCAGTGCCGGTTGGCGTGCCATTGAGGTGCCAGCTGCCACCGCTCCGCTTCCGGCCCGGCGGCCGGCTGAGATGTCACCGGCGCTGGTGGTGCCATGGAGCGGTGGCGAAGGGTGGGTTTGCTGTCCAAAGCCAGCCCGCCATGACGGTGGCGGCGGCCCTCCCCGCTTGCCGAGGGATCGCGGTCGGCGCGGGCAGGGCTGAGGGAACACGAGATGCTGGAGAGCCAGCGCGTGCCACTCGACGGGCCGTGGCCGAGCGTGTGTGCACCTTGCGGCTGACCGAGGAGTAAACCGTGCCACCCGTGGGGAAGCAACGGTTGGGAAGCCGCCGACGATCGGAAGGTCGGATCGGCCGTAGGAAGTCTGATGCAGCATTCCGTGTGATGGGCGGAGATGCGGTCGCCTAGCCGCGTGCGCGACCGGGCACGGCGGCGGCCAACGGCCTTCACCAACTGGTGGTCCGCACTGACTGGACGGGCTCTGCAGCGCAAGCCGGTCGCTCGTCGACTTGTGCCCCACCCACCGTCGGGAGTTGCGCTACTCCCCGGGGAGTACGGGCGGCATCGGCTGCCGTGCGGACCTGTGCCGGGAGGCTGTCGATGGCATGGTCATTCACTGTCGGTCGGCTGACGGGTGAGCCTGTCGTAGTGAGATCGGGTGCGACGTTCGTCAACGCGGGTGGGGTTGGGGCGCTGAAGCTCCTGCCGATGGCTCTCCCAGTACAGTCGCCGACGATCAGCGGTTGCTTCGACATCAGGGCGCCTCTCAGTCAGGTGCGGTGGACCCTCCCACAGTTGTAGGCCGCGTCGCTCCCCTGTCGGCACGGCATCGGTGGCCGGCACCCCGCTGTTGCGCGTGGCCGAATGCTGCGGCACCTAGACCGAAGGGCCGTGCGTAACGGTCCTGAGACACCTCGCCTGTCGAGCGGTGCACCGTCTGGAGGGAGCCCTACTTCGGCCTGCGCACGCCCGATCCAGCCGCAAAGTCCGTCTATCAACCTGCAGGTGGAATCGACATGCTCGGAAAGGCGAGCCGCCGCCGCAGACCGCGTCACAGTCCAGGTGCAGGTTCCCGCAGCGGGACGAGCTGAAACCAAGAGGTACGCCAGCCCGGTTCTTCGCTGTGGGCGGGGCTCTTGGCGGCGTCGTGGAGGAAGGTGGCCGTACACTCCCCCGGCTGTGTGTATCCGTGCGATGGGCCTGCGCGTGGAACGCATCCTGAGTGAGTCGGACCGTCGCGTCTGGCATGTGCGCGGGATCGTTCCGTGGTCCTGGCGGCTGCCACGCGATGGGTATCCGCGCCAACCGGTGAGTGTTGGCCGGACCTGGTTCTGAGTGGTCGGTACGCGATGGCGTGGACGGGCGCACTGTTTCACGTGAAACACGATGATCGCGTTCACGGCCTCGGCTGGATTTCTGCGGAGATTCGCTCCAGGCTTACCGGTGACGCCGGGCCAACCCGATTCAGTACCGGCAGGCAACCGGCTCATCGAACCTAGGTTTGCGACGTGCTCTCAGAGGATGGCTGCCTTGGAGGCACATACCGGTTGCGGTCGGGGCTCCAACGCGGAGGGCTGAGGCACATCGCCTCTCGCTTGTTGTGTGCGGTTCCGTGTAGGGCTCGGTACGACAACTGGTGCCGTGTTGGGATAGGTCCACGCGGCACCTGGATGGCGGCTGTTCGGACGTGGGTTGGGTACGCGGACGGTGTCGGCGTGCGCTTGTACCTCTGCCGGCCGTTCGTGGTCATGCTTTGAACCGTGCGCCGCACGTTCGTATGGATGGTTCTGTTTCCGCTTCCAGATCCGCGACCGGGTCCGCGCCGACACGGCAGGTGCCGACTCACACCGAATCGTCGCTTGGCTGGAGTACGGCGATGTTCGGCATCCAGTGCGGGCAGGGCTGGCTCGCCACAATGTGGCGCACACAGTTGAGGAAGGTGACACATGGGGAAGAAGTATTCGACGAAGCGTTGACTGTCCACCGCGGGCTGAGCCGCCGGCACCACGCCGCCCTTGTGCCCGTTGGGCCTGAGGGTCGGCGAGTACGCCTGCGGTTCCCTCGGACTTCCAGACGCCCGGCATTGCTTCGAGGCTTCGCCGGCGTCCGCGCGCGGCGAGTTGGCTTAGCTGGCTGACGGCGGCCGGCAGTCAACAACCGCGGCCTGGCAGCCCCCGATTCGGGCGGGAGCGGGTGCGCCTTGCCAACTCGGCAAGGTCGCCGGTTCGCTCAACGAGAGGGCGTTCGTCACGCGGGCACAGTGCTTGGTTGGCGCGTAGCCTTCCAGGACTCCGGTGGCGAACATGGGTTACGGCAGAGCGTTCGCGGTGGTCCGGGCGCACGGCCGTGTTGCCAGACAGGCCAAAGACATCGCCTGTTGATGCACCCGTTGTGAACCGGAGTCGCTGGTTCGGCGGATGGATCCAACAACGTTCGACACTCCAGCCAGCGCACGTTGGACTCGGCGTTCTCAACGCTCTCGTGCATCAGCGGCACAGCAGTCTCGGAGGTCAGGCCTCAGAGGTCTCAGCGGTTACGAGTTGAGCCGGCGTCCCCGACTTCCCCTGAGACCTGACACTCTGAGGGTTCAGGTAGACCTTGCGTTCCGGTGGCTCCGTGCGTCTTCTGAGACAGTGAGACCACCGCCGCTCGGCGGACCGATGGATGAGGTCTCAGGCCTATCTCCGTCGCGTGGATTCGCACGTTCTAATGGTCGTGGCGGGCCCGGCACCCGTTGCCGAGCTCGGCAGTCTTGACGATCCGGGTTCATTGGTGAACGCGGTGGGCTCAGCCGCAGTGGTGGCTGACGGACCTGTGTGGCCAAGACTGAGCAACTGGGGAAACGAATGCCGGCCGTCTGGCCCTCTGACGGATGGGTTTCGACCGTGGTGAGGGGGCCGGGTGACGGTGCCGTCGGTGAACCTGCCCAGCTTCTCCGCCGCGGTGGCCGTGGCGCCGCAACCTGTCCACCGGTCCCACCGACCGCGCGGATTCTCCGAGGTCGTTTACGCGTTCACCTCGGCGGCCCAGGGCGGGAGCTAAGCTGGGCCCGGCTCTTGTCGCTGGATCCGGCTGCGGTTCACCTCGGCCGTGAGGCCGCCTGATCCCGGTGCACCGCCCAGAGCCCCGGCGGTTCTGGCCGACCGCGCTGGGTTCGGCCCCGTGTCGGCCCTCGGGACTACCGAGGCGTGGGACAAGAATCCATGGGTGCGGAGTGACGCGTTGTTCAGTCCAGCATGAGGTGCAGAGATGAAGGAACGATCCGGCGGGTTTCCTGCACGCGGTTTCACGTGAAACCACGCTGACGGCAACGGTCGGAAGGATCGCCGCTCGGTGGCGGTAGGGATCATCGTTGGCCGGCCGCAGTGCGGCATTCGGCGACAGGCTGTGGCGGACACGCCTGCGATGGGTGCGATGGTGGTCCGGGGTAGCCATGACTCGGCCACTCCGTCCCGCTGATGCCAGAGGTGATGAAGACCGGCACAGGGTCCCTTGCCGAACCCGCCTGGCGAAGGGCACATCCGGAGCGGGTTGGCGGACCGCCGATGTCAGATCAACTGGTGAGTGCCGAGCACGAGTATGCCGCGATAGCGGCCGATGACGCAGTCAGCCTGCGCGGGGTCTTCATCAGTGCTGGAACTCGATCGCTGCTGCACCGCGCGTTCGAGCCGGGATCAGTTGACATGTGGTCGTTCACCGAGCCGAGCTGAAGTCATGCACTGCACAAACCGGCAGTGCCTTCACTCCGGCTGGGCAGGCTTTGTCGCGTCACCGCGGCACCGAGCCCCGGCGGCAGGTCCGGCACCCGATCGCGAGTCACACTCCCCCACGGACTCGCGGTGGCATGGAGGCGACCGCCTGTTGGCCGCTGCCCCAGCACTGGCCGCACACAGACCCCGGGAAGACATGGCGTCATGAAAGCGGGCGGGTTCTCGGTGGAAGTGCCCGCGCCCGGGAATCCGAGTCACTGAGCCCCGCCTAGCCGACGCGGACAGAGCACCTCTGGCAGAGTCATGCCAGGCGACTGAGGCGTCGACCCGTGCCGAGCATCAAAGACCTGTGCTGGCGTCGCCGGGCCGGCCAACGGCTCCGCCGATCCCCCAGACTCCGCTGGGGATCCCGGCACACAGGGTCGGCATTGACGGCGACGGGGCGTCCGGTCGTGGCTCGGTGCTGCCGGACTTCGTCGGGGGCATGACGGCCTGATTCAGACAGTCTGAGCTTGGCCACCGAGCTGGGCCGAGCGAGCCCAGGCCTCACGTGGTCGACAGCGGGCAGATCCCTCGCCACATCTGGCCCTACGGATCAGCCCCAGAGATCCGAAGCTGTGCCCGAGCCGTGCTGGGATGCAGAGGCACTGATGCTGACCACCCGCAACCCGCTGGAGAGTTCGAGCCGCCGTACGTCGGGCCCAGCGCGACTGATGCCCAGGACGACCTTTCTGAACCTTGAGCACCCGGGATGACTGGTTCGGCACCCCCTTCCGGGCGCCTGCCGTTCGGTCTGCCATCGCAGCTCCACCCGGCGGCGCTGGAACACCCAGGGGTCCGTACACAGGTCATCGGAGTTATCCACAACCCGCATGCCCAAGGTCAACGATCTCCACCGCCCCGCCGAAGTGCGAGGAAGGTCACGTATCCGCTGTCCACAGCCCCGGACTGTCCTCTTTCCACAGCCGGAGGCCGGTTATCCACAGGCCATGTTTCACGTGAAACCACCGCGGCGAACGGGTCGAATCCTCGTGCTGCCAACGGGATCAGCACGTAAACAGACATGCCGTCGCTCTGTGCACTCATGGCGTAACCGAGGTCACGATGCCACATTCCACAGGGCGGCCCCGACCTATCCACAAAGTTATCCACAGGCACCCTGTGGGCTGTGGTTTCACGTGAAACCGGCGTTCGGGAATCCACAGCCGGGGGGAGACAGGACCGCCTGGCTGGGCTAGATTCTGCAGGTGGCCGATACCCCCATGCCCCTTCCCGGCTTCACTGCGTGGCCCTCGTTTCCGTTCGAGGGCGACTTCAAGATCAAGCATCTTGACCCGCCGGTAGAGACCGAGCCGTCCCGCAAGGGTGAGGACTCGGCTGACTGCACGGCGTGCACCGCACCCGACGACGCGTACATCTGGGTGAACGAGCGCTGGCGCGTACGCACCATGGACCGGCCCACGGGCCTGCCGATGGTGCTGATGCTGGAGCCTCGGTCCCACCTCGATCTGGGCGACCTGCCGAACCTGCTCGCCGCCGAACTCGGCGTCATGACGGTGCGGCTTGAGCGGGCCATCCGTTCACTGGACAAGGTGGCCCGGGTCCACGTCTACCGGTGGGGTGACGGGGCCGCGCACCTCCACGTGTGGTTCATGGCCCGCCCGGTCGGGCAGTTGCAACTGCGCGGCACGTTCCTGCCGCTGTGGGATGACATCCTGCCGCCGATCCCCGAGGACCAGTGGCGGGAGAGTCTGGCCCACGTCGCGGCGTGGCTGGCGGAGTTCGGCGGCACGCCGCTGGCGCAGCCGCCACGCATCGACTGGCAGGCGCCCGCCAAGCTGACCGACTCCTGACCGGGTCGTGTGAGGCATACCGCTGACCCGGGTTCCACCGCGCCGGTCGACGCAGCGCATCCCGGCCCTTGGCACGAGTGGTAGTCGCACAGACCCGAGCGAGTGAGGCCCAGCACGGCGGCGACCGGCAGGCACCCAGGCCGGCGACATAACGCGAAGCGCCCAGGTTCCCGCAGAACCTGGGCGCTTCGCTGTTCAGCTGTGCCGGTCAGCCGGCGGGGCGGGCGGCGGCCTGCATGACCAGGCGGGCGATCACCTCTCCGAGGTCGAGTCCGCCGGCCTGCACCGCCATCGGCAGCAGGGAGGTCTCGGTCATGCCCGGTGAGACGTTGACCTCCAGGACAGTGCACTCCCCCGACGGGGCCACGATCAGGTCGACCCGGGACATGTCACGCAGGCCCAGCGCCTGGTGTGCGGCCAGCGCCGTCTTGACCACCTGTGCGCTCGTGTCCGCCGACAGCCGGGCCGGCGCGTGCCAGGTGGTGAGGCCGGCCGTGTATCGGGCCGCGTAGTCGTACACACCGTTGCTGGGCACGATCTCGACGGGCGGCAGCGCGAACGGCCCCTCGCCGAGGTCGAGGATGGACACCGCCACGTCCACGCCCTCGACATAGCGCTCCACGAGAGCGGTCTGGTCGTACGCGAAGCACCCGACCATCGCGGCCGGCAGCGCGGAGGCGTCCCGGACCACCGCGGCGCCCAGCCCAGAGCCGCCCTGGGCGGGTTTGACCATCAGGGGCAGGCCGAGGCGGTCCACGATGCGCTCCAGCACGGCGACGGCGCCGAGTTCGGAGAACCGGTCGTGCGGCAGCGCGACCCACTCGGGAGTGGGGATGCCGTACTCGACGAAGACCGCCTTCGCGGACGGCTTGTCCCAGGCGAGCCGGGCGGAGCGGGCATCGGGTCCGACGTAGGGCACGCCGCACAGGTCGAGCACGCCACGCAGAGAGCCGTCCTCGCCGGTGGAGCCGTGCAGTGCGATGAACACGGCGTCCGGCGGGTCGGACTTCAGGGCGGGCAGCAGGGCCACGTCGGCGTCGAGCATGTCCGCCTCTACGCCGACGGCGCGCAGGGCGTCCAGCACCCGGCGGCCCGATCGCAGCGAGACGTCACGCTCGTAGGACAGGCCGCCGGCCAGCACCAGGCAGCGGAGGTCGGTTCGGACGGCAGGCGAAGCGGACGGTGCGGTCACCCTCGAATCATGCCAAGTCGGGACCGGGCGCGTGCGCGCCGGGCCGCGGCAGCTCGGTCACCGCGTCCAGCGGCCCGGTGTCGCCGAACACGGCCCGCGTGGCCAGCTCCTGCTCGACCACTCCGGCGAGGCGGCGCACGCCCTCCCGGATGCGCTCCGGCGGCGGGAACGAGAAGTTCAGCCGCAGGTGCTGCTGACCGGTGCCGTCGGCGTAGAAGCCGGTTCCGGGCACGTACGCGACGCGCGCGGCGATGGCACGGGGCACCATGGCCTTGGAGTTGAGGCCGGCGGGCAGGGTCGCCCAGACGAACAGGCCGCCTGCCGGGTGGGTCCAGGTGGTGCCCTCGGGCATCAGGTCGGACAGCGCGGTCAGCAGCGCGTCGCGGCGCTCGGCGTAGATCTGCTGGTACGTCTTGAGTTGCTGGCGCCACGGCATGGTGGACAGGTAGGTGCTCACCACGGACTGGGCGAAGTTGCTCGGGCACAGGATGTTCGCCTCAGTGGCGATCACCAGCTTGTCGCGTACCGCGTGGGGGGCGAGGATCCAGCCCACCCGCAGGCCCGGCGCGAAGGTCTTGGAGAAGGTGCTCAGGTAGAAGACCCCGTCACGGCGGCGGGCGCGCAGCGGCCGCGGCGCCTCGCCCTCGAAGCCGAGGCGGCCGTACGGGTCGTCCTCGATGACCAGCAGTCCGGCCCGCTCGCAGATGTCGAGCACCTGCTCGCGGCGCTCCTCGGACAGGGTGACGCCCGCAGGGTTCTGGTAGGTCGGGATCGTGTAGAGGAACTTGACGCGGCGGCCGAGCCGGCGCTGCTCCTCGATCGCGATCTCCAGGGCGGCCGGGATGAGGCCGTCGTGGTCCATCGACACGTGCACGACCTGGGCCTGCGCCGCCTGGAAGACGCCCAGCGCGCCGACGTAGGTGGGGCCTTCCGCGAGCACGACGTCGCCGGGGTCGAGGAACAGCCGGGCGATCAGGTCGAGTGCCTGCTGACCGCCGATGGTGACGACGACGTCGTCGGGCGACGCGCCGACCGAGGCGTCGATGCCGACGTCGGCCATCAGGGCGCAGATCTGGTCACGCAGCTCGGGCATGCCCTGGCCGAGGCCGTACTGCAGCGCGCTGGCGCCCTGCTTGGCGACGAGTTCGCCGATGACCTCGCCGACCGCGTCGAGCGGTAGCGCGGAGATGTACGGCATACCCCCGGCGAGTGATACCACCTCGGGGCGGTTTGCCACGGCGAAGAGAGCTCGAATCTCCGAGGCGGTCATCCCGATGATGCGCTGCGCGTACCGATCGGTGTAGTCGTCGAGCGTCGTGCCCGTCTCCGCCACGGTCCCTCCCCGGCTGGACAAACAGTTGGTCATCGAATCGTACGCTGGGTCATGTGGGTCTTGAACCGACATTCGGTCGAATCCATCCAACGGGATAGGGTGCAGGAAGGCCGTAATCGGGCGTAAAGTCAATGGGTTGGCTCGGTGGCGGGCCAATTTTCGGCGCACGCGGCTCTGCCGCGGTAAGAGCACGGAGCTGCTCATGTCACGCAGAGTGGTGAATCTGACGCTGGACACCCTGGAGGACCTGCCCAAGGGATGTCGCAACTGCGTGTTCTGGGAGCTTGATCCGGTTTCCGGTGAGCGGGCCTGTGCCAACGGCGACCCGGGCCTGGAGAAGGAGGCCTGGGTCTCGCAGACCCTGCTGGAGTGGGGCTCCTGCGGCAAGATCGCTTACGTCGACGGCATGCCCGCCGCGTTCGTGCTCTACGCGCCCCCGATGTACGTTCCCCGCGGCAACGCCTTCCCCACCTCTCCGGTCTCCCCCGATGCCGTGCAGCTGATGACGGCGCACGTGGTGGCCGCGTTCGCGGGCGGCGGGCTGGGCCGGGTGCTGATCCAGTCGGTGGCCCGCGACCTCACCAAGCGCGGCATCCGCGCCATCGAGGCGTTCGGCGACGCCAAGTTCGGCGAGCACTCCGACGACGAGGACACGCGGCAGTTCAGCTGCCTCGCCCCGGCCGACTTCTTCCTCGCCGTGGGTTTCAAGACGGTGCGCCCACACCCGCGCTTCCCCCGGTTGCGCATGGAGCTGCGGACCGCGCTGTCGTGGAAGTCCGACGTGGAGTACGCGCTGGAGAAGCTGCTGGGCTCGATGAGCCCGGAACTGCTGCGGCCGGGAGTGCGGCCGGCGGTGCGCAGCACCACCAACTGAGCGGCACCACGGACCGGCGCGTCAGCGCAGGCCGGGCTCCGGCAGCCGCGGGCGGACCGCAAGTTCCGCGCGGTCCGCGGCGGCCCGGCCGGAGGCCCAGCCCGCGGCGTTGACCACTCGTGCGGTCCGGCTGACCCGGTGCGGGAACAGCTCTTCGAACGCCGTGTCCACGGCCTCGTTCCGGGCGGCGAGCACGGGCACCAGGTCGGTGCCGGCGGACAGTTCGGCGTCGACCTCCGCGCGGACCTCGGTGAGCCGCTCGCCGATGCGGGCGGCGTACGCGCTGAGGAACGCCTGCCGGAACGAGCGCACGTCGTTGCGGCCGTACCGGTCGGCCCTGGGGTTCGCCGCGGTCATCGCGTGCACGGCCTGCACCAGGAGCGAGGTGTAGAGCAGTTCCACGGCGTCGAGGTCGGGTTCGAAGCCGACGATGGTGCTCAGACCGAGATCCTTGAAGTTCAGCGCGCGGCAGCGGTTGGCGTCGGCGACGACCTGCAGCAACATCGCCTTCGGTCCCTCGTAGGGGTTGGCGATGACGATGCGCCGGTTGGCCGGGCCGTCGCTCGCGCCCGCCGCCGCGTCGACGAGCGCGTGGTCGATGCTGTGCCGGGCCATCAGCTGCTGCGCCTTGGCGGTGAACGCCTCGGCCTCCTCGGGAAAACCGGTCGATTCCGCTTTCGCCAGCAATGCCCGGATTCGATCGAGCATGCGCTGGTCGGCGCTGTTTGTCGACCCGGATGCGTTCCGACGAGGCGGGATGGGCGAACCGGGCGCGTGCCCGGCCGGCTCCAGCGGCGGCAGTTCCTGGTAGAGCCAGCGCATCAGCTCGAACGCGCCACCGAGCACCTTCAGCCGGTCGAGGCCGTGCCGCTCACCGAACCGGGCGAGGTGTTCCGTGTCGGCGGTCCACCACACGGTCGCGTCCAGTGCCGCCAGTTCGGCCGCCCAGCGCTCGTCGACCGTGGCCGGGTCGTGGGCCTGCGTCCGGGCGGCGAGCACGTCGGCGAGCAGCCGCGCCATCCAGACCGCAGCGGCCTTCGGGGCTTTGACGCGGGCGGCGAAGCGGCCCAGGGTGTGGTCCAGCTCGATGGGCCGCCAGTTGCGGTCCCAGGCGTGCTGCACCGCTTGTCCGAGTGCGCGGGAAACGGCCGCGTCGACGGCCTGGGAATCGAGGGTGCTGCCGTACACCTGCTCGCAGCCCACGCGGTAGCGCAGCTGGTCGCGGTACAGCAGAGCGGCGGTGACCTCGGACAGCATCCGGTCGGCGTACCGGAGAGCCTCGGCGGCGGTGGGGGTGGTCGGCATGCTCAGGTGCTCGGCAGGGCCAGGCGCAGCGCGCTCACGTCGATGGTGCCGGTCTTCACGTCGATCTCGACCGGGTAGTACATGCGCTGCACGGCGGCGACGATCGCCTCCACCACGCGCTCGCGGAACATCGGGTCGATCAGCTGCGCGCGGTCCTTCGGGGAGGTCAGGTAACCGACGTCTACGCGTACCGCGGGCATGCGGGTGTAGCGCAGCAGCTCCCAGGTCTTGGCGTGGGTGTGGCAGTTGCGCAGCCCGGTGCGCGCCACGATCTCCCGCTGGACCAGCCCGGCCAGCCGCTCCCCCATCGTCGAGGTGACGCCGTTCGAGGTGCCGTAGTGGTAGGTGGCGACTCCGTCGGCCTGCGGGTTGTGGTGGCCGTCGATGTGCAGCGAGATCAGCAGGTCCGCGGCCAGGTCGTTGGCCAGCTGCGCGCGGTCCAGGTCGCTGGGCGCCTCGATGGGCAACGGGCCGCGGGTCAGGTGCACCCGCATGCCGGCCGCGGCGAGCCGGCCTTCCAGCCGGGTGGCGAGGTCGTACGCCAGGTCGGACTCGGTCCAGCGCAGCGGGCCGTCCGGCACGACCACGCCCGGGTCGGAGCCGCCGTGCCCCGGGTCGACGATGATCTGCCGCCCGACCAGGCTGGGCCCGGTCTGCCGGAAGGTCACCTCCTCGCGGAGTTTCAGCGGGGAGCCGCCGACCACCTTGCGCCCGAGCCGCCGCAGCATGTGCAGGGTCTGCGGGCCGCAGGTGCCGTCGGGGGTCAGGCCCATCTCGCGCTGGAAGGCCGACAGGCCCCGCGCGGTACGCGGCCCGTACACGCCGTCGGTGCGCCCGACGTCGTAGCCCATCTCCAGCAGCCGCTCCTGCAACTGGCGCACGTCGTCGCCGCGCAGCGGGTCGGAGACGCTGAAGTAGAGCGTGCGGGCGCCCAGGGTCCACCGGGCGGCGTCCAGCGCGCGCCACGTCTCGGCGCCCACCTCACCGTCCACGGACAGCCCACGGTCCTGCTGGAACGCGCGCACGGCCCGTTCCGTGGCAGGGTTGAAGTGGTCCGCCTCGGCCGGGTCGGCCGGGGCCTCCAGCAGCCCCAGCGCGACCAGGATCGACCGGATCTCGGTGACGGCCGGGCCGCGCTCACCGCGCTTGATGGCTCGCACAGCGGACCTCCTGGTAAACCTCACAAATGCCACCGGAGCCTATCGTGCCGCGCGGGCCGGTAGGGATCTCGAACCTGTAGTCGTTCCGACGCGCCGTCCGTAGGCGGCCCGGCGGACCATGACCATGTTCCTCGGCGGGGGGCCGGACAAACCCGTGGGGCCTCAAGCCGCAGCTGGAAGCCCCACGGGGTGGCGCAGCGTCAGAGTGCCGTCTGGATGAGCCGGAGGATGTCGCTCTTGGGCTTCGCGCCCGCGACCGACTGCACCGGCCGCCCGCCCTTGAACACGGTCAGCGTCGGCACCGACATGACGCGGTAGGCCCGCGCGGTCTCCGGGTTGGCGTCGATGTCCAGCTTGACGATGGTGACCTGGTCGGCCATCTCGCCGGCGATCTCCTCCAGCACAGGTGCCACCTTGCGGCACGGCTGGCACCACTCGGCCCAGAAGTCCACCAGTACCGGCTTGTCGGACTGCAGTACGTCACTGACGAACGTCGCGTCGGTGACCGCCTTCGCGGATCCCATTCGGGTCTCTCCTATCTCAGATCTTTCCGTCTTCCGTCCGGCGGGCCGGTGTGGGCGAGATCGTGCGCTCACTCACCGGTGCGCCAGACTGTGCTGCTGCTTCTCGCCCACTAGTGGGCGAGAAAGCGCTCCGCGTCGAGCGCCGCGGTGCAGCCCGTGCCGGCTGCGGTGATGGCCTGGCGGTAGGTGTGGTCGACCAGGTCGCCCGCGGCGAAGACACCCGGGATGTCGGTACGCGTGCTCGGCGCGTCGACCTTCACGTAACCCTCGTCGTCCAGCTCGACCTGGCCGCGGAACATGTCGCTGCGCGGGTCGTGGCCGATGGCGACGAACACGCCGGTCGCCGCGATCTCCCGGGACTCTCCGGTGATCACGTTGTGCACCCGGATGCCGGAGACCTTGCCGTCCGTGCCGAGGACCTCGTCGATCACGGTGTTCCACTCGACGGAGATCTTCTCGTTGGCCAATGCGCGCTCCGCCATGATCTTGCTGGCGCGGAACTCGTCGCGGCGGTGGATGATCGTGACGTGCTCGGCGAAACGGGTGAGGAACGTCGCCTCCTCCATCGCCGAGTCGCCGCCGCCGACGACCACGATGCGCTGGCCCTTGAAGAAGAAGCCGTCACAGGTGGCACAGGAGGACACGCCGTGGCCGAGCAGCTCCTGCTCGCCGGGCACGCCCAGCGGCCGCCAGGCCGAACCGGTGGTGAGGATGACGGCGCGGGCCCGGTACTCCTGGTCGCCGACCCATACGCTCTTGACGTCGCCGGCCAGCTCGACGCGGGTGGCGTTGTCGGTGATGAACTCGGTGCCGAAGCGCTCGGCCTGCTTGCGCATCTGGTCCATCAGCTCCGGACCCATGACCCCGTCCGGGAAGCCGGGGAAGTTCTCCACCTCGGTGGTGGTCATCAGCGCTCCGCCTGACTCGACGCCCTCGATGAGCAGGGGCTTCAAGTTGGCCCGAGCAGCGTAGACGGCGGCGGTGTACCCGGCCGGACCCGAGCCGACAATGATCAGGTTTCGGACGTTCTCCACGAGACGCGCTCCCTTGGGTCGACACGAACTGTTCGCGCCGTACTTGTCGCTGGCTGAAACGCCATCGTACGGAGCGGATGTTCCATTACGGCCCCAGCGGTGGGTCAGCTCACTGTGTCTAGTTGCGGGGCGCGCGGAACAGCTCGTCGGGACCCGTCAGGCCGCACTGCGGACCGGCCACGAACCACCAGTTGCCGGTGGCCGTGTCCACCTTCACGATGAGGGCGGGACGGCCCTCGAAGCGGGCGAAGTCGGCACCGGTGACCGTGCCCGGCAGCACCGTGCTGATCGCCGCGAAGCAGGTCGCCAGCGCCTCGCCGGAGCCGCCCAGCCGGTTCAGATCGGTCGCCGCGGCCATCTCGCTGCCGTCGAACGTCCGTGCGGCCTCGGAGCTGGGTGTGGTCTTCTGCGACATGCTCCCGCTGGCCAGCATCTCGCGGCGGTAGTCCGTGCCGCTGGCGGTGGTCGGCACGCCGCCATCAGGGGCCACGGCGATGGCGGGAGCGTTCTCCGCGGTGAGGCCGGCACCCGCGTCCTGCTGCGACGTGGCGAGGGGGCCGAGCGGCAGCACGATGCCCGCCAGCGCGAGCACGCTCGCGGCTACCACGACCGGGGTGGCCCAGCGTCGCCAGCCGCGGCGGGCGGCCCGGGAACCGGGAGCGTCCCGGTTCAGCGTGCGCTCCCCCACCGCGGGGCGCGGCGGGACAGGCCGGGGCGCGGTGAACTCCGGAGACGCCAGCAGGGCGTCGAAACGTGCGGCGATGTCGTCGGGCATCGGCTCCGGGGCCGCGCCGAGGGCCGTCAGGTCCGCGTCGACGAGGGCCAGTGCGGTCGTCAGGTCGGCGGCGGCGGAGCGCCAGCCGGGATCGTCGGCGACGAGCCGTGCGACCCGCTGGTGCTCCGGGGTGCCGTCCAGCGCACCGCCGACGTAGTCGGCCAGCAAGTCGAGATCAACTGCGCTCATCAGAGCCCCCCTCCCGGTGTGACGTCCTGTGCTCGTGTCCCTCCGACGTCAGGGGAGTCGCCGAGGTTGCGCAGGTGCCCCAACATCACAGCGAGCCGGGCCCGGCCCCGTGAGCAGCGGCTCTTGATGGTGCCCTCGGCCACTCCCATCATCTGCGCGACCTCGGCCACCGAGTAGCCCTGCAGGTCCACCAGCACCAGAGCTGCGCGCTGGTCGTACGGCAGCTCGGCCAGCGCGGACCGGACCACCATCGCGGTGTCGTGGTCGGTGCTGGGCGCGGCCGGCTCGTTGCGGGTGGGGGTGTGCCGGTCGTCGTCGTCCGCGCCGGCCTGGCCGGGCAGCGGCACGGTCAGGTGCGCCTGGCGGCGGCGCAGCCGGTCGACGCACGCGTTCACGACGATGCGGTGCAGCCAGGTGGTGACCGCCGCCTCGCCGCGGAAGCGGCCTGCGGCGCGGTGCGCCGACAGCATCGCCTCCTGCAGCGCGTCGGCGGCGTCCTCCCGGTCGTTGGTGGTGCGCAGCGCGACCGCCCAGAGCCGGTCGCGGTGACGGCGGAACAGCACCCCGAAGGCGTCGGGCTCGCCGGCGGCATGGGCCGCCAGCAGCTCCTCGTCCGTACGGGGGTCCTGCCCGGTCACTGCACCTCTACCGCGATCTCCTGCACGCCGACACGGTAGGGGTAGTCCGACTCGCCGGGGTCACGCGGCAGATCGGTGATCCAGACCAGCAGGTACTGGTACTGCGTGGAGGCGTCGGTGGAGAACACCATGGTGGTGCCCGAGTCCTTGCCGAAGGCCTGCGAGCCGGCGACCTGCTGGTAGGTGTCGACGATGGTCTTGTCGCCGGCCCTCGAATCCGGCGCGGCGGCCGAGCCGCCGAGCAGGGTGGCCGACGCGCCGGGGGCGGAGAGCTGGAGCGTGACGCTGGACACCAACTGGGGCTTGTCCAGCATGATCAGGATGCCGATGCCCTTTTTGGCGGTGTTGCCGAAGTTCGACCACTTGTATCCGGTCGTCTGCCACAGCGTCTTCGGGTTGCCGTCGACCATGTTCGGCGCTTGCTTCTCGTTGTCGCGGTCCTTGACCGGGGCGACGATGCGCACCTGGTCGGCGCGCAACTTGACCGCCTGCGGCTGGGGTGCGGGGGTGGCGCTGGCCTCCACGGCGACGTTGGGCGTCGGCCGGAGCGTGGACGGCTCGGTCGCGTCGGCGTTGAGCGCCCGCACGGCGAGCACCAGGCCGGAGACGACCAGCGCCAGGGCGACGCCGCCGGCGACCATCAGGCGCGGGGTGGCGGCCCGGGGGGCCGGCTCGGGCGCGGCGCTCTCGTCGGCGAAGCGCAGCGTGCCGTTGCCGCCGAAGAGCAACCGCTCGCCGGTGTCCAGGCGGGCCAGCTCGCCGGTGAGCACCTGCGCGGTGGGCACGGCCAGCTTCGGGTCGAGCAGGTCCATGACGAGGTCGTCGAGGTACGTCGGGACGCCGGCGCGCACGTTGCGGGGCGCGACCAGGCTGCCGGTGCTGTCGCGGCGGGCGTCGGCCAGCGCGGTCGCGCGGCCCGCCTCGGCGCGCGGCCAGTGGCCGGTGAGCATGAAGTAGGCCAGCGCGCCGAGGCTGCGCACGTCGGCCTCGTTGCTGGTGGTCGAGTCGACCCGGGCGTCGGCCAGCACGACCCGCCCGTCGGCGGCGACCAGGACCGTGCCGGGGTGCACGTTGCCGTGCGCCATCCCGCTGGCGTGCAGCGCGGACACCGCGTCGGCGACGGCGTGCAGCACGGAGGTGGTGCGCTCGGCGTCGAACGGGCCCTCCTCGGCGACCAGGTCGCGCAGCGCGGTGCCGTCGATCCACTCGCGGATGACGTAGGCCCGCTCGCCCTCGTCGATCGCGTCGTAGACGCCGATCAGGTTGCCGTGCACGACCCGGCTGGCGGTGACCGCCGCGGAGAGCATCTCCTCGGCGGCGGCTCCGCCAGGCGTACGCAGCACCAGTGCGACCGGACGGCGCAGCACGATGTCGACCCCGCGCCAGACCTGGCGGCCCGCGCTGTCATCGTTGACGTGCTCCTCGAGGCGGTAGCGCTCGGCCAGCACATCGCCGATCGCAAGCCCGCCCAGAGCTCCGGCAGCGGACCCGGCCGCGCGTGGACCCTCGCCGACCTGGGTCACCCCGTCCTCCCTCATCAAGCAGTCGCTCTCTATCAGCCCGGCGTGGCGTCGATCAGCCATTCGGCGCGTGTCGAAGCCGTCGCATTGTTGTCCGCTATCTAGAGAGCCTAGGCGCTCCGCTCGGTTGCCGAGTGCGACCTTACAGCTATCCGACGAATCGGCGCATCGGCAAGGGGCCGGTTCCGGGACTCGAACGTATATCAGTCGGCGGTTCGGATACTCCGTGCGTGGGACCCAAAATAGCTACGCTTCCTCCATATCGGGCAAATTGCGGCAAGGGGACGTATCTCATGGTGGACGCGGCGGCGACAAAGGCGGGCTACACCTTCGACGGCCCGGCGCTCGACCTGGGCGCGCTCGTCGGCGACGACGGCAAGGCCGACCCGGACTGCCCGATCCGGGTCCCGCTGGCCATGCTCAACCGGCACGGCCTGGTGGCGGGCGCCACAGGCACCGGCAAGACCAAGACCCTCCAGGTGATGGCCGAGCAGCTCTCCGCGGCGGGGGTGCCGGTCTTCCTGGCCGACATCAAGGGCGACGTCAGCGGCATGGCCGCCCCGGCAGTGCCGTCCGAACGGATCACCGAACGCATGGCTGAGCTCGGACAGCCCTGGACCCCGACGTCCTACCCCTGCGAGTTCCTCACCCTCGGCGGCAAAGGCGTCGGCGTGCCGGTGCGCGCCAGCATCACCGACTTCGGGCCCCTGCTGCTGGCCAAGGTCATGGACCTGACCGAGGTGCAGACGTCCTCACTCAACCTGGTCTTCCACTTCGCCGACGCGAAGGGCCTGCCGCTCGTCGACGTGAAGGATCTGCGCGCGGTGATCCAGTACCTGGTCTCCGAGGAAGGCGCGGCCGAACTCAAGGGCCTGGGCGGGCTGTCCAAGCAGACCGCCGGAGTGCTGCTGCGCGAGCTGATCGCGTTCACCGATGCCGGGGCCGACGCGTTCTTCGGCGAACCCGAGTTCGCCACCACGGACCTGCTCCGTAACGTCCCCGACGGGCGGGGCATGGTCACCATCCTGGAGCTGCCCGGGGTGGTCGCCCAGCCCGCGCTGTTCTCCTCGTTCCTGATGTGGCTGCTCGCCGACCTCTACCAGGAGCTGCCCGAGGTCGGCGATCCGGACAAGCCCAAGCTCGTGTTCTTCTTCGACGAGGCGCACCTGCTGTTCAAGGACGCCTCCAAGGCCTTCCTGGAGTCGATCACGCAGACGGTGCGGCTGATCCGGTCCAAGGGCGTCGGGGTCTTCTTCGTCACCCAGACACCCAAGGACGTGCACGCCGACGTGCTGGCTCAGCTGGGCAGCCGGGTGCAACACGCGCTGCGGGCGTACACCCCCGACGACGCCAAGGCGCTGAAGGCGACGGTGTCCACCTTCCCGAAGTCGGGCTACGACCTGGAGGAGGTGCTCACCCAGCTCGGCACGGGCGAGGCGATCGTGACCGTGCTGAACGAGAAGGGCTCCCCCACCCCGGTCGCGTGGACCCGGCTGCGGGCACCCCAGTCGCTGATGGCGGCCGTCGAGCCCGCGATGATGGCGGCACTGGTCGCCGGGTCGCCGCTGGGTGCGAAGTACAACGTCGCGGTGGACCGGGAGTCGGCATACGAGATGCTGGCGGCCCGGCTTGCCCCGCCACCCGCCCCGGCCGCGCCCGTGCCGCCCCAGCAGCAGGCGCCCGCTCCCCCGCCGCCGGCCAGGGCCGAACCGAACCTCGCCGAGCAGATCCTCGGCTCCAAGACCACCAAGCGCCTGCTCACCACGGCAGCCGCCGCGGCCGGCACCGCCATCATCCGCTCCATCTTCGGCACCCGCCGCCGCTGACCACACGGCACCGCGCCGCGCCGGGTCGAGTGTTCCATGATCGTTCGAGTTGCCTGGCATCTGTGCGTATCTTGGGCGCGCTTTCGCCCGATTGCCTGGCAAGTCGAACGATCATGGTGCGTCACGCGCCCGCGTCACCCGCAAGCCCGCAGCGCGCGAGGTGACCCAACGACGTCGTGAGGTCGGGTGCGGTGCGGAGGTCAGCGGCCGATCTTGCGGCGGACCATGGCGACGACGTCCTGGACCTCGCCGACCTTGAGGGCGAGGGCGGACGCGCCGTAGACGCCGCAGATCACGATGCCGCCCGCGATCAGCGTCACCCAACTGGTGAAGGGGCTGACCGTGGACTGGGTGGCGCCCATGAAGAGCAGCTTGACCGTGCCGTAGCCGGCCGCGGCGGCGATCAGCGCGGCGACCACGACCTTGCCGAGGGTCACCATGATCCGGCGCAGGCCGATCAACCCGATCCGGCGCTTGAGCAGGGTCGCCGAGAGAATCGCGGCGAAGGCGTACGAGGCGGCGTTGCCGATCATCATGCCGACCGCGGCGGTCGACGCGGCGAACAGCGCCCACCAGCCCAGTTGGATGGACAGCCGCATGGTGATCACCGGCAGGTTGAGCAGCGCCGGGGTCTTCGTGTCCTGCAGCGAGTAGTAGCTGAAGTTGAACAGCTGGCTGATCGCGAACGGCAGCAGCGCGAGGCCCGCCATGGCCAGCACCGGCGCGGTCTCGATCGAGTCGGCGCGGTGGAACGCGCCCCGCTCGAACAGCGCGATCGAGATCGGCAGGGACAGCACCAGGTAGGTGACCGCGATCGGGGCCAGCATCACCACGACCGTACGGATGCCCCGGCTGAGGTCAGCCGCCACGTCGCTCGCCCGGCCCTCGGCCGCCGCGGCGCTCATCCGGGGAAGCAGCGCCGTGATGATCGAGACCGCGACGATGCCGTGCGCCATCATCATCAGCAGGAAGACGTTGTTGTAGATCATCGGACCGGCCGCGTCCTGCTCGCCCGCCTGGTTGAGCAGGTTCGTCAGCACCAGCAGCGCGAGCTGGTTGACGATCACGTAGCAGAACATCCAGCCGCCGACCCGGGCCAGCCGGCGCAGGCCCAGCTCGCGGAAGTCGAAGCGCCAGCGCCAGCGGAAGCCCACCCGGCGCAGCGCGGGCAGCAGGCCGCAGGCCTGGACCACGATGCCGAGCAGCACGCCGCCGCCCAGCACCAGGATGCGGCCCGGGGTCATGTCCTCGGGGTCGATCTGCTTGGCCCCGAACGTCACCAGGTAGAAACCGCCGGTGGCGATGACGATGACGTTGTTGAGGATCGGGGTCCACATGGGGGCGGCGAACTGCCCCCGGGTGTTGAGCACCGCGCTGCACAGGCCGGTCAGACCGTAGAAGAAGATCGTCGGCAGCATCAGGTACGACAGCGTGGTGATCAGGTGCCGGGTCGCCTCGGACGAGTCCCGGCTGGCGTACGCGATGGTCAGCAGCGGGGCGCAGATCACCGCCAGCACCGTGGTGATGCCGAGCACGATCACGGTGAGGGTGAGCAGCCGCTGGGTGAAGGCCTGGCCGCGGTCCGCGTCGCCCTTGCGGGCCCGGACCAGCATCGGCACCAGCACGCTGGACAGGATGCCGCCGAGCAGCAGCTCGTAGATCATCCCCGGGAAGATCTGCGCGGTCGTGTACGCGTTACCGACCATGCCGCCGCCGAGCGCGGCCGCCATCGTCGCGGTACGCAGGAAGCCGGTGCCCCGGCTCACCAGCGACCCGACCGCCATCATGGCCGAGTTGCCGGCCGCCCCCTTGTGCTCGTCCTCGAAGCTGGGCTCGGCCGCGGCCTCGATCTCCTCCGCGGGCAGCGCCGTTCCCACCACGTGCGGGATCACGGTGGTCTGGTCCGCGTCGACCGGGGGGAGGCGATCGGGGGCTGTCATGGGATGCACCATACCTGCGAACGGCCATGACCAGCCTCCCCAGTACGCTGGATGATCGATGTCGCCCTCACCTGAACTCACCGCCGTCCAGCGCAACGCCGTCACCGAGCTGTTGCGCGTCTCACCCGTCGCCGACGAACTGGGCCGCCGGTTCGCCAAAGCCGGGTTCGAGCTGCACCTCGTCGGCGGATCCGTCCGCGACGCGCTGCTCGGCCGCCTCGGTGACGATCTCGACTTCTGCACCGACGCCCGCCCCGAGGACACCCTCAAGATCGTCAAGGGCTGGGCCGAGGCGATCTGGGAGACCGGACGCGAGTTCGGGACCATCGGGCTGCAGCGCGGCGGGCTCCGCCTGGAGATCACCACGTACCGGGCGGAGTCCTACGACGGGGTGAGCCGCAACCCGCAGGTGCAGTACGGCGACAACCTGCACGACGACCTGGTCCGCCGCGACTTCACGGTCAACGCGATGGCGGTCAGCCTGCCCGGCCACGAGTTCGCCGACCCGTTCGGCGGGCTGGCCGACCTGGCCGCGCGGGTGATCCGTACGCCCGGCACCCCGGCCCAGTCGTTCGGCGACGACCCGCTGCGCATGCTGCGCGCCGCCCGGTTCGCCGCCCAGCTGCGCTTCACCGTCGACCCGGCCGTGGTCACCGCCATGGAGCACATGGCCGCCGACCTGGACCGGATCACCGCCGAGCGCATCCGGGACGAGTTCTCCAAGCTGCTGTGCGGCGCCGACCCGGTGACCGGGCTGCGGCTGCTGGTCGACACCGGCCTGGCCGACCGTTTCCTGCCCGAGCTGGCCGGCCTCAAGCTGGAGATCGACGAGCACGCCCAGCACAAGGACGTGTACGAGCACACCCTCAAGGTGGTCAGCAACGCCGTCGGCTTCGACACCGCCGACGGCGGCCCCGACCTGATCCTGCGCCTCGCCGCGCTGCTGCACGACATCGGCAAGCCGGCCACCAAGGCGGTCGGCGGCGACGGCGGCGTCAGCTTCCACCACCACGAGATGGTCGGCGCGCGCATGGCCAAGTCGCGGCTGAAGCTGCTCAAGTACCCCAAGGACGTGATCTCGCCGGTGGTAGCGCTGGTCGGGCTGCACCTGCGCTTCTACGGGTACGGCCGCGGCGAGTGGACCGACTCGGCGGTGCGCCGCTACGTCACCGACGCCGGGGACCAGCTCGCACGCCTGCACAAGCTCACCCGCTCCGACTGCACCACCCGCAACAAGCGCAAGGCCGCCCTGCTCGCCGCGGACTACGACGCGCTGGAAGTGCGCATCGCCCGCATCCAGGAGGAGGAGGACCTGGCCCGGGTTCGCCCGGACCTCGACGGCAACGCGATCATGGAGCTGCTCGGCATCCCGGCCGGCCCGGTCGTCGGCCGCGCCTGGAAGCACCTCAAGGAACTGCGCCTGGAGCGCGGCCCCCTCGACCGCGACGAGGCCGAAGCCGAACTCCAGCGCTGGGCCCGCACCGAGGGCCTCATCCCCTGACGCTGCCCGGCCCGCCCGACCCGCCCGCCCGGCGCGCCGCGCGCTGGACGCCGGGCGTCGGGCGCGGGCGCAGGCGCAGGCGCCGCAAGATCGTCCGACTTGCCAGGCACTTGTGCGTATCTTGAACGAGCTTTCACCCACTTGCCTGGCAAGTCGAGCGATCACGGCCGAGCCGTCTTCCGCCACCGCCACGCCACCGCCACGCTGGAGGCGGCCTGCCCGCAGTTTCGGGGAAACTGCTGCAATCAGCGGCCGTGAACCTGCAGTTCCCCCGAAACTGCAGCAACCCCGCCGGCGTCAGTGCGGCTAGGCCTGGTGGACAGCGTCGGCGCTGAGGGCGGTCGGCCGGGAGGTGGCGAACCAGTACCAGACCGCGAGCAGGACGAACGCCGTCGCGGTGATGATCAGGCCGAGGGGGGACTTGCCGTTCGGGGGCAGGGTCAGCGCGGCGGTGAACAGGCCCGTGACGAAGCACAGGTTGAACGCGGTGTCGTTGACGCTGAAGATCCGGCCGCGGTACTCGTCCAGGCATTCGCGCTGAATCGTCGCGTCCACGATGATCTTCATGCTCTGCGAGGCGACGTTCACCAGGAACACCGCGACGAGCAGCAGCGGCGCGACGAAAGGCAGCCCGAAGACCAGCACCACCACGCCCACCGCGGCGACCACGCCGCTCAGCCAGCGCCGGGCGTCCCACCAGCGCACCGCGAGCGGGGTGATCACGGCGGCGAGCGCCGCGCCGGCAGCGCCCGAGAGCACCACCAGCCCCAGCTGTCCCATCGACTGCGCGGCACCTGCCTGCTGCGCGGCGACGCGCTCGGCGGCGTGCCCGAAGTAGCGGCTGTAGAGCAGCAGCACCGCGAGCGTGAGCACGCCGTACAGGAAGCGGTACGACGACTGCAGCACCATGATCCGCAGCGCCTTGCTCCGCTGCCCCAGGTGCCGAGCACCGCTGATCATGCCGCGGAACACCTGGACCACGGCCTCGCCGAGCTTCGTGGTGGTCCGCTCGTGCGCCAGCGGGCCCAGCTCGTCGCGGCGGAAGAAGCGCCGGGCCAGCAGTCCGGAGACCAGGTAACCGAGGGCCGCGGTGGCCGCGATGGCGCCGTACCCGTGCCGGTCGGTGCCGACCACCCGCAGCGCGACGACGGACGCGGCGGTGAACAGACCGACCGAGTAGCAGATCGTGCCGAGCGTGGAGGCCAGCGCGTTAGCCGGGACCAGCTTGCGCTCCTCCACCACGTGCGGGAGCGAAGCGGACAGGCCCGCCAGGAAGAACCGGTTGATCGCGATGACGATGAGCGCGCAGACCGCGAACGCCAGCCCCTGCGCCCCGGACCACAGCAGCGCCGCCGCGGGCAGCACCATCGCGGCACGAGCCAGGTTGGCGTTCGACAGTGACGCGCGGCGGTCCCAGCGGTCCAGCAGCACGCCGACGTACGGCCCGAGCAGCGAGTACGGCAGCAGCAGGATGGCGAAGCCGGCCGCGATGGCGACCGGGCTGGACTGCCGGTCGGGGTTGAACAGCAGCGACCCGGCCAGCCCGGCCTGGAACCAGCCGTCGGCGATCTGGCTGGTCAGCCTGACCCCGAGCAGCCGCCGGAACGGAGCCCCGGCCAGGATCGCGCGGGAGGTCGCCGCGACCTTCGGCGTCGGCACGGTGTTCGGCATCACGGGGTGCGGCACGTCACCACCCTACGTGGCGCGGGAGGTCCGTACATGAACGCTGCGGGCGTTCCGGTCATCTACGACCGGAACGCCCGCAGCGGTGTGCGTATCGCGAGCGCGGTGGCCGTCCCGATCACCGGACCGCCCGCCGCGGATGGATCACTCCTTGGTGTTCGCCGCGCCGGTCACCCGGGCCAGCAGCGCCGGCAGGTCGATGCCGGTCAGGTCGTTGCCGAGCTGCAGGCCCTGGGCCACGTTCGTGGCCACGGACTTGGTCAGCGAGCTGGCGCCGTCGGTGGAGATGACGGTCATCTTGTCGATCGCGCCCATCGGCGCGGACGCCGCGGCCACGACCTGCGGCAGCACCTTGACCAGCAGGTCGAGCACGGCAGCCTCGCCGTACTGGGCGAACGCCTCGGCCTTGAGGCGCATCGCCTCGGCCTCGGACTGGCCCTTGGCCAGGATGGCGGCCGCCTCGGCGGTGCCTTCGCGCTCGACCGCGTCTGCGATGGCGGTACGCCGCCGCTGCTCGGCCTCACCCTCCTTGGCGCCTTCGATCGCGTTCGCCTCGGCCAGCGCGGCGCGGCGGGCGCGCTCGCCCTCACCGGTCAGGCGGGACTGCTCGGCGTTGGCCTGCGCGGCGGCGATGGTCGCCTGGCGGGCCGCGTCGGCGGCGAGCACCCGGGCGTTGCGGTCGGCCTCGGCCTCCTGCTCGACCTTGTACCGGGCCGCGTCGGCGGGCTTGCGCACCTCGGTGTCGAGCTGGCGCTGCTTGAGCTCGGCGTTCTGCTCGGCGACCTTGCGCTGCTCGGCGATGATCACCTGCTGGCGCTCGGCCTCGGCCAGCGGACCGGCCGCGGCGGAGACGGCCTTGGCGGCGTCGATCTCGGCCTGGATGCCGGCCTGCTTGAGGGCCAGGTTGCGCTGCGCCTCGGCGATGGACTCCTCGGACTTGAGCCGGGCCTGCTCGGCTTCCTGGCGCGCGGCCGCCTCGGCGATGGCCGCGTCCTTGAGCACCCGGGCCGCCTCGGGGCGGCCCAGGTCCTGCAGGTAGGAACCCTCGGCGAGGATGTCCTGGAGCTGGAACGTGTCGAGCACCAGACCCTGGTTCGTCATCGAGTGCTCCGCCTCCTCCGCGACGGCGGAGGCGAAGGCGGCCCGGTCCCGGATGATCTCCTCGATCGTCAGCCGGCCCACGATGGAGCGCAGCGCACCGGCCAGCACCTCGCGGGTGAACTCCTCGATCTCGGACTGCTGGTGCAGGAAGCGCTGCGCGGCCGCACGGATGGCGTCCTCGGTGCCGCCGACCTTCACGATCGCGACGCCCTGCAGGTTGGCGCGGATGCCCTGCTTGCTGACCGCGCCGGTGATCTCGACGTGGATGCGGCGGCTCGACAGGTCGAGGACCTGCAGCTTCTGCACGACCGGCAGCACGAACACCGACGCGCCCATGACGACCTTCTGGCCCGACAGGTCGGTGGAGCGTGCGCCGTCGGCGGTCTCGGTGACCCGGCCCTTGCGGCCGGTCACGATGAAGGCCTCGTTCGGGCCGGCCACCTTGATCCGGGACAGCACGAAGAGGATGAGCAGGAGCACGAGCAGCACGCCGCCCGCGATCGCAATGGTGAGGGCTGTCATTGCCTTCCTTCTCTCAAGGAGCTACTGCTCCGGGACTTCCTGCACGATCACGCTGGTGTCGCTGACGGCGGACGTCACCACGACCTTGGTGCCCAGCGGCACGGGGCGCTCGGCGCGGGCGGACAGCTTGACCGGCTGGCCGCCGATGCGCACGCGGACCTCGCCGAAGCCGCCGGCAGGGATGGGGGTGACCACCACACCCCGGGTGCCGACCAGGTCGGCGCGGGTCGGGGTGGCGTCGGTCCGCATGTTCGACATGCGTTTTACCAGGTAGCTGGCCAGTATGGCCAGGGGTATGGCGGCGACTATCGCGATGAACACCACTGCGGCGATGCCCAGGGCGTCGCCGGTCAGCTCGTTCACGACGGCGGCGCTGAAGCCGAAACCGCCGATCAGTGACGCGACGAGTTCCGTGGAGACGAAACCGTCGCCGAGGTCGAGGAGGTCACCACCGAGGACGGCGACCGCCGCGATGACGATGCCGAGTGCCCCGATGATCAAAAAGACCAGTGTCGCCGTACCCACGCCGGGAACCGTAGCGACCTCGGGCAACAACGGGATCGGTCACTCGGCCACCCAGCTCAGGACTTTGATGGCGCCGATCCCCGCCAGCACCATCGCGACGCCGATCACCAGGAAGGTGAACAGGCACGGCACCACCACGCCGCGCTTCTTGGTGGGGGCGCGGTAGGACCCGGCCCACTGCGTCGGCTTGCCCGACCGCTCCGCCTCGTCGGCCAGCTGCACCAGGCGTTCGGTGGCGGTCGCGGACAGGTGCACGGTGTCGCCCTGGAAATGCAGCAGCCGCAGCCGCTGCCACGGATCAGGGTTGGCCTTGGCGAACGCCGTCAGCTCGGCGTCGCGCACCTCGTCGGTGAGAAAGCCCCACCGGCCGGCCTCCACCGGATTACCGGTCTGCCGGTAGATGGAGGACAGCAGTGCGCGGATCTCGACGTCGTCGGGAAGGACGGCCAGCAGGGTCCGTAGACGCTGCACAGCCAGATGGGTATGCCCGGCCGCGAGATCGGCGCGCACCCGGGCGAGTACGTCCGCCTTTGCCACGCCCTGATCCTTATGGACCGGTGGCATGTCACGCCAGGGGCAATTATAACGGCCGGGTCACAGATCAATACCGACGCTCGGCGCTAGAAGATCCAGCCCAGCGCGGTCCGGGCACCGATGACCACCAATGTGGACAGTGCCACCAGCGCCGCGACAGCCGCAGCCGCCTGCAGACGGGAGCCTCGGCGGGGGTTCGGCTTCGGCGCCTGTGCCGAAGCGGCGGCCAGCAGCGGTGCCAGCCTCACGCGGGAGATGTCGGTCGGCGCGGGTGCGCCGGTCGGCCAGCGAAGTGCGTCGAGGCGACGGTGTGCCGGGTAGCGGGCCTCGAAGGCTTCGAGTTCCTCGGGTTCGGCGATGTCGTCCAGGTAGGACCAGCGGCCGGCTTCGACGGCGTTGCCGGTGGCCCGGTAGATCGCGGCGAGCCTGCGCCGCAGATCAAGGTCGGTGGGATGCGCGGCGACCAGGCTGTGCATGCGCTGGATCGCCGGGTAGGTATGGCCACGTGACAGGTCCGTGGTCACCCGATCCATCAGATCTGACTTACCCATGTCCCCACTATGCATATCAGCGGGCCGAGGGTCCATACACCGAGCGTGCCGTAAAGATGCGCGTCAGGGGCCTATTAGTACAGACGATGGCCTATCTACCGCGTGACGTACGTCAATTTCTGCAGTAGACAGGCCATCGTCAGGTGAATGAGTGTGCCCGCTCACACTTTTCAAGAACGGGCCCGAAATCAACGATTAACAGAGCCCTTGATGAAGTTCTCGACCGACTCGTGGGCGTCGTGGTCGTTGTACTGCACCGGCGGAGACTTCATGAAGTAGCTCGAAGCGGACAGCACCGGGCCACCGATCTTGCGGTCCAGCGCGATCTTCGCGGCCCGCACCGCGTCGATGATGACGCCGGCCGAGTTCGGCGAGTCCCACACCTCGAGCTTGAGCTCGGCGTTGAGCGGGGTGTCACCGAACGAGCGGCCCTCCAGGCGGATGTAGGCCCACTTGCGGTCGTCGAGCCACGGCACGTGGTCCGACGGGCCGATGTGCACATCGCTCTTGGACATCTCGTGCGGGATCTGGGACGTCACCGACTGCGTCTTCGAGATCTTCTTGGAGATCAGGCGGTTGCGCTCCAGCATGTTCATGAAGTCCATGTTGCCGCCGAAGTTGAGCTGGTACGTGCGCAGCAGCTCCACGCCGCGGTCCTCGAACAGCTTCGCCAGGGCGCGGTGCACGATCGTGGCGCCGACCTGGCTCTTGATGTCGTCGCCGACGATCGGCAGGCCCGCGTCCTCGAACTTCTTGGCCCACGCCGGGTCGGAGGCGATGAAGACCGGCAGCGCGTTCACGAACGCGCAGCCCGCGTCGATAGCCGCCTGCGCGTAGAACTTGGCCGCCTGCTCCGAACCGACCGGCAGGTAGCAGACCACCACGTCGACCTTGGCGTCCTTGAGGACCTTCACCACGTCGGCCGGGGCGTCGTCGGACTCCTCGACCATCTCGCGGTAGTACACGCCCAGGCCGTCCATGGTCGGGCCGCGGTGCACGGTGATGCCGGTGGGCGCCACGTCGCACAGCTTGATGGTGTTGTTCTCGCTGGCCACGATGGCCTCGGCGAGGTCGCGGCCGACCTTCTTGGCGTCGACGTCGAACGCGGCGACGAACTCGACGTCGCGGACGTGGTAGCCGCCGAAGTCGACGTGCATCAGGCCGGGAACACGTTCGGACGGGTCGGCGTCCCGGTAGTACTCCACGCCCTGGACCAGGGACGAGGCGCAGTTACCGACACCGACGATGGCAACGCGGACGGAGCCCATAGCTCCTGCCTCCTTCTTCTCTTCAGGCGGACAGCCGGTCGGCCGCGCCGCCCAACTCACTCGGCGGAGTCGTCAGGGCCCGGTCGGGCCGTGAGCGGTCTTGCGGAATCTGTGGTGCGCGGGCTCGGTCGGAGCTCGCCCTCGGCCCCGCGCGGCGGCGGGGTGCGGCCGGAGCGCTCGTTCGCGATGAGCTCCTCCAGCCAGCGGACCTCGCGGTCCGCGGCATCCAGGCCATGTCGCTGCAGCTCCAGGGTGTACGCGTCGAGCCGTTCCGCGGCTCGGGCGAGCACCTCCCGGAAGCCCTCCCGGCGTTCCTCCACCTTGCGGCGGCGGCCCTCCAGGATGCGCAGGCGGATGTCGACGTCGGTGCGGGAGAAGAAGGCGAAGTGCACGCCGAACGCGGCGTCCTCGTATGCCTCCGGCCCCACCTGCGCCAGCAGGTCCTGGAACCGCTCCTTGCCCTCGGCCGTGATCTTGTAGACCACCCTGCCCCGACGGCTGGTCAGCGGCGGTACGTCGGCGTCGCCGGCGGGGGTCTCCCCGGCCTCGGTGATCCAGCCGGCGGTTTGCAGCCGTCGCAGTGTGGGGTAGAGAGAGCCGTAGCTGATCGCCGCGCGGATCGCGCCCAGCTTGGTGCTGAGTTGCTTGCGCAGCTCATACCCATGCATCGGGGACTCATGCAGCAGGCCGAGGATGGCCAGGTCGAGCATGTCGGCCACCCCCTCTGATCGGTCTCGCGGTCTGGGTCTTGGTGCACGATGTATCGCGCCGATACATCGTTACGTTAGAACGGGGTGATGGGTCGAGGCAATACAACGGTGCTGATGATCACCAGAGCCGATGATCATTGAGCGCTCGGCTTGGTGCTGGTCACGCTGTGTGACGGCGGTCGCGGCGGGCCGAACGAGGGGTTACCCTCCTTTTCATGCGCGCGCAGCAACGGGTCTCTGCGTCGCCTCGTGCCGCCCAGCGGCGAGGCGACGGATTCGTTGACTATTCCCTCCAGCGGCGAGCTCTGCTGCGTGAGGTGTACGCGGGAAGGGTGGGCACGTCAGAGGTGTGCGATGCCTCGCCCTACCTGAAGAGCGCGGCTCGTTTCCACGGCGAGGCCACCGAGAACCGGTGCCCCATCTGCCGGCGCGAGTTCGTGATCAACGTGCACTACATTTACGGCGATCAGCTCAAGAACTCCGCGGGTCAGGCGCGCTCACGCGCCGAGCTCGCGGTGCTGGCCGACACGCTGGGTGAGTTTCAGGTCTACGTGGTCGAGGTGTGCCGCGGCTGTGACTGGAACCACCTGGTGGAGCAATACCTCTTGGGACGCGCACACAGGACAGCCCCCCAGCTGTCAGCGGCTGCCGCCACCGCCCCATCCCCGACCGGAACGGTGTGACAGATGACTTCGTACGGCGACCCTCACGCCGGCAACGGGTATGACGACGAGCAGTATCGTCAGTCATACCCGGCCCCCGTGCAGAATTCGGGCCGCGCCTCGGTGCCATCCGACGACTACGGCTACGACTACTCGTCGAGCGACCAGGCGGACTACGGGCAGTACTCCGCCAATGGTGGCGGGTACGCCCAGGGCGGCGGCTACGGCGGCGCGGACCAGAACGGCTATGGAGACCAGGGCTACGGCCAGGCTCCGGTGAACCCCCCGATCAGCCCGGCGGCCGGTCGTGCCAGCGTCGGCGCCTCCGCCGGACGGGCGACCGTCGGCGGCAGCGCGGGGCGGGCCAGCGTCGGCGCTCCCGCGGGCCGCGCCAGCGTGCCCGGTGTCGCGGGGCGGGCCAGTGTGCGCCCCGCGGGCCTCGACATGGAGGACGACGAGCAGTCGGCCGGCAAGGGCAAGAACGCCAAAGCCGGTAAAAGCGGCAAGTCCGGTAAGAAGAAACGCAACAAGCTCACCATCGCGCTCGCCTCGGTGGCGGTGCTGATCATGCTCGCCGGTGGCGGAATGATCGCCTTCACCTCGTTCCTGAGCGGCGTGCCCGAGCCGGGCGAGTTCAAGCTGCAGCAGAACACCCTGATCTACGCTGCCGACGGCACGACCCAGGTCGCGCAGCTCGGCACGGAGAACCGCCGCATCGTCGACATGAAGGTGCTCGACAAGAAGATCAAGGACACCCTGATCGCGGGCGAGGACCAGGAGTTCTACAACCACGACGGCATCGACCTGTGGGGTATCGCGCGTGCCGCGTGGAACAACCTCACCGGCGGCGCGACCCAGGGCGCCTCGACCATCACCCAGCAGTACGCGCGTGCCGCGGCGCAGGACCTCGAGGTCAGCTACGCCCGTAAGCTGCGTGAGGCGGTCTGGGCACGGGAACTGGAGCAGGAGTACTCGAAGGACGAGATCCTCGGCTTCTACGTCAACACCGCCTACTTCGGCCGCGGTGCGACCGGCGTGGGCGCGGCGGCCAAGGCGTACTTCAACGTCGAGGCGGAGAAGCTGACCATCGCCCAGGCGGCGGTGCTCGGCGCGGTGCTCAAGCAGCCCGAGCCGCAGTGCGGCGACGTGGAACTCAAGGACTGCCAGTACAAGGGCTACGACCCGCAGAACGACGAGGCCGCTGCCAAGGACCGCTGGAACTACGTGCTCAACAGCGTGGTGAAGATGAACACGCTGACCCAGGCCGAGGTGGACCAGGTCAAGGCCGAGGGCTTCCCGAAGGTGACCACGTTCACTCCCGGTGGCAAGAACAACGCCACCTGGGGCATCAAGGGATCCAGCACCGGCCCGGTGATCAACTACATCAAGAAGGAGATGGAGACCCCAGAGGTCAAGAAGGCTCTGGATGCCATCGGCGTCACCGACTGGAAGAACGGTGGCCTCAAGATCACCCTGACCATCAACCCCAAGGCACAGGCGGAACTGGAGAAGCGGCTCTACCGCGAGTACGTCACAGCCGACACCTGCAGGGACAAGAAGGACAAGATCGTCCCTTTCACGCTCGCCGAGGACGGTAAGACCAGGATCGGCAAGGACAAGAAGCCGTTGGTGACCGACTCCGCGAAGAGCAAGGATCCCAAGTACGTCACCTGTGAGGCCGAGGTCAGCAAGGTGACCGAAAGGTCGACCTCCATGCTCAACAAGTACCCCAAGAACGTCACGGCGGCCGCCGTCTCGATCAACCCGCAGACCGGTGCCGTGCTCGCCTACTACGGCGGCATGGACGGCACCACGTACGACAAGGCCGGCAGGAACGGTGAAGGCGGTCCGTTCGTCGGTGGCGGGCACTCCCCCGCTTCGTCGTTCAAGATCTACACGCTGGCCGCGGCGGTCCAGGCCGGAATCTCGGTCGAGTCGCACTGGGATCCGACCGATTTCTACCCGAAGGGTTCCAAGACCAAGATCCGCAACGCCGGCCGCGATGGTGCCGACGCGGGCTGCCACACCAACTGCACGCTGAAGCTCATGGCGCAGAAGTCCTACAACGTGCCGTTCTACAAGGTCACCGAGAAGATCGGCCCGGCCGCGGTGATGGACATGGCGGCGAAGGCGGGCGTCACCATGATCTGGGACGACGGAAACAAGGCCTACGACCTCACCAAGAAGAAGGGGAGCGAGGTTCCGCTCGGTCCCCACGTCGGCTTCGGCCAGTATCCGATCACCGTGCTGGACCACGCCTCGGGCATCGCCACCTTCGCGGCCAATGGCATCTACAACAAGCCGCACTTCATCGCCAAGGTCGAGCGCAAGGTGACCGAGGACGGCAAGAGCGTGTGGAAGCCCGTTCCCGGCACCGGTCCGAAGATCAAGGGCAAGCAGACCATCGACCCGAAGGTCGTCGGCGAGGTCAACGCCGTGCTGAAGAACTACGGCGGCAACAAGCTGAACAGCCGCGACTCGGTCTCCAAGTCGGGCACCTGGCAGGCCGGCAACAAGTGGGCCGGGCAGAACTCCAGCGCCTGGTACGTCGGTTACACGCCGCAGATCGCGACCGCGGTCTGGGTCGGCAACTACGCCGGCGAGTCGAGGCCGATCACCGACCGGAGCGGCAACAAGATCGGCAGTGGCGACCTGCCGAAGGACATCTGGGTCGGGTTCATGAACAAGGCCAACGAGCTGCTCAAGTTCGGCCCCAAGCCGATCGAGCAGGGCTGCGGCGGCTGCATCGGCGACCCGGACGCCGGCGACGGCAAGGAGACCACGCCGACCCCGGACCCGGGCGCCTGCTTCCTCAACCCGAACCAGCCGGGCTGCGAGAACCAGCCGGGCGGCCCGGGCGGCCCGGGTGGTCCGGGCAACAACCCGAACCCCTCGCCGACGCCGTCGGGCACCGGGGGTGGCGGGATCTGCATTCCGAAACCAGGCAAACCCTGTCCGTGACAGATGCGTGAACGAAGAGGGGCCCCTGCGGGGGTCCCTCTTCGTTTCCAGGGGGTACGCGGGGCTTGCTGCACTTCCCAGGATTCTGAGGCAGGATGTCGGGCTATGAGTGATGTTCGTGAGCACGTGGTGTCCCCCGCCAGGGAGGACGGCTTCGTCCGGGGCCTGGCCGAGGCGATCGGCGGACCGCGTGGTGAGCATGCCGTGCCCGAGACGCCGCAGCGCGGCGGGCGGTTCTGGACGGCCGCGCGGATCGTGCTCGCGCTCACCTGCCTGACCCTGGCACTGCACTGGGTCCAGAAATCGCCCTGCCGGGACGGCGCCTGGGCGGACTACAAGCAGTACACCCACTTCTGCTACACCGACGTGCTCGCGCTGTACTACGCCGAGCACCTCAACGAGGGCGCGGTGCCCTACGTCGACTACCCGGTGGAGTACCCGGTGCTGACCGGCGCGTTCATGGGCGCGCTGGGCCTGCCGATCCACGCGCTCGGCGAGAAGAACAGCGCGATTCCGCAGGCGACGCTGTTCTACGACACCAACGCGTTCGTGCTCAGCCTGTTCGCCATCGCCACGGTCGCCATGATCCTGTCGCTGCGAAGGCGCAGACCCTGGGACGCGGCACTGTTCGCGCTGTCGCCCGTGTTGCTGGTGACCGCGACGGTCAACTGGGATCTGCTGGCCATCGTGCTGGCGGTGGCCGGGATATGGCTGTGGGCGAAGAAGTATCCGGTCGCGGCGGGGGTGATGCTCGGACTGGGCATGGCGGCGAAACTCTGGCCGGCCTTCCTGTTCCTGCCCATCCTGATCGTCGCCGTGCGCTCGCGGCAGTACGCGGCACTGGTCAACTCGGTAGCGGCAGGGGTGATCGCCTGGCTGGCGGTGAACGTGCCGGTCATGTTGATCAATTTTGAGAACTGGCGGCGCTTCCTCGACCTCAACTCCGAACGCATCATCGACTGGGGCACCTCCTGGTACGTCGGCCGCCACTTCGACCCGTTCGGGCTGGAGCTGTGGAACAACGTCCCGCTGGTGACGAACCTGTCGCTCGCGCTGTTCGCACTGTGCTGCGTGGGCCTGCTCGTGTTCGGCCTGCGGGTGAAGACGCCGCCGCGGCTGGCGCAACTGGCGTTCGTCGTCGTCGCGGTCTTCCTGATCACGAACAAGGTGTGGTCGCAGCAGTTCACGCTGTGGCTGCTGCCCCTGCTGGTGCTGGCCCGCCCGAAGTGGCCGGCGTTCCTGGCCTGGCAACTCGCCGAAGTCTGCTACTTCGTCGCCTTCTACGGCGAGCTGATGGGCGCCTCGGGCAAGCAGGTCTTCCCCGAGTGGGTGTTCGTCTTCGCCTCGATGATGCGGCTGTCCACCGTCATCCTGCTGGTGGTGCTCGTGATCCGGGACATGGTCCGCCCTGAGCTGGACGTGGTGCGGCAGGCGTACGCCGGTAGCGACACCCCCGACCCGGACGGCGGCCCGGCCAACGAGCCGCTGGATGCCGACCCGGCAGCCGCCCGGCCGGTCCCCGCGATCGCCTGAGGGCTCGAAGAGCGCAAGCGAGAGCCCCCGCCACCCGGGATCGTCTCCGGGGTGGCGGGGGCTTCGTCGTGTCCGCCGCCTACGACAGCGTGAAGACCACCGCGTCCGGGGCGTCGGTGCGCTGCACGCCGAGCCCGTCGGCGGGCGCGGTCAGGGCCGGCTCGTACGGCGTGCCCTTGGCCTCCTCGCGAAGCACGAGCACCGTCTTCACCCCGAGTTCGCGCAGCCGGCTCACGCTCGCCTGGTCGGGGAACGTCTTGGTCAGCTCCCGGATCTCGTTGAGCGTGGTGGGGGTGAAGCCGCTGTTGCCGTTGACGATCGGATCCAGCCGGTCCGTCGACCAGACCATCACCTTCATGTCCATCAGCGGGTCGCTGGGCAGCACCAGCATCGGGGCCTGCGCGGTCGCCATGGACGGCGGCTGCAGCGGCACCACCGGGTGCTCGGTCACGTTCAGGCCCTCGGCGATCACCAGCAGCAGCGGCAGGAACGTGGCCAGCCGCAGCAGCGGGTGCGGCCGGGCCGGCACCCGGTCCTCCGACACCGTCTTGGCCTGCTCGACGAACGCGGTCACCGCTCCGGCGGCCAGGATCGCCAGCAGCAGCGTCGTCCAGATGACCAGCCGCCCGGGGGTGCGGATGCCGCTCCAGCCCGGCAGGATGTCGTACAGGGTCATGTAGCCGGGTCGGCCGCCGAAGAACTTCGTGCCCATCGCCAGGATCACCGACAGCACCACGCCGCTGAACAGCAGCATCCGCTTGCGCAGCGTCCAGGCGGACATGACCAGACCGGCGAAGGCGAGGCCGTACAGCACGAATCCGGGCAGCAGGCTGGTCTCCCCCGCCGCGCCGCCCAGCACCTCCCGCGCTCCGGAGTGCGCCTCCCCCCACGGCATGGACTGGGCGGGGCTGGTGAAGAAGCCCAGGATCGGCGGGGAGTAGAAGCCGACCTCCCAGTCCGAGCGCTCGGCGTACGGGTGCAGCTCCAGGACCTTGAAGTAGGCCAGCGCCATCAGGCCGCCGACCGCGGCGAAGACCAGGCCGCCGACCGCGTCGGCCGAGAACAGCTTCCAGCCGAACGGCTTCGGCTCGCTCCAGACCCACTTGCTGCGCACGAAGTACGTGATCGCGCTGACGAGCACGATTCCCGCCAGCACATACGCGAACGGCAGGCCGATGCCGAAGCCGAGGCTGATCTGCCAGGCGGCGACCAGCCAGCCTGCCAGCGCCCAGCCGGGCTTGCGCAGCTCCGGCCGGTAGCCGTGGCGCAGCGAGAAGCCGTGACCGCGGGCCAGCATGGCCAGCGCCAGGGCGATGCCGCCGACCGACATCACGTGCATGTGCCCGGCCTGGGCCAGTCGCCACGGCGCGTACGCGAAGGCCGCGCCCGCCACGGCGGCCCCGGTCTTGCCCGAGCCGAGCTGCCGGAGCAGCACGTACGCCCCGAAGAAGGCGAGCGCGTGCAGCAGGACGTACATGATGTTGTAGCGGACGAGCGCCGCCTCCAGCCCGGTGCCGAACAGGCCGGCCGGGGCGTAGCCGAGCAGGGTGTCGGAGAAGGCGAAGCTGTACTTCTCCGGGTAGAAGCTGTTCGAGTGCCACAGCTGGGACCAGTCGGTCTTGAGAACGTGCCCGGACCACGCCATCTGCCACGCCTGCAGGGTGGGGTCACCCGTGTCCTGCGGGATCGTGTACGCCGGATAACGCAGGGTGGGCCACGTCATCGCGACGGCGAGCGCCAGCGAGGCGTACGCGGCCAGCGCCCACTCGTGCAGCAGCGCGTAGCGGGTGCCCCGCAGCGCGCGGCGCAGCCGGGTCGGCGTCTCCTCCGCCGTGTCCGGGGCGAAGCGGGCGAAGGCGTCCTCCTCGACCGGCTGCGGCTCGGGTGCGGCGTGGCGAGGGGCAACCGGTTCCTTGACGGCGGTCGGCTCCTTGGCGGGCGCGGCGTCGGTCCCGTTCACAGGTTCCCCTCTACTGGTGTGCGCGCAGGTACGCGATGTCGGCGGACTGACCCTCCACCCCGCCTGGCGTCTCCACCACGGCAGGAGCACCGGCGGCGCGCACCACGGCGGCCACCAGCTCGGGGTCGATCATCCCGGGTTCGTCGTTCATGACTGTCAGATTGTCGTGCCGATCGCGGCCGGAGTCGAATCCGTCTCGTGATCCGTTCGCATGCACGAGATCGATCCGCCCCGTGATGGCCTTCACCCGGTCCACGATGTCGAGCAGCTTCTCGCCGCCCGCGTGGGCGTGGCAGGTGTCCAGGCAGAAGCCCACGCCGAACTCGCCGACCGCGTCCCAGAGCCGGGCCAGCTCGTCGAAGCGCCGCGCGCAGGCGTTGTCGCCGCCGGCGGTGTTCTCGATCAGGACCCGGGTCGGCAGGCCGCCCTTCTCCTGCGCCTGCTGCAGCGCCTTGCGCCAGTTGTCGATGCCGACCGCGACGTCCTCGCCCTTGTTGACGTGTCCGCCGTGCACGATGAGGCCGCTGGCGCCCACCGTGGCCGCCGCGGCGGCGTGCTGGGCGAGCAGTTTGCGGCTGGGAATGCGGATGCGATTGTTCGTCGATGCGAGATTGAGCACATAAGGGGCGTGCACGAAGATCTCCACCGAGCTGGCCCGCAGCGTCTCGGCGTCCGGCCGGGTCTCCGGGGCTTTCCAGCCCTGTGGATCGGCAAGGAAGAACTGCACGACATCGGCGTTGCGCGCGGTCGCCTCAGCTAGTGGATCTTCATAATCGACGTGAGCCCCGATAAGCATTCGACCAGTATTACCGCTCCGCGCGGCGGGCGCTGCGGTCGCATGCGCAACCGGAGCCGGTTTGTTGCGTTGATTTCAATGCCGCACCGTGCTCCCCCAGCCGGGGAACAGCGAGGCGTGCCTCCTCGCCCCCCGCGAGGCGACCGGAATCCGGGGCGCACGCCCCAGGGGGAGATGCGTCATGTCGTACGCCATCCGTCGGCGAGCCGCGGCCTTCGCGGCGGCCGGCCTTCTCGCGGGCCTGCCGCTGCTCGGCGCCAGCCCGGCCGGGGCCGCCGAGCCCGAGGCGGCGCCCGGCGTCAGCTTCAGCGGCGGCGGTTTGGGCCTGCTGCTGTGCGGCTCCAAGCCGGCGACCACGAAGATCACCGTCGCCGCGGAGTCGAAGGTGCGCCTCACCAACGGCCTGGGCCAGGGTGCGACCCTGCAGATCGACGGCAAGGACAGCGCGGACGTCGCCGACGGCGAGACGGTCGAGGTGCAGTTCCACCGCGGCCCGGTCAAGGTCGCCATGGTGCCCGAGTGCCTGCTGAACCTGAACCCGACCTTCGAGCCGCTGACCGTCGAGGTCACCAGCCGCTCGACGTCGACCCCGTCCAGCTCCGGCTCGACCAGCGGGCAGGGCAGCAGCAACAGCGGTTCGACGCCGACCCGCAAGCCGTCCGCGAAGCCCAGCCCGACGAAGGCGGCGAGCCAGCCGGGCACCAGCCGCTCGACCAGCCGCAACGACACGCAGGCGCCGGGGACCGAGGAGCCGAACGTGGCGGATCCCGATGTGACGCTGTTCCCGACTCCTGGCGAGGACGACGAGCAGGCTGGCGGGGTCGAGGAGTCGCCGGCGGCGGTGTCGCTGATCGACAAGGACGGCGACATGCTCAACGCCGACCGGGCGTCCTCCACTTCCCCTGACAAGGGGCCAATCGGACTTCTAGCAATTATCGCGACAGTGTGTGTCGTTGGCGTGTCAGCCGGGGCAATCCGCGCTATTATCGCTCAGCGAGCAACTCGGGCAGAGTTCGCGTAGTATTACAGATACTCCGCGGGGCGCTTCTCTCCAACATCGTCGGTGTGGTCGTTCCTCCCCAGGTCCCACCCAGCAGTTCGGAAAGAGCGCCCCGCGGTCCTCCTCACGAGACGCGGTCACCTGGATCAGGTGGCCGCGTCTCGCCGTCTGTCGACATCCCGACGCCGGCCGCCGCCGTGCTTGATCGTCCGACTTGCCAGGCAATCGGGCGAATCTTGACTGCTCATACGCCCATCTGCCTGGCAAGTCGGGTGATCTCGGCCAGGTCGGGCGGCCGGGTGCCGGCGGGCGTGACGCGGCGGTGGGGCGGCGACGGCGGGCGCGGGCGGGCGACCAGGTAACATGGTCGGGTTCCGTGTGCCGCGGGCAGATCCCGCGGCATTCGCATGGAACGACGCAGACCTCCTGCTACGGACAGTCCGTAGCCGAAGAGGCCGGTCACCGGCCTCGCCAAGCCCATAGGAGGTGAGTACGTCTTGCGTCACTACGAAGTAATGGTGATCCTCGACCCCAGTCTCGAGGAGCGCACCGTTGCCCCGTCCCTGGACACGTACCTCAACGTGATCCGGACCTCGGGTGGTTCGGTCGAGAAGCTCGACGTGTGGGGCCGTCGCCGGCTCTCCTTCGAGATCAACAAGAAGGCCGAGGGCATCTACGCCGTCATCGACCTGCAGGCCACGCCTGCGGCCGTTGCCGAGCTGGACCGCCAGCTGCGACTCAACGAGTCCGTGCTGCGCACCAAGGTCATCCGTCCGGAAGTTCGCTGACCTTCCCGACACCCGCGACGCCCGGACCACTTCACGTGTGCTGTCGCATCCCTGTGGGAACCTTTGCGGCAGAACAAATGTGAACCGAGGAGAAGGTCATGGCTGGAGAAACCACCATCACGGTCATCGGCAATCTTGTCGACGACCCTGAGCTGCGCTTCACCCCGTCGGGTGCGGCTGTGGCGAAGTTCCGTCTCGCTTCGACCCCCCGCACGCTGGACCGCGCGTCCGGCGAGTGGAAGGACGGCGAGCCGCTCTTCCTGTCGTGCAACATGTGGCGGCAGATGGCGGAGAACGTAGCCGAGTCGCTGCAGAAGGGCTCCCGCGTCATCGTCTCCGGACGGCTGCGCCAGCGGTCGTACGAGACGAAGGAAGGCGAGAAGCGCACGGTCTACGAGCTGGAAGTCGACGAGATCGGCCCGTCGCTGCGGTACGCCACGGCGAAGGTGCAGAAGATGTCGCGTTCCGGCGGCGGAGGCGGTGGGGGCTACGGCTCCGGCTCCAGCGGCGGCGGCAACAGCTCCGGCGGCGGAGGCTTCTCCGACGACCCGTGGGCGACGGCTGCTCCCGCAGGCGGTTCGGGTGGCAATTTCGACGACGAGCCACCGTTCTGACAGGTGACCGTGCACGGTCCCCGGTCAGTGGAAACAGACTGAGGTAGAGATCATGGCGAAGGCTGCGGCCCTGCGCAAACCGAAGAAGAAGGTGAACCCTCTCGACAAGGAGGGGATCACCTACATCGACTACAAGGACACCGCGCTGCTGCGCAAGTTCATCTCCGACCGCGGCAAGATCCGCGCTCGGCGGGTGACCGGCGTGACCACGCAGCAGCAGCGGCAGATCGCCCGTGCGGTCAAGAACGCCCGCGAGATGGCGCTCCTGCCGTACACCACCACCGGTCGCTGAGAGGAGGGCACCTGATGAAGATCATTCTGACGCACGAGGTGTCCGGTCTCGGCACTCCCGGCGACATCGTTGAGGTCAAGGACGGCTTCGGCCGTAACTACCTGCTCCCTCAGGGTTTCGCGATCCTGTGGACCAAGGGCGCCGAGAAGCAGGTCGAGTCGATCAAGCGGGCCCGCGGGGCTCGTGAGGTCCGCGACCTGGGCCACGCCAACGAGATCAAGTCGCAGCTCGAGGGCCTGAAGGTCACCCTGTCGGCGCGTGCCGGCCAGGGCGGCCGTCTGTTCGGCTCCGTGACCGCGACCGAGGTCGCCGAGGCGGTCAAGACCGCCGGCGGTCCGACGCTGGACAAGCGCAAGATCGAGCTGCCGTCGGCGATCAAGTCGACCGGTGGCTACACGGTGCAGATCAAGCTGCACCCGGATGTGACCGCCAAGTTCAACCTGAACGTGGTCGCCGCCAAGTAAGACCCCGTAACACCCGGCAGGCCCCCGGACCACTCGGTCCGGGGGCCTGCTGCCGTCCCACCCACTCCACCCCGCCGGGCCAGCCCGAACCGGCCCGCAACCCTTGGGCGATCCGGCCGGGCTCATGACCGCGACTCGTTAAGAGTTGCGGCAGGGGTGGGGCTGGTCAGGACAGGCGCTGGGCGGTGTGGATGAGGTCGGCGAGGTCGTCGACCGGGCGTTCGTCGAGGCGGTCGGCGGCGTCGTCGGCGATCTTCGCGAGGTCGGCCAGGTTCACGGCGCGGGCACCGTCACCGCCGCGCAGTGCCACGGCGAAGAAGGCGGCCGCGTAGCAGACCTTCAGCCGGGGGTCGGCCGAGGCGAACTCCCCGGTCAGGTCACCGGCCGCGATCGACTCGTACGTCTCGGAGGGCTGCTTCGTGCTCGGGTCCAGCCACCGCACCCGCACCTCCGCGATCCGGCCCGTCGCGCCCGGCTTGAGCCGCACCAGGTAGAGGGCGGTCACCGAGTGCCCCGGGCCGACCTCGCCGCCGTCGACCCGGTCGTTGCGGAAGTCCTCGTCGGCTACCTGCCGGTTCTCGTACCCGACCAGCTCGTACGACGCGACGGTCGCGGCGTCGAATTGGACCTGCGCCTTCGCGTCCAGCGCGCGCAGCGCCAGCGTCGCGGGCAGCCGCCGCACGAAGACGTCCCGGGCCTGGCGGCGCTCGGAGACGTACACCACGAATCCGTCGCCACGGTCGGCCAGCCGCTCCATCAGTTCGTCGCCGTAGTCGCTGCCGACCCCGACGCCGAGCAGCGCGATCTGCTTGTCGGCCTCCTCGCGGACCTGGCGCAGCAGCCGGTCGGCATCGGTGGTGCCGGTGTTGGCCAGACCGTCCGACAGCAGGATGACCCGATTGCTGGAGCCCGTACGGAAGCCGTCGCGCGCGGTCTCGTACCCGGTGACCAGGCCGTCGCCGAGGTTGGTGCTGCCGCCTGCCCGCAGCGAGTCGATGGCGTCGTGCAGCCGCTGCTTCTCGGCGACCCGGGTCATCTCGCGTACCACTTTGGCGCGGTCGTTGAAGGTCACGATCGCCACCGCGTCGCTGGGCCGCAGTTGGTCGATGAGCGTGTGCAGGGCATCCTGCACCAGGTCGAGTCGGTCGGGGTCGGCCATGGAGCCTGACACGTCGATGACGAAGGTGAGCGCGGCATCCTTGCGCTGCTCGCTGTCCTCACCGCGGGTCTGCAGGCCGATGCGCAGCAGCCGGGTGTCACCGGAGGCCTCGTGCGAGGCGGGCAGCCGCGTGCCGTCCACGTGCACGGCGAAGCCGTCGCCCTTCGGCTGCGGGTAGTGCTGGTCGAAGGAGTTCACGAACTCCTCGGGCCGCACGGTGTCCGGGTCGGGCCGCCGGCCGTCGCGCAGGCGGCCGGCGGTGTAGCCGTACGAGGCGGTGTCCACGTCTAGCGCGAAGGTGGACAGGTCGTCGCGCGACGGGCGCTGCGGTCCGGTCTCGTTCTGCGCGCCGTCGCCCCGGCTGGGTGGATGTGGGGAGCTGTTCGGCGCGTCGCTGGAACCGCAGCCGGCCAGGGCGAGCAGGGCGCAGACGACTACGGCGGAGCTTCTCAGTCTCATCGGGACCTCCCGTGAAGCCGGTCCGGGCCGGGTGATTCCGGCCGGGTCGGATACCGGACTTCATGGGAAGCGCGTTGATGATCATTTACCGCTTCCGTGGCATACCTGAGATGAAAGCGGAACCGGTCGTGACCAAACCGTGCGCTCGCCGTGATCTGGCGAGAACGCCTCAGATGATGCTGAGCAGGACAGTCGTCGCGCCGCCGGCCACCACGGCGGAGCAGAAGCCGATCGTGGCCGGACGCCAGCTGTCGCTCGCCCAGCGCAGCACCGCCGCCATGGCGAGCGCGCCGAGCAGCGCCAGACCCCAGCGCGGTGACCCGGCGATGAGGTCGCCGAGCGCGGCCGACCGCTCCGACTCGCAACCGCCGAGCCCGGCGGCCACGCAGGCGGGGTCGGACCGGCCGGAGAGCAGCAGCGCGCGCACGATCAGCACCACCAGCGGCACGGCGTAGAAGCCGGCGGCCCACAGCAGCGCGGTCCAGTAGTCGCGTTCGGTGCGGGACGGCTCGTCGTAGCCGGTGCCGTAGCCCTGACGCGTCTCCGGGGTGTGGAGGTTGGCGAGGTTGTCCGGCCAGCGGTCGTCGTAGCCGTCGTAGTTCTCGCCGGTGACGTACGTGTGGAAGCCGGCGTCGGCGGCCTGGCCGTAATCCGCGGACTGGCCGTAGTCGTCGGCGGTGCCGTACCGGTCGACGGCGTTGCGCTGCCGGGGGATGGTGGGGTCCGACGGCCCCGGCCAGCCGCCCGCCCGCACGTTGGGCGCGGCAGGCGGCTGCGCTCCCCAGCCGTCGTGCTGTGACGACCAATCCGGATATCCCACGGTCGGAGCCTGGCGGAGACCGATATCTCAGGCAATCCCCCGAACCGGCGAGAATAGGCAACTGGCGATCTTATGACCCGCGCCACGCCAGATAAAAATCTTGCAAAGAATCTTGTTTGCACAGCCTGTGTGAAGTGAAATCGCAGGTCAAGGCGTTATCCACAGCCTGTGGGGGAAAGTTGTCCACAGGCTGTGCACAGGGTCCCCCACAGGCTGGGGCGGGTTGTCCACAGGTTGCCCCCAGTCTCGTCCCCGCGGGTGTTTGTGCGGGGTGATTCACGCGCCTAGGGTCAATCGAATCGGGTTGTGAGGGGAGGCGCCGTGACATCGGTCGGGGACGGCGTACGCGGGCAGTTCACCGCGGTCCAGGCAGCCCCGGCGGCCGAACAGGTGCCCTTCGAGAAGACCCCTCCGCAGGACGTCGCCGCGGAGCAGTGCGTGCTCGGCGGCATGATGCTGTCCAAGGACGCCATCGCCGACGTCGTCGAGATCCTGCGGGCGAACGACTTCTACCGCCCCGCCCACTCCACCATCTTCGACGCCGTGCTCGGCCTCTACGGCCGAGGCGAGCCAGCCGACGCGATCACCGTCGCGGCGGTGCTGGAGAGCGCGGGCGACCTGGCCCGCATCGGCGGTGCGCCGTACCTGCACACGCTCATCTCGACAGTGCCCACCGCGGCCAACGCGTCCTACTACGCACGCATCGTCAGCGAGCGCGCGGTGCTGCGCCGCCTGGTCGAGGCCGGCACGAAGATCGTGCAACTGGGCTACGGCTCCGCGGCCGGCTCGGGCCGCGACGTCGACGACGTCGTGGACCTCGCCCAGCAGGCGATCTACGACGTGACCGAGCGCCGGGTCAGCGAGGATTTCGCGATCCTCGCCGACATGATCCAGCCGACGCTGGACGAGATCGAGGCGGTCGGCGCGGCCGACGGCAGCATGCGCGGCGTGCCGACCGGCTTCAGCGACCTGGACCGGCTGCTGAGCGGCCTCCAGCCCGGCCAGCTCATCATCGTTGCCGGGCGGCCCGGTCTGGGCAAGTCAACTGCGTCAATGGACTTCGCTCGCCACGCCGCGGTTCGCGCCGACATGGCCAGCGCCATCTTCTCGCTGGAAATGTCGAAGACCGAGATCGTGATGCGTCTGCTGTCGGCGGAGGCGCGGGTGCCGCTGCACGTGCTGCGCTCCGGGCAGCTGTCCGACGACGACTGGACCAAGCTCGCCCGCTGCATGGGCGAGATTTCCGAGGCGCCGATCTTCGTCGACGACACGCCCAACATGAACCTCATGGAGATCCGGGCCAAGGCGCGCCGCCTCAAGCAGCGGCACAACCTGAAGCTGATCGTCGTCGACTACCTCCAGCTGATGAGCTCGCCCAAGAAGACCGAGAGCCGCCAGCAGGAGGTCTCGGAGCTGTCGCGTGGCCTGAAGCTGCTGGCCAAGGAGGTCGAGTGCCCGGTGATCGCGGTCAGCCAGCTGAACCGTGGCCCCGAGCAGCGCACCGACAAGCGGCCGCAACTGTCCGACCTGCGTGAGTCCGGCTCCATCGAGCAGGACGCCGACGTCGTGATCCTGCTGCACCGCGACGACTACTACGACAAGGAGTCGCCGCGCGCGGGCGAGGCCGACTTCATCGTGGCCAAGCACCGTAACGGCCCCACTGACACCATCACCGTCGCCGCGCAGCTGCACTTCTCGCGCTTCGTGGACATGGCGATCTGACCGCAGGCCAGTCGGCATGCGCAGGCAGTGGGACGTGCTCGCGGTGATCTCCGCGGGCGGTGTGCTCGGCGCGCTGGCCCGCTACGCGGTGAGCCGGCTCCTGCCGCCCTCCCCCACCGGGTTCCCATGGGGGATCTTCCTGGTAAACGTCACCGGCTGCCTGCTCATCGGGGTGCTGATGGCACTGGTCGCGCACGTCTGGCCGGGGCGGCGGCTGCTGCGGCCGTTCCTCGGCACCGGCGTGCTGGGCGGGTACACCACCTTTTCCACCTATACCGTCGACATCGTGCGGTTGGCGGACGCCGGAGCGGTCGCGGTCGCGGCGGTGTATCTGGTGGGCACGCTGCTGGTCGCGTTGCCGGCGGTGTACGGCGGGATGGTGGTGACCCGATGGCTGGTACGACGGTGAACGGTCTGCGCCTGACGATCCTGGTCGGCGAGGGCGACCGGTGGCGGCACCGCCCGATGTACACCGAGATCGTGCACCGGGCGCACGCGGCCGGGCTGGCGGGCGCGTCGGTGCTGCGAGGCGTCGAGGGATTCGGCACGCACTCGCGCATCCATACCGACCGGTTGCTGTCGCTGGCCGAGGAACTGCCCATGATGGTCGTCATCGTCGACGCGGAGGAGCGTATCCGCGGTTTCCTGCCGCAGCTGGCCGAACTGAGCCTCGAAGGCCTGGTCATGCTGGACCCGGTCGAGGTGCTGCGGTGAGCGAGTCTCGCGAGCGAATCCGGCGGGCTGGGGCGCACCGTGACGACGAGCGGAGCGGGGAGGAACGGTGAGCGAGTCTCGCGAGCGAACCCGGCGGGTTCAGGCCCACCGTGACGACGAGCAGAGCGAGGAGGAGCGGTGACCGTGTTGCTGGTGGCGCTCGGGGCGGCCGTGGGCGCGCCGCTGCGCTACCTGGTGGACCGTGCGGTGCAGGCGCGGCACGACGCGGTCTTCCCGTGGGGAACGCTGACCGTGAACGTGGCGGGTTCGCTGATCCTCGGCCTGCTGACCGGCGCGGCGCTGGCCGGGGCCGTGCCGGGCAGTGTGACGGCGCTGCTGGGCACCGGGTTCTGCGGCGCGCTGACGACCTACTCCACCTTCGGGTACGAGACGGTCAAGCTCGTCGAGACGGGCAGCTTCGGCCAGGCCTTCGCCAACGTCGCCGTCAGCGTGGCGGCCGGGCTCGCCGCCGCCGCGGCCGGCTACGCCCTGACGGCTTGACGCCGTGGGGCCGGGTCAGCCCACATTCGGGTGATCATGAGTTTGTGCCCGCGACACGCCGCCGAACCGTGCCATAAGTTCATGATCGACGGGAGGGGGTGGGCGGAGGGGGAGGGACCAGAGGGCGAGGGCGGCGGGGTAGAGGAGGTAGCCGAAGCGGGTGGCGGGCAGCAGGATGATGGCCGCGAGCAGGCCGGTGGCGGTGATGAGGGCCGCCGCGCCGGCGTCGCGGGGCGGGCGGCGCAGCAGCCACAGGCCGACGGCCAGGCCGGCGAGCGCGAGCAGGGCCAGCGCGACGAGCCGTCCACCGGGGACGTGCTGGGCGATCAGGTAGCCGAGCAGGGGTGATGCGGCAGGGCTGGTGACCAGGCCGTGGCCGGTCGGGAAGCGGATCACGTTCTCCACGAAGGCGGCCGGGTCCACCAGCAGCGCCGGGGCCAGCGTGAGCAGGGGCAGACCGGCCGCGCCCACGGCGTAGCGGCCGCCCGACCTGCGGACCAGGGCGTACGCGCCGAGCACCAGCGCGACGGGCCAGGCGAGCAGCTTCATGGCCGCCGCCGCGCCGATCGCCACGCCCGCCCAGCCGAACCGGTCCCGGGCCGCGAGCGCGAACGCCAGCAGGCACAGCGCGAGCACCGGCAGGTCGTCGCCGCCGGTGGCCAGGGTCAGCGCGCACAGCGGCAGCACGGTCGCGGCCTGTACGGCGCGCACGAGCAGCGCGTCGCGGGTGGTGCTGCCGTCCCGCAGCAGCCGTGCCGCCAGTGCCACGACGAGCACGGTGACCAGCGCGAACCAGATCCGCGCGTCGGTCCACCAACTGTCGCCGAAGACCGCGCGGGGCAATCCGAACACGGCCATCCCCGGCTGGTACGGCGTGTATCCGAGCAGCGGTTCGGGCAGCGCGGCGATGCCCTCGCGGCCGAGGTAGGGCGTACCGGTGTCGAGCAGGCGCCGCGCCGACTCCTCGACGACGAGCACCTCCTCCTGCGCCCGCCCGCTCATCCCGCCCGCCCGCGCTACCGCCTGCGCGACGAGCGGCACCAGCGTCACCGCCACCCACGCCCCGACCGTCACCCAAGCCCGCGCGACCTCCCCGCTCCCCCGTGCCGTCCGGTCCCGGACCGCGCCGGTCAAGATCGTCGGAGTTGCCTGGCACTCGTGCGTATCTTGGGCGCGCTTTGACCCACCTGCCCGGCAAGTCGAGTGATCATGAGCGCGGCGGCGCAGGAGGAGCTGGATGAGGACGGCCAGGGTCGCGGCGGCGTAGCCCCAGACGGCGACCGCGCCCCAGGCACGGTGCGAGGCGAGCGTAGAGCCGGCCGCGGTGGACCAGGCGAACAGCGCGGACAGGGCATACAGGCCCAGGTCGGCGGCGAGTCCACCTGCGGCGAGGTCGAGCGATCGCCAGATCCGGCCCGGTGTGCCGCGGACACCGCGGTCCCCGGCCCTGCTGCTCACGCCGGGATCCCGGGGTGCGCGGCTCGGACAGGGGGCACCGTGCCGGTCATCCGCTCGTTCATGCGGAGGAGTCTGACACCCGCTAGCCGCCGTTGCTGCCGGTGGTGCCCGAAGCGCGGGGGGTGCGGCCCGGGCTGCGCTTGGCCGGCATGCGCACCACTGCGTTCGGGTCGTGCAGCGGAGGGGCCAGCCGGACGGGGCCGTCGTCCGCGCTGATCAGCGCGAGGACCTCTTCGATCGGCATCGGCTTGGCGAACAGGTGACCCTGTCCGGCGGTGCAGCCCAGGTCCCAGAGCATGTGCCGCTGGCTGTCGCGCTCCACGCCCTCGGCGACAACCAGCAGGTCGAGGTGGCGGCCCAGTTCCAGGTGGGAGCGGACCACGGCCGCGGCGCTGGGGGTGTTCTCCATCTGCGTCACGAACGAGCGGTCGATCTTCAGTTCCTTGGCGGGCACCCGGGACAGCACCGACAGCGAGGAGTATCCGGTGCCGAAGTCGTCCAGCGCGATCATGCAGCCCAGTTCGGCCAGTTCGGCCAGCACCTTGTCCACGATGTCCAGCTGGCTGACGGTGTGCGACTCGGTCAGCTCCAGCACCAGCGCGTCGCCGGGCAGGCCGTGGTCGTCCAGCCGCCGGGTCACCAGTGCGGGCAGCCGGCGGTCGAGCAGGCTGCGCGGGGAGATGTTCACTGCCACCGGCCACCGGCAGCCCAGCTCGCGCCAGCGTGCCGCCCCGGCCAGCGCCTGGTCGAGCACGGCGTCGGTGAACGCGGTGAGCAGGCCGGATCGCTCGATGGAGCCGAGGAAGCTGCGCGGGTCGACCATGCCCTTGTCCGGGTGCTGCCAGCGGGCCAGCGCCTCGGCGCTGATCGGCTCGCCGCTGGCCAGGTCGACGATGGGCTGGAACTGGAGGATGAACTCCTTCTCCGCCACCGCCCGCGGCAGCATGCCGCCGACGACGAGCCGGGCCCGGTCGGCGGTGTCGTTGTCGGGGGCGTACGCGGCCACCGAGCGTCCGGTGCGCTTGGCCTGGTACATCGCGATGTCGGCCCGGCGCAGCAGCTCGACGAAGCCGCCCTCGCACGGCCCGGTGGCCACCCCGGCGCTGGCCGACACGACCAGCGGCATGCCGTCGACGTCGACCGGCTCGTGCAGCGTGGAGAGCAGGTGCTCGGCCTGGTAGAGGGCGAGCGCGGGGGCGGGCAGGTTGCGCAGCAGCACCGCGAACTCGTCCCCGCCGAGCCGGGTGACCAGTGTCTCGTCGCCCGCGGCCGCCGACAGCCGCTGCGCGACCGCGATGAGCACCTGGTCGCCCGCGCCGTGGCCGAGGGCGTCGTTGACGTCCTTGAAGTGGTTGAGATCGAGCACCAGCAGCGCGGTCACGCCGCGCCCGCCGCGCTTGCGGTCGAGGGCGTCCTCGGTGTCCAGTTGCAGCCGCCGCCGGTTGGGCAGCCCGGTGAGCAGGTCGTGGGTGGCATCGTGCTGGTGCTGTCCGGCCATCTGCTCCAGCTGGGCGTACGAGGCCGCGTTGCGGATCGCCGTGCACAGCGCGCCGGCGAACGCCCGCAGGGTGAACTGCTCCCGCTCGGACAGGGCGACCGGGACCTGGAAGCACAGCCGCAGCTCGCCGACGCGCTCGCCGTCGTTGTCGCCGATCAGCGGGACGACGGCCGTGGTCGCCTCGTCCGCCGGGGACTGATCGGGCCGACCGTGGTAGGTGATGGCGCTCTGGGTGCCGTGGACCGACTGCTGCACGCCGTCGAGGCATACCTCGATCTCGACCCGGTCGGCGGAGAACAGGCGCGCGCCGTTGCGGACGGCGGTGTGCAGCACGGTTTCCATCTGCACGACGTTCATGGCGTCGGTGGCCTCGGCCAGTTGCTGCCAGGCCAGCCGCTCGGCCCGAGCGCGCAGGCGGCCGCGATAGGTCAGGTGCAGGCTGAACACGATCGCCGGAATGGCGATGAGCAGCTGCGGCTCGGCCCCGAGCACGGCGAGCGTGAGCACGGCAACGGCGAACCGCACGAACGCCGAACCGAGGCGCAGGTCCAGGTCGGCGAGGAAGCGGTCGCGCATGCTCGTGCCGGTCGCCAGCGCGATCACCGGAATGATCGTCATCTCGTCGGCGATCAGGGCGGCGAGGTAGGCCAGCGCCAGCGGGCCCAGGTGCTCCAGCGGCGGATCAGCGGCACCGCCTGCCAGGGCCAGGGTCACCGCCGCGACGGCGCAGTTGACGATGCCCTTGGCCACGCCGAAGACGAACTTGATCGGCGGCAGTTTGCGGGTGGACTTCTCAATGGTGATGCCGACGGCGGCGCAGAGCACCGCCCACTGCGGCGGCAGCAGCACCGCTGCGATCAGCAGTGCTGAGTCTGCCCAGGTCACGTCCAGGTTGTTGGATCCCACCCGCACTCGCACCGAGGTCAGCGAGGCGAACGTGATCAAAGCGGTCAGCGCGACGGCCTGCAGGGCCGTGCGGGAGTCGACCCCGCTGCTCGCCGCGGTGCCGACGGCGACTAGCACCACGGCACCGGCGATGAGCGCGACGAAACGAACAAGCAGCTTGAGCTGCTGGTCGGCCTGCTGTGGAGCAGGGGTCTGGCTGGCCACGTCGGACCTCTTCCGTCAGAGACAGATGGTCGTGAGTGTGGACAGCCTAAGCGATTGTCAGTGCCACTCGAAGGTGCGCATCTCCGACTCCTTTCCACTCGACCCCTGTGCTTGCCAACGTCTGATGCAGAGCGTAGTTTCTGCACGGTCGATTTCTAGTGGTGCATTCACATTTCAAATAACTATGGCGATTTATCACGTTTGGTGGTGGGTCGCCTACGCATAGTGTTCGCTTCCAGTGTTCGCCCAGGAAGCAACTAGGCTCATGTCGTGACAGAAGGAACAGCTCCCTCCTCACCTCAGCTGACTCATGTGGACTCCCGCGGGGAGGCCCGGATGGTCGACGTCGCGGGCAAAGAGATCACGCTGCGTGTCGCCGTCGCGGCGGGTCGCGTCGTCACCACGCGTGACGTGCTCGATCTCCTGCGCGGGCGGGGCGTGCCGAAGGGCGACGCGCTCGGCGTGGCGCGGCTCGCCGGCATCATGGCCGCCAAGCGCACCCCTGATCTCATTCCGCTGTGCCATCCCATTGCCATCCACGGCGTCACCGTGGACCTCACCGTCACTGACGACGGGGTGGACATCCAGGCGACCGTTCGCACCGCCGACCGTACCGGTGTCGAGATGGAGGCTCTGACCAGCGTCGCGGCGGCCGGTCTCGCGCTCATCGACATGATCAAGGCAGTCGATCCCGCGGCGGTGATCGACGGCGTGCGGGTGCTGCGCAAGGAGGGCGGCAAGACCGGCCTCTGGGAGCGCGGAGCCATGCCCGCGGTTTCCCGGCCGGACCCCGGGCCAAACCTCGGTGCGCCGAAGGTCCGGGTCATCGTCGCCTCGACCAGGGCGGCAACCGGGGTGTACGAGGACCGGGGCGGCCCGCTGCTCGCGGACGGCCTGCGCGCGTTCGGCTGCGAGGTGGCCGACGTGGTGGTCGTGCCCGACGGCGAGCCGGTGCGCCAGGCGCTGCGAGCGGCCCTGGCCGAGCGGCCCGACGCGATCGTCACCACGGGCGGCACCGGCATCAGCCCGACCGACCGCACCCCCGACATCACCCGTGAACTCGTCGACTACGAGGTCCCCGGCATTGCCGACGCGGTGCGCGGCAGCGGAGCGACCCCGCTCGCCGCGCTCTCCCGCGGCGTCGCCGGGGTCTCCGGACGGACCCTCGTGGTCAACCTGCCCGGCTCCACCGGCGGGGTCCGCGACGGGCTCGCCGTGCTGGCGCAGGTGCTCCCCCACGCCGTGGAACAGCTGCGCGGCGCGGACCATCCGGCATCAGCCGGCACCGGCACACAGGTCTAGGGTTCAGAGCATGAGCGAGCGCGGCGGAGCGAATCAAGTGCTCCCGGGTCATGCTGACGCTGCGCGCAGCGAGGAGGAAGCATGACCGCGCCTGAGGACTGGGTGTCGGCCCGCCGCGCTGTGCACGCCGCGGGCTGGCGGGCGCAGCTCGCCCCGGTCACCGTGCCGCTGGCCGAGGCCGACGGGCTGACCCTGGCCACCGCCCTGGCGCCGCGCAGCGACCTGCCGGCGTTCCCCACGTCGAGCGTCGACGGCTGGGCGCTGCGCGGGCGGGGCCCATGGCGGGTCACCGGCCGCGTGCTGGCCGGCAACGTGCCCGCGCCGCTGTCCGGTGACGGGGTCGCGGTCGAGATCGCGACCGGGGCCATGGTGCCGGAGGGGACCGAGGCCATCCTGCGGGTCGAGCACTCGACGCGCAGCGGCGACCTGGTCGACGGCACCCCGAAGGCCGAGCGGGAATGGCGGATGCCGGGCGAGGAGGCCCGCGCCGGCGAGCCGCTGCTGCCCGCGGGCACGCCGGTCACCCCGGCGGTGATCGGCCTGGCCGCCTCCTGCGGGCATGACACGCTGCCGGTGCGTCCGGCCCCGCGGGCCGCCATGCTGGTCTTCGGCGACGAGCTGCTCACCTCGGGACCGCCGGCCGACGGCCGTATCCGCGACGCGCTGGGCCCGGCCGTGCCGGCCTACCTGCGCCGGCTGGGCGTGGTCTGCGAGCCCCCGCCGGCACCGATCAAGGACACCCTCGACGCGCACGTCAAGGCGCTGCGGGCGGTCCTGGAGAGCGGCGTCGACCTGGTCTGCACCACCGGCGGCACCATGCACGGCCCGGTCGACCACCTGCATCCGGCGCTGGCCGAGCTGGGCGCGTCGTACGTGGTGAACACGGTGGCGGTACGGCCCGGCTTCCCGATGCTGATCGCCGCGGTGCCGCACGGCGGGCGCACCCGTTTCGTCGCCGGGCTGCCCGGCAACCCGCAGTCGGCCGTGGTGGCGCTGGTGTCCCTGGTGGTCCCGCTGCTGGCCGGGCTGGCCGGTCGGCCCGAGCCGGCGTTGCCACAGGTCACCCTCGGCGAGCCGGTGCCGGGCCGCGGTGACTACACCCATCTGGCGCTGGTACGGATCGACCCGGTCGACGGCCTCGCCCGGCCGGTGTCCCACGTGGGATCGGCGATGCTGCGCGGCCTGGCCGGCGCGCAGGGGTTCGCCGTGATCCCGCCCGGCGCCACCGGCCGCGCCGGTGACACCGTCGAACTGGTGGAGGTGCCGTGAACCGGGTCGTGCTGGCCGAACTGACCACCGATCCGCTGGACGTGGCGGCGCACGAGGCGGCCGTGGCGGACCCCCGGGCGGGGGCGGTGGTCAGCTTCGCGGGAGTGGTGCGCGACCACGACCACGGCCGGTCCGTGGCGACGCTGACCTACGAGTCGCACCCGAGCGCCGCCGACGTGCTGCGCGAGGTGGCACAGGAGCTCGCCGACGACCCCGACGTCTATGCCGTGGCGGTGTCCCACCGGTACGGCCCGCTGAAGATCGGTGACGTCGCGCTGGCGGCGGCGGTCTCCACCGCGCACCGCGCGGCGGCCTTCAACGCCTGCGCCCGCCTCGTGGACCTGGTCAAGCAACGCCTGCCGATCTGGAAGCACCAGACCTTCACCGACGGCACCGACGAGTGGGTCAACTGCCCCTGACGCCGTGTTGTGCGAAAGGTGCGCAAAAACAGGGAAACTGCTGCTTCCGTGAAGCTGGAAGCAGCAGTTTCCCTGAAACTGCGTCAGCGCTCGGCCTGCGCGCCCGCGGTCGCGGGCTCCTTGCGGGTCGGGACGACGGGGGCGGGGCGGGTGGCGGGCAGGCGTGGGCCGGTGTTGCCGCCGAACGCCGGTTCGGCGCCGGGGCGGGACGGCAGTGCCGCGACCAGTGCGATCAGCGCGATGGCGAGCGAGTTCTCGGCCAGCATGCCGAACAGGCCGTCGGCGTAGTGCGACACCGCCGGGAGCTGGTGCTCGTACGGCCAGATCGGCGAGATCAGGAACAGCAGGTAGAGCGCGATCGCCGCACCCGCGTGCCGTGCGCCGACCAGCGCCGGGAACCAGATCGGCTCGCGCAGCCCCGGCGTGGACCGCCCGCGGGCCGCCAGCCCGCGGCTGGCCGCCCGGCGGCGCAGCGCCTGATCGGCGAGCGCGACGACGGCCGGCACGACCCATACCAGGTGGTGCGTCCAGGAGATCGGGCTGACCACGTTCGCGGTCAGGCCGACCAGGGTGAACGCGATCAGCTCGTCGCCCTCGGCGTGCGCCGCCGCGGCGCGGGTCAGCCCCACGGCGAGCAGCACCAGCGCGAACGCGATCCAGAGCACGCTGGGCGCGGTCGCGGTGTCGTACAGCCGCGACAGCAGCCCCGCCAGGGACTGGTTGGGGGTCATGTCGGCGACGCCGACCCGCTCGGTCTGGAAGATCACGTGTCCCCAGTACAGCGCGGACTCGTGCGGGACGATCACCCATGCGGCGGCGGTCGCGATCAGGCCCGACAGCGTGGCCGTCAGCGCGGCCCGCCACTGCTTGCTGACCAGGAAGTACACGATGAACAGCGCGGGCGTCAGCTTGATCGCCATGGCGATGCCGACACCGACGCCGGCCCAGCGCCAGCCCTTGCGCAGCGCCACCAGGTCCGCCATGATCACCGCGAACAGCAGCAGGTTCACCTGGCCGAAGCCGAGCGTCTCGCGCACCGGCTCGATCGCGGCGAACAGCGGCAGTGCGACGGCGACGGTCAGCCAACGCGGCCAGCCGCACCGGTCGGCGACGGGGATCAGCAGCGCGGCGAGCACGACACCCAGCGCGACCAGGCCGAAGAACAGGTTGAACAGTCCCGCGGCGGCAGGTGTCAGCGCTGCCATGGGCAGCATCAGCAGGGCCGCGAACGGCGGGTAGGTGAACCCGAGCGTCGTGTCAGGTGCGATGAACTCGTACAGCTCGCCGCCGCCGCTCCACCACACCACCGCGCCGTGATAGATCTTCATGTCGAAGAAGTCGTACCACCGTCCGAAGTTCTGCTCCGTCACCCAGGCGGCGTAGCAGATGGCGGCGACGATGCCGACCCGGACGAGCGTGCGACGATCCCACTGGGGGGATCTCCAGTCACGGATGATTCGGGGGGTCCTGGTGAGGCGGGGCAGACTGCGCACGCCGCGTGCCGGCATGGCGTCGCCACCTCCTTTTAGGGGTCGGGTCTCGGTAGCCCGTTCGTGTCTGCTGAGCAGCCTAGAACGGCGCACCACTCCAGTACCTCCCGTGTTACCCGACCGTGTCCGATCCCACACGACTTTGCGACATTTCTAGCTGGTTAACGCAGCCTGCGAAGTTAAGGTGATTGGCGTCACACTGGTACCTCTGGCTGCGAAAACGCACGCTCTGTATGTCGCAACGGCACGGACCGGGGCGAAGAAACGCCGATGTCTGGGCGGCTCACCCCGCCCCTACCCGGGATCAGCCGAGATGTAACTGCGTCGACGCCTTCTCCTGAGCCTTGCGCAACGACTTCTTCGCCGACTTCTGCGCGTCGTGCACGGCCTTGCGCCCTCGCCAGCCCAGGCTCGGCGAGCCGGCGGTGTCCACGGCGGCCAGCAGCAGCCCCGCCAGCAGACCGAGATTCTTGGCGAAATGCACCATCTCGTTGTTGCGCTGCTCAGGGTTCTCGATCCGCCAGAACGGATGGCCGACCACCGTGGCGGGGATGAGGGTGCCCGCCAGCAGGGCCGCGGCGGGCCGGGGCGCGGTGCCGGTGGCAAGCATCGCACCGGCTACCACCTGGACGCCGGCGTTCATCCGGACCAGCGTCTTGGTCTCCGTGGGCAGCCGTGGGTCGACGGCTTCCAGCAGCGGCACGACCTGCTCCGCGAGGGGTTCCGCCTTGACGGCGTACCGACCGGGTTTCAGCAGCGCCTGCGCGCCGGCCGCGATGAACAGCCCGCCGAGCATGGCCCGAGCGACCCCTCGTACTGGTCTCATACCACCATTATCAAGGACGTTCGCCCATGCACAGGACGAAATCCAAACCCTCCAGTTCGCTGTCGAAGAAGTAGTGGTAGCGGTAGTCCTTCACACCGGCGCACTCCCCGGTGTCGCTGGTCGCGTCGAATCGCGCCAGCACCTCCAGCGCGCCCGGCGCGCATTCGCTCAGCACGAGTTCGGGTTCCTTCTCGGTGCCCTGGTTGGCCACGCAGTCACCCGGCTGGGCGAACCGCGCGGTGCGCGGTGGGCCGGAGGGGGTCGCGGTGGCGACCGGGATCGGCGGGGCGTCGGAGCCGAACGGGTTCGGCACGATCTTGAGCGCGACCAGCACGCCCACGAAGATCACCAGGGACGCTGCCAGCAGCGCGATGCCGATGACGGCGGGGCCTCGGCCGCCCATGCGTGGCCGGGGTGGGGCCTGCACGATCGGCAGCAGCTCGGTCGGCTGCGCCAAGGGCTCGGGCGGGTATCGGTCAGGGGTGTGCAAAGCATGGCTCCGCGGGGACGAGATCGGGGTGCGTGCCAAGGTACCGTGCGCGACATGCCCCTCGATTCCTCCGTCACGATGTTGTCATTGGCCGCGGGTGCATTCTTCGGCGCGGTGACGCCACGGGTGGCCTACCGGTTGTCGGTGGCCTGGGGCGAGCCCGCGCTGCCCGGCTGCGCGGCATGCGGGCAGGCGTTCGCCGCCGGTCCGGCCGGCTGGTGGCGGTTCGCGGCGCGCTGCGCCTCCTGCGGGGTACGCCAGGGGCCGAGTCCCTGGTGGACGGTCCCGGTGGGGGCGCTGGCAGCCGGGGCGACCGCGGCGAGCCTCGCGGGCCACGGCTGGGCGCTGGCCGCCGGGCTGCTGCTGAGTGTCGCCGGGGTGCTGCTGGTGGCGATCGACCTGGCGGTGCAGCGGCTGCCCGACCCCATCGTGTGGCGGCTGGCGGTGGCCGTCGCGGTGCTGCTGGCGCTCGCGGCCGCGACCGGCGGCGGCTGGTCGGCGTACGGCAGGGCGCTGGCCGGCGGCGCGGCACTGCTGGGCGCGTTCGGGCTGCTGGCGCTGCTGACCGGCGGCCAGATCGGACTCGGCGACGCGAAGGTCGCGGGGGTCTCCGGACTGCTGCTCGGCTGGCTGGGCTGGGGCGCGGTGCTGTTCGGAGGCCTGCTGGCCCTGCTGCTGAACGGGGCCGTCGCCGTCGTGCTGCTGGCTCTGCGGCGGGTGACCTGGCGCGGCTCGCTGCCGATGGGCCCCGCGCTGCTGGGTGGCGTCCTGCTGGCCCTGGTCGCGGCCGGCGAGCTGGCGCAGGTGTCCTGAGCAGGGCGAAGTCTCACCCGAACGGGCGATCCGGCCGGCGAGTGTCGGCAAGCCGACTGTGCCCCGCCGACGTGGGCGCAGGCATTTCGGAGGCCTGGCCGGACGGCACCGCAGCCTGTCCGTTTAGCGACTTTTAGACGAGCTATGACATAGGCCGATCATGCGAGGTCTGTCGTGCGCGGGCTGTCGCTGTCCGGCGGATGCCGATTTCACGATCACGTTGGGTGTTCGGCTGATCGCCTTCGGCGGGCACCTCGATCGCGACGTGACGCTGACATGACATAGGAGTGACGGGCTGTAGCTCACTGGGCAGGCTCCCAGGAGTCGGCCGCTCGGCCGGCAGCTGTCGTGGACCGGCCGCCTGGCGCGGATCGGCCGTTGCTGGGGGTGCACTCGCACATGCTCAAGCTCATCACCAAGACCCAGGCCGCCTGGGCGAACCGTGACCGTGGCGCCACCGCCGTCGAGTACGGACTGATCGTGGCCCTGATCGCGGCCATCATCGTCGGCATCGTCACGACTCTCGGCACCGACATCCGGGCCGCCTTCACGACCGTCGTCAACGCCATCTAGGTCCGCGCAGTGGCAGGGCCGGCCCGACGCGGGCCCTGCCACCACGTCCCGGGAAGAGGTGCGAGGCAGCCATGACAAGGCGCGACCGTGGCGCGGCGGCGGTGGAGATGGCTCTCATGCTGCCCCTCCTGCTGCTGCTCGTGTTCGGCATCATCGACTTCGGGCGGATGCTGAACACCCAGATCAGGGTGACCGAGGCGGCCAGGGAAGGCGCGCGGGCGGTCACCATCACCAACGCCAACTCCGCCGCGGCCCCGAGGGTCAGCGCGGTGCTCGGGTCCACCCCGGTCGCGGTGACCGTCACGAATCCGTGCGGCAGCGCCGGCTCCACCGCCGACGCGCGCGTCCGGGTGGAGCACACGTTCACCTTCGTCACCCCGATCTCGGGCCTGGCCGCGCTCTTCGGCGGTTCCGGCTACGGAACGGTGCGGCTGGACGCGACGGGAGTCATGCCATGCCGCTCCTGAACCGGCCCGACCGGGGCGCCGCCACCACCATCGTCACCATCCTGCTGGCCGGCGGGGTGCTGCTCGGCATGACCGCGCTGGTCGTGGACGTCGGACGCCTCTACGTCGAGCGCGAGGACCTGCAGTCCGGCGCGGACGCCGCGGCCATGGCCGTCGCCCTCGACTGCGCCCGCCGCAACGACCCGGCCCGCGACGCCGAATGCCGGGCCGCGGCCGGCACCACGTCGGCGTACGCGAACAGCAACGCCGCCGACGGGGTGAGCGGCTACCGCTACGTCTGCGGCTCGGACTCCCGCCTGCCCACCTGCACCGGCACCGGGCAGGGCAACCTCACCGACTGCCTGGGCGAGCGCCCGACGGACGTCTCCTGGGCGGAGGTGCGCACCCGCACCGAGGTGCCGGGCGGCAGCCTCATCCTGCCGCCGGTCTTCGCCCAGTCGCTGGCCGGCGGATACAACGGCACCACCGTCGAGGCGTGCGCCCGGGTGGGCTGGGGCCCGCCCGCGGGCGGCTTCGCGCTGACCTTCTCGCTGTGCGAGTACCTGGACGCGGTAGGCGCGGGCGACTTCGTCACCGGGGTGCCCACGGCCGGCGACGAGCGGGTGCTGCACGTGCACGGCCACCCGGACGCCAACCCGTGCAACTCCGGCCCGTCCGGGTCCAACCTGCCCGGCGGGTTCGGCTGGACGGACCACGACTCGTCCTGCCTCACCACGATCACCGGCGGCACGTACGGGTCGGACCCGGGCAACGGCACGCCCAACGACTGCAAGGACGACCTCACCGCACTGATCGACGCGCGCCGCGCGGTCGGCATCCCGATCTTCGAGTACGTCACGAACAACGGCAACAACGGCGTCTACACCCTCCGCGGGTTCGCCGCCTTCGTGGTCACCGGCTACCGGCTGGCCGGCATGAGCCCGCGCGACCGCGAGTCCTGGCTCAGCGGCGGCAGCCCGTGCCGCGGCAACGACGACTGCGTCTACGGCTACTTCACGAACGCGGTCGTCGAGTGGACCGGATCGTTCGGCACCTCCTCCAGTCTCGGCGCGACGGTCGTCAAGACCATCGGCTGACCCCGTACCCCTAAGGAAGTTTCATGACCCGGCGCATTCTCGGCGTGGTGCTCGCGATCGTCCTGGCGGTGCTCGGCACCGCGGCGGTGCTCCTCTACGTCAGCAAGGCCCGCGACTCGGTGGCCGCGGGGCAGAAGGCGGTGACCGTCGTCGTGGCGGCGCAGCGCATCCCGGCCGGCACCAGCGGCGCCTCGGTGAAGGCGCGCGGGCTGACCGAGGAGGTCGTGATGCCCGCCGGCGCGCTGCCGCCGGACGCGCTCACCGCGCTGCCCGGCGAGCTGGACGAGCTGGTGCTGACGCATGACGTGCAGCCGCGCCAGTTGCTGCTCAGGGGCATGTTCGGGGCTGCGACGAAGCTGTCGGGCGGCGTCGCGGTGCCCGAGAAGATGATGGCGGTCAGCCTCAAGATGGCGGTCGAGGAGGAGGTCGGCGGGTTCGTCCGGCCGGGCTCGCAGATCGCGGTGTTCGCCACGTACACGCTGGTCGACGAGGCGTACAAGAAGATCACCGGGGAGAACAACAAAGGCACCAAGCTGCTGCTGCCCCGGGTCGAGGTGCTGGCCGTCGGCGCGTACGGCGAGGACGGGGTGACCTCGGCCCAGCGCGAAGAGGTCGCGGTGACCGAGGACGGCAAGGTGACCCTGCTGGTCACCGTCGCGGTCACCCAGGAGCAGGCGGAGCAGCTGGTGCACTCGGTGCGCATCGCCCAGATCTACCTCGCGCTGCTGACCGACACCTCGGAGACCCGGGTCAAGCCCGGCGTCGCGGTGGACAACCGCACCGTGGGCCGCTGAGGACGATCCGATGACGATCATCTACGAGTTCGATCCGCGCTTCGCCCATCACCTGGCCACGCTGCTGGGCGACGCCGTGGTGGTGGATTCGGCGCCGGCGCTGGTCGAGCAGGTGAACACCGACCGCGACGAGCACCTGGTGCTGTTCGGGCCGAGCGTGCCGCTGGCCGACGCGGTGGCGTTCGCCGGGCAGTGCCGGCTGCGCCGCCCGGAACTCGGGGTGGTCCTGCTCCGCCCGGAACTCGGGGTCGACGTGCTGGCCGATGCGTTGAAAGCAGGTATCCGCGAAGTGGTCGATCCGTCGAATCACGCGGCCGTGCTGGCCGCGAGCGCCCGCTCCCGCGACCTGTCGCGGCAGCTCGCCGGGGCCAACCGGGCCAGCGGGCGGGCCGCGGTGCCCGGTCCGCCGACGCGGCCGCAGCCGGGTGTCCCGGACGAGCCGGCCGACGGCCAGGTGATCACGGTGTTCGCGGCCAAGGGCGGGTGCGGCAAGAGCACGATCGCGACCAACCTGGCCGTCACGCTGGCGCAGGGCACCAAGGCGACGGGGCACCGCCGCGTGTGCCTGCTGGACCTGGACCTGGCCTTCGGCGACGTGGCCATCATGATGCAGCTGTCGCCGCAGCGGACCATCGCCGACGCCATCCCGGTCGCGGACCGGATCGACGAGACGGGCCTGCGCACGATGCTGACCCGGTACGAGTCCGGCGGCGCGGCGGTGGACGTGCTGCTGGCCCCGGTCCAGCCCGCCATCGCCGAGGAGATCACGCGCGACCTCGTCACCGAGGTGGTGCACCTGGCCCGGTCCATGTACGACTTCGTGGTCATCGACACCGCGAGCGCCTTCACCGAGCAGATGCTGGCGGCGCTGGACGCCACCCACCACTACGTGCTGGTCGGCACGCCGGAGCTGCCCTCGCTGAAGAACCTGCGGGTCACCCTCGACATGTTCGACCTGCTCGACTACCGGCGCGAGGCCCGGACCGTTGTGCTGAACCGGGCCGACTCCAAGGTCGGCATCACGATGACCGAGGTCGAGAAGGTGATCCGGGTGCCCATCAGCGGGTTCATCCCAAGCAGCCGGGACGTGCCGGTGTCGGCCAACCGCGGCGTGCCGCTCGCCGCCGGCCAGCCGCAGCACCCGGTCAGCAGCGCCATCCGGGAACTGGCGGTCAAGCGGTTCCTGGGCGCGCCCGCACCCGCCAAGCGCGGCATGTTCACCCGGAAGAAGGGCTGACCCCGATGTCCCTGCAGGACCGACTCGGTGTGCGCGGCACCCCCGCCCCCGCCGCCGCGCCCGGCGTGCTCAGCGAGCGCATCAGCAGCGTCAACGAGGCCTCCGGCGCGGTCGGCGGCCATGCCATGCCCGTGTCGTCGGTGCCGGTCAGTGCGGTGCAGTTCGGCCGGCGCAACACCCGGCGGGCGTACGACCCGCTGGCGGCCGTGCGCAAACGCGCCCACCAGGCACTGCTGGAGCTGCTCGGGCCGCAGCTCTACGACACCGTCGCCGACGACGCCGAGCTGGAGCGCCGGGTGCGCGAAGCGCTGCCCGAGGTGCTGGCCCGGGAGGAGGCCAACCTCACCGCGGGCGACCGCGCCACGGCATACCGGCAGATCCTCGACGAGATCCTGGGCCACGGCCCGATCGAGCCGCTGCTGCGCGACCCGGAGATCACCGAGATCATGGTGAACGCCTGGGACCGTATCTTCGTCGAGCGCTTCGGGCACATCCACGCGGTCGACGCCGCGTTCATGGACGAGACCCACCTGCGCCGGGTGATCGACAAGATCGTGTCGCGGATCGGCCGCCGGGTCGACGAGTCATCGCCGATGGTCGACGCCCGGCTGCCCGACGGCAGCCGGGTCAACGCGGTGGTGCCGCCGATCGCGCTGGACGGGGCCGCGCTCACGGTGCGCAAGTTCGCCGCCGACCCGTTCACCGTCGAGGACCTGGTCCGCTTCGGCACCATGCCGGAGCGGGTCGCCGATCTGCTGCGCGCCTGCGTGCAGGGCCGGCTCGACATCCTGATCTCGGGCGGCACCGGCACCGGCAAGACGACGCTGCTCAACGTGGTGTCGTCGTTCCTGCCACCCGACGAGCGCATCATCACCATCGAGGACTCCGCCGAGCTGCGGCTGCTTCAGGACCACGTGTTGCGGCTGGAGTACCGCCCGCCGAACGTCGAGGGCCGCGGCGAGGTGACCATCCGCGACCTCGTACGCAACGCGCTGCGTATGCGCCCGGACCGCATCGTCGTCGGCGAGGTCCGCGACGGCGCGGCGCTGGACATGCTCCAGGCGATGAACACCGGCCACGACGGCTCGCTGACCACGGTGCACGCCAACACCCCGCGCGACTCGCTGGCCCGCCTGGAGACGATGGTGCTGATGGCGGGCATGGACCTGCCGGTGCGCGCGATCCGGGAGCAGGTCGCCAGCGCGGTGGACGTGGTGGTGCAGCTCGCCCGACTTCGGGACGGCACCCGCCGGATCACCCACGTCACCGAGGTCACCGGCATGGAGGGCGACGTCATCACGCTGCAGGATCTGTTCGTCTTCGACCACCGCGCCGGCCAGGACCAGTACGGCCGCCATCAGGGCGCGCTGGTCAGCACCGGGCTGCGGCCGCGCTTCGTCGACCGCCTCGCCGACCACGGGATCACCGTGGGGCCCGAGCTGTTCGGCAGGGGCCAGTGAAGCGCCCGGCGGGAGCCGTCGCGCGCCTCGGCGTGGTTCTGCTCACGGCCGCCGCGGCTCCGATCGTCACCGGTGCTCCGGTTCACGCTGCCGCGTCGGCTTTCGCGGGGGTGTCGAGCCGTACTGCCGGCGTGCTGTCGGTCGGCGTGTCACGGGCAGTCCTGGCCGAGCCGGGGATCACCGTATCCGGCCTGCGGCAGGAGGCGGGTCTGGTCGAGTTCTACCTCTCTGCCACCGACCTACCCGCAGGCACGGCGCTGGACCGGGTCGCCGTCGCCGTCGGCGACCGGGCTCTGCCGGTGACCAGTGCGCAGATCAGCGCCGCGCAGGGCGAGACGACCGCGCCGCGCCGAGCGGTCGTGCTGGTGCTGGACACCTCCGGGTCGATGGTCGGCGCGCCGATCGACGCCGCCCGGGAAGCGGCTCGCGGCTACGTGCGGGCGCTGCCCTCGGACGTCGAGATAGGCCTGGTCACCGCCGGTGCGCCGGCGGCTGTGGTGCTCACCCCGACCCGGGACCGCGCCGCCGCCGAGAGGGCCGTCGACAAGCTCGGGGCCAAGGGCGAGACAGCGCTGTACGACGGGGTGCGCGCCGCCGCGGGTCTGGTCGGCAAGGGTGAGTGGGGCCAGCGCCGGATCATCGCGCTGTCCGACGGCGCGGACACGGCGTCGACGGCCACGCTGGCCGTGGCCCGGAAGGCGACCGCCGCGATCCCGGTCGACACGATCGCCTTCAAGACGCCCGCCGCCACGGCGGGCATCCTGGCCGGCCTGTCCAGGGACACCGGTGGCGTCGCCTTCACGGTGGCCGACCCGGCGGCGCTGGGCGACGCGTTCGCCGAAGCGTCCGGCTCCTTCGCCGTGCAGTTGCTGGTCCGGGTCACCGTGCCGGCGGACCTGGCCGGGCAGCAGGTCCGGCTGGCGGTGAGCGCGGCGGGTGCGCGTACGGAGGTGCCGATCGCCCTGGCCGTGGACACCGGGGCGACGGTCCCGCTGGTGGGCGTGGAGTCCCCCGGCCCGGGGCCGACCTGGCTGCTCGTGCTCGGCGGGCTGGTCTTCGCCGCCCTGCTCGGCGCGTTCCTGCTGGTGGTCTCCCCGATGCTGGCCGCGGCCGAGCGGCGACGCCGCCTCACCCAGGTGGACCAGTTCGTCGCCGCGCCCCGCAAGGCTGCCGTGCAGGGCGAGTCCGGCCAGGTCGCCGCGGCCGCGCTCGCGCTGTCGGAGCAGGTGGTGAAGTCGGCCAACGCCGAGGGCCGCCTGGCGACGCAGCTCGACCGGGCCGGTATGCGGTTGCGGCCGCACGAGTGGCTGCTGCTGCGGGCCCTGGTGTGCCTGATCACCGGCCTGCTGCTGGCCATGTCGGTCGGCCTGGGCGCCGGGGTGGTGCTCGGACCGCCGGTGGGCTGGGTGCTCACCTCGCTCTACCACCGCAACCGGGCGGCCAAACGGGTCACCGCCTTCCGCGAGCTGCTGCCGGACGCGCTGCAGCTGATCGTCGGCTCGCTGCGTTCCGGGTTCTCGCTCGCGCAGGCTGTGGACGCGATGGCCCGGGAGCTGCCCGATCCGATCGCGGCCGAGTTCGGCCGCGCGCTGGGCGAGACCCGGCTGGGCGTCGACATCGAGGACGCGCTGGACCGGGTCGCCACCCGGATGCGCAGCAAGGACCTGGCCTGGGCGGTCGTCGCGATCCGGGTGCAGCGCGACGTCGGCGGCAACCTGGCCGAGGTGCTGACCACCACGATCGAGACCATGCGCGAACGCGAGACGCTGCACCGCGAGGTCAGCTCGCTGTCGGCGGAGGGCCGGATCAGCGCCTGGATCCTGCTGGCGCTGCCGATCTGCATCGGCGGCTTCATGTTCCTCACCCGCGCCGAGTACATCCGCCCGCTCTACACCCACCCGGTGGGCATCGTGATGAGCATGCTGGGTGTGCTGCTGGTGATCGGCGGCGCGGCCTGGCTGTTCAAGATGATCAAGATCGAGGTGTGACGGTGTCCGGACAGCTCATCCTCATCATCGGGGCGGGCGCGGTGTTCGCCGCGATCGCGCTCGCCGTGCTCACCCTGGCGTCGGCCAGCGTCAGCCGGTCCGGCGTGGCCAGGGCGCTGGAGACGATCGACACCGTGTACGCCCCCGGCAGCGCGTCGGCCGCCGAGGAGCGACTCGGCGACCGGCTGCGACCGGCGGTGGCCCAGGTCTCCGCGCTCGGCCGGCTGCTCACCCCGAAGGGGGCCGCGGCCCGCCTGCAGCGCCGGCTCGACCATGCCGGCAACCCGGTGGCCTGGCCGCCGGAGCGGGTCGTCGAGATGCAGGGCCTCGGCCTGGTGGTCGTCGCCTTTCTCGGCGGGGCGTTCGGCTTCGCGTTCGGCTTCGGACCCGGCGGACTGATCCTGTCGGTGCTCGCCGGTGGAGCGCTGGGTTTCTGGGCGCCGTTCCTGGTCGTCTACGACCTGGGCGTACGCCGCCAGCAGCAGATCCGCCGCCAGCTGCCCGACGCGCTGGACCTGCTGACCCTGTCGGTGGAGGCGGGGCTCGGCTTCGACGCGGCCCTCGCGCAGGTCGCGGCGGCGATGCCCGGCGCACTGGCCCGGGAGTTCGCCCGCATGCTGCACGAGATGCAGATGGGCCAGCGGCGGGTGGAGGCCCTGCGCGCCCTGGCCGCCCGCACCACGGTGCCCGAGCTGAAGACCATCACCATGGCCCTGGTGCAGGCCGGCGAGCTGGGCATCCCGATCGCCGGAGTGCTGCGCGAGCAGGCTCGGCAGATGCGGGTCAAGCGCCGCCAGCGCGCCGAGGAGGCAGCCCGCAAACTGCCCGTGAAGGTGATCTTCCCGCTGGTGCTGTGCCTGTTCCCGGCGCTGTTCATCGTCGTGATCGGCCCCGGCATCATCAACGTGATGGAGGCCTTCGGCGGCCGCTGACGGCCCCCGCCCTCCATGATCGTCCGACTTGCCCGGCACTCGTGCGTATCTTGACCGTGCTTACGCCCACCTGCCTGGCAAGTCGGGCGATCTTGCCAGGGATCGGGGGCGGCGGGTCCGTCAGATGAGGTACAGGCGGGCCGCGGCCTGGAGAGCCTGGGTGCGGTTGTGCACGCCGAGCTTGTCGTAGAGGCGGGCCACGTAGGTGCGCACCGTCGACTCGGTCAGCCGCATGCGCACCGCGATCGCGGCCAGGCTGCCGCCGGTGTTCAGCTGCTGCAGGATCTGCTCCTCGCGCGGGCTCAGCGCGGTGGACCGGGTCCGGCGGCGGGCCATCGCCTCGGCCAGGTTCGGCGCGGTGAACGAGGCCGGGGCCACCGCCGCATGCCGCACCGCCGACATCAGCAGCTCCACCGGCGCGGATCGCGGCAGGTAGGCCGACAGCCCGGCCTGCAGTGCCTGGAGCAGCAGCCCGTCCTCGGCCGGGCCGGTGAGCACCAGCCCGAGAGTCGGCCGCGCGGCGCGCAGCTCGGCGGCCAGCTGCAGCCCGCCCTGGCCGGGGATGGCGGCGTCGATGGTGACGACGTGCGGGTCGAGGTCGCCGATCAGCTCGCGGGTCTCCTCGCCCGTGGCGGCCTGACCGACCAGGTCGATGTCGGGGTGGGTCGAACAGGCGAAGCTGTACCCCAACCGCACGAGCGTGACGGGGTCAACCGTGATCAGCTTCACTGACAAGGGGGGCTCCTCGTGACGCTGCGGACACTTCCGTCCTACTGAGCGCCGTCGGGCCCGCCAGTGTCACTGTCACGTCACCCCAGTCATTCGTTCGGGTGTCACGGTTCGTCAGATCAGGCGAAGCTGCTGGTCACGAGGTCGTCGCGGGGTGAGGTCGCCGAGCTGCTCCAGCAGGCCCGCGTCGACCGCCTGCAGGAACGGCGTCGGCCGGCAATCCCGCTCGCTGCCGTAGCGGACCCGCCGCGCCGCATGGCTCAGGTAGAGCCGCCGCTGCGCCCGGGTCAGCCCGACGAAGAACAGCCGGCGCTCCTCGGCGACCTCCGCCTCGGTCGGCGCGGAGCCGGGGAAGCGCAGCGGCAGCAGCCCGTCCTCGCAGCCGGCCAGGAACACCACCGGGAACTCCAGGCCCTTGGCCGCGTGCAGGGTGAGCAGCGTGACCGCCTCGGCGCGCGGGTCCAGCGCGTCGACCTCCGCGCCGGTGGCCACCTCGCCCAGGAAACGCTGCAGGTCCTGCCCGCAGCGCAGGGCCAGCGGAGTGAGCAGGTCCACGGCCGCCCACACCTCGTCCGGCTCGGGCGAGCCGCCGCCCAGCGCGGGCCGCTCGATGAGCACCTTCGCGGTCAGCTTCAGCCGCGCCGCGACCGAGCCGGTCAGGCCGGTAGCCAGGCGCAGCTCGGCCAGCAGCGTGTTCACCCCGGCCCGGCTGCGCAGCCGGTCGTGCGAGCGCTTCTGCACCGGCACACCCGCCCGCGACAGGGCGTCCACGATCGCGGCGGCCTGCGCGTCGGTGCGGTACAGCACCGCGATGTCGTTGAACGACACCGTCGTGCCGGTCACTCCGCGCACGTCGGCCTTGGTCCGGTGGGACACGCCGCCGACCAGCTCGTCGACCTTGCGGGCGATGAACGCGGCCTCGTCGGCGGGGCTGCTCGCGGCGTACTGCCCGATCAGCGCCGCCTCCGGGTCGACCTTCGCCGGGTCGAGGCGGCGGCCCGGCACCAGTGAGCTGGGCGAGATCGCCTGCACCGCGGCGGCCAGGATCGGCGCGGACGAGCGGTAGTTGCGGGTCAGCCGCACCACCCGGGCGTCCACGAAGTCGCGGGAGAACTGCAGGAAGAACGACACGTCCGCGCCGCGGAACGAGTAGATGGCCTGGTCGGGGTCGCCGATCGCGCACAGGTTGCCGTCGCTGGGCACCAGCAGCCGCAGCAGCGCGTACTGGTCCGGGTCGACGTCCTGGTACTCGTCGACGAACACCCACGGCCAGCGCGAACGCAGCTTGTCCTGCACCGACGGCTGCGCCTTGAGCAGCGCCACCAGGCGCGGGATCAGTTCGTCGAGGGTGACGCCCTCGCCGTCCGGCTCGTCCACGACGACCAGGTCGGGCTCGTGCTCGCGCAGCACCGACAGGGCCAGCGAGTGGAACGTCGACACGGTCACGTCCTCGGCGACCGGGCCGAGCAGCCCGCCCAGCCGGTGCCGCAGCTCCTCGGCGGCCCGCCGGGTGAACGTGATGGCCAGGCAGTCCTCGGGGTAGACGTTCATCTCCGCGCACAGGTACGCCAGCCGGTGGGTCAGCGTGCGGGTCTTGCCTGTGCCCGGCCCGGCCACGATGAGCAGCGGCCCGCCCGGGGCGGACGCGGCGACGCGCTGCATCGCGTCGAGCCGGTCCAGCAGGCCGGTGCCGACCTCCTCCATCCCGGCCAGCATCGGCTCGAACGGCTCGTGCGGCGACGGCTCCGGCGGCAGGGGCGGCGCGGAGACGGGCTTGCTGCGGCGTACCGCCGGCTTGCTCGCGGCCTGCTTCGGCGCACGGGCCTTGCGCGGCGCGGGCGCGATCGGGGCGACCGGTAGGTCGAACAGGGTGTCGGCGGTGTCCTGCGGGCGCAGCTCACCGGGCTCGAAGAGCCGGATCACGCCGTACTCGCCGTCGTAGCCGGGCACCCGGTGCACCTGCCCGGCCCGCAGCCGGCGCAGCGCCTCGCCGAGCAGTTCGCCACCGGCCGCGGTGACCTCGTCCAGCGGGGCCTCCATCAGGATGGACAGCTCCGAGCCCAGCGCCGCGACCAGCGCGTTCACCCGGCCCTCGACGGTGCGGGTCTTTGGGCCGACGCCCTCCAGCTCGCCGACGATCTCCGGGAGCTGCACCAGGTGGGTGACCGGGCGCGCGTTCGGCGCGGGCGTGCCCTCTGGCCGGTCGGCCAGCGCCTCGACCCGGGCCAGCACGCCGATGGTCAGCGGCCGCTCGCACACCGGGCAGATGCCGTTCGTCGCCCGGGACTCGGCCGGGGTCCAGTTGACGCCGCAGTCGCGGTGCCCGTCCCCGTGGTACTTGCCCTCTTCGGGGAAGAACTCGATCGTTCCGGCCATACCGGGCGCACCGGCCAGCGCGGCTTTCAGCGCGTAGTAGTCCAGCGCGCAGTCGAACCGGGTCGCCTCCCGGGCCAGCGCCTGCGGCGAGTGCGCGTCCGAGTTCGAGACCAGGGTGTACCGGTCCAGGCTGGACACCCTGTGGTTCATCGCCGGGTCGCTGGACAGGCCGGTCTCCACCGCGGTGATGTGCTCGGCGAGGTCTGCGTAGCAGTCGGCGATCGCGTCGAAGCCCGACTTGCTGCCCAGCGCGGAGAACCACGGCGTCCAGATGTGCGCGGGCACCAGGTACGCGTCCGGGCTCGCCTCCAGGGTGATCTCCAGCAGGTCGCGGGAGTCCAGGCCCAGGATCGGGCGGCCGTCGCTGGCCAGGTTGCCGACCCGGCCCAGCCGGTCGCGGAAGCGCTGGGCGGATTCGAGGTCGGGCAGGTAGATGAGGTGGTGCACCTTGCGGGTGCGGTCGCCCCGCTTGTAGATCGTGGAGATCTCGGAGCTGAGCATGAACCGGGCCGGCTCCCCCGCGGCCAGCCGGGCGGGCAGCCGCTGCGAGACGTCGCGCTCGGCCTCGGGCGAGAGCCGGAACAGGCCGGGCTCGGCCTCGCGCAGCGAGTCGCGCAGGTGCTCGTACCAGGCGGGGTGGGTGACGTCGCCGGTGCCCAGCAGGGCCACGCCCTTGCGCCGTGCCCACCAGGCCAGCGTGGGCAGGTCGAGGTCCTTGCTGCACGCACGCGAGTACCGCGAGTGGATATGCAGATCAGCAGTCCAGACGGGGGGCACGCAGCATCCTGACATGCCCGGCCCGTCCGGCGGGACCCGCCACGCGCGTCAGTGAGAGTTGTTACCTACATCGCGCGCAGTTCTACCAATGTGATATCCGGGGGTGCGCCGACGCGCACCGGCGGTCCCCAGAACCCGGCGCCGTTGGTCACGTACACCTGGGTGCCGTCGACCTCGCCGAGCCCGGAGATGACCGGCTGCTGCAGGGCCGCGATCAGGTTGAACGGCACCATCTGGCCGCCGTGGGTGTGCCCGGACAGCTGCAGGTCCACGCCGTGCTTCGCGGCCTCGAAGGCCTGGATCGGCTGGTGGGCGAGCAGCACCACGGGCTTGTTCGGGTCCCGGTCGCCCAGCGCCTTGCCGAAGTCCGGCCCGCCTTCGCCGAGGTCGCCGCCGCTGACGTCGTTCACGCCGGCCAGGGTCAGCCCGCGGATCTCCAGGCGCTCGTTCCGCAGCGGCCGCATGCCCAGGCGTTCGACCTCGACCAGCCACTCCTCGGCGCCGGAGAAGTACTCGTGGTTGCCGGTGACGAAGTAGGCCCCGTCCCGGGAGCGCAGCTCGGCCAGCGGCGCGGCCTCGTCGCCCAGCTCGGCGACGGTGCCGTCGACCATGTCACCGGCGACGGCGATCAGGTCGGCGTTCATGCCGTTGATCGAGCGCACGATGCGGCGGCTGTGCTCGATGCCGGTCAGCGGTCCCAGGTGGATGTCGCTGACCAGGGCGATCTTGTAGCCGTCCATGCTGCGGGGGAGCTTCGCCAGCGGGATCTGCACGCGCTTGAGCACCGGGTCGCCGAGCGCGGTCTTCACGCCGTACGCGGTGATGCCGGTCGCGGTCAGCCCGGCGAAGATCGCCGCACTCCGCGCGATCAGCAACCGCCGGCTCGGATCGACCAGCCCGTCCGGGCTTGATCCACCGACTTGCCCGGCACCCGTGCCTTTCGCGGCCTCACTTTCACCCACCTGCCCGGCAAGTCCGGTGACCTTGGCGGGGTTCCCTGCTGTCTCGGGCAGGCCGGGCTCGGCGAGCAGGGTCTGCAGTCCGCCGGAACCGCTGGAGGTGGCGCTGACCGACTCGGTGGCACCGGCAGGGACGGTCGCGCTGACTGCGCCTTGAGCGGTGGTCGCACCCTGAACGACGCCCGTGGCGGGCCGACGCGCCCAGGTGCGGTTGGCGATCACCCGGGGGATCTCCAGCACCAGCAGCGTGACCAGCAGGTAGAACAGGACGGCGAGCCACATGTAGCCGACCATCGGGATGACCCAGGACGCCTTCGCGCCGATCACCCGCGGCACGATGAACGCCCCCAGCAGTGCCAGCGCCAGCCCGATGATCACCGCGGCGCCGATCCGGCGGCCGCGGGTCGTCGTGGTCGTGTCCTTGAACAGGCGCTTGTACAGGTACCAGTGGATCGGGCCGACCACGACCAGCACCATGCTGAAGAACATCAGCGCTTGCAGCACCACGGGGGTCTTCCCTTCACCCGCCGGCGAAGGGCGGGAGCACGTCCACGGTCGCGCCGGGCGGCAGAGGCGCGCGGCGGTCGTGCCAGGCTAGCCCGTCAACCAGAAAGCTGGCTGAAAGCAGCACCCGGCTCAAGGCGTCCCCGTGGGCCGCGCCCAGCTCCTTGATCAGCTGGGTCAGGTCCTGCCCGGCGGGCAGCTGCTCCTCGGTGACCCCGGCGGCGGCCCGGGCTCCGGCGAAGTAGCGGATCGTCAGCACTCGTCATCCTCCGATGGCGGACATGGGGCGCACCGGCTGGAGGAACGACGGGTCGTCGATGCCGTGGCCGGGCAGTTTGCCCCACATGGCCGTACGCCAGCGCGCGGCGATCTCCTCATCATCCGCCCCGCCGCGCAGCAGCCCGCGCAGATCGGTCTCGCCGGTCGCGAACAGGCAGTTACGCACCTGGCCGTCAGCGGTGAGCCGGGTCCGGTCGCAGTCGCCGCAGAACGGCCGGGTCACCGAGCCGATCACGCCGACCTTCGCCGGGCCGCCGTTCACCAGCCAGGTCTCGGCGGGGGCGCCGGCCCGCTCGGCCGGGTCAGGGCTGAGGTCGAACTCGGCCTCAAGCGCCGCCAGGATCTCCGCCGCGGTGATCATCTGGTCGCGGCTCCAGCCGTGCTGGGCGTCCAGTGGCATCTGCTCGATGAAGCGCAGCTCGTACCCGTGCGCGAGGGCGAAGCGCAGCAGGGCCGGGGCCTCGTCGTCGTTGATGCCGCGCAGCAGCACCGCGTTGAGCTTGACCGGGGTCAGCCCGGCCGCGGCGGCCGCGGACAGCCCGTCGATCACGTCGTCGAAGCGGCGGCGCAGCGCGATCGCGGCGAAGCGCTCGGGGTCGATGGTGTCCAGGGAGACGTTGACCCGGTCGAGCCCGGCGTCGCGCAGCGGCACGGCCAGCCGGGCCAGCCCGATGCCGTTCGTGGTGACCGACAGCTTCGGGCGCGGGGTGAGGGCGGCACTGCCCGCCACGATGCCGACGATGCCGGGGCGCAGCAGCGGCTCGCCGCCGGTGAAGCGCACCTCCTCGACGCCGAGCCGGGTCACCGCGACAGTGATCAGCCGCAGCACCTCGTCATCGGTGAGGATCTCCTGCTTGGGCAGCCAGGGCAGCCCTTCCGGGGGCATACAGTACGAACAGCGCAGATTGCAGCGATCCGTCAGTGAGACCCGCAGATCCACGGCACGTCGTCCGTACCGGTCGATCAAGCCTGTGCTGGCAGAGGTCACCTGACGAACCTATCGCGTCACAATCGGAATGCGCGTCCCCTGGTCACCTGGCAGGATCGCCGCCGTGTTGCTGACCCTCTCGACGACCCATTCGCCCGCCACCGACCTCGGCTTCCTCCTCGTCAAGCACCCCGACCGCGTGCACAGCTTCGAGCTGAGCCACGGCACGGCGACCGTGCTCTACCCGGAGGCGAGCGAGCAGCGATGCACCGCCGCGCTGCTGCTGGAGATCGACCCGCAGCGGCTAGCCGACACCCGCGCCGACGGGCAGCAACTCAACCAGTACGTCAACGACCGCCCGTACGCCGCGTCGAGCCTGCTGGCCGCCGCGCTCAACCGGGTCTTCCGCACCGCCGCGCGCGGCATGTCCAAGGACCGGCCCGAGCTGGCCGCGAGCGCGATCCCGCTGTCGATCCGGGTGCCGTCGCTGCGCGCCAAGGGCGGCCTGAAGCTGGCCGAGCGCCTGTTCGCCCCGCTGGGCTGGACCGTGCGCGGCGAGGTGCTGCCGCTGGACCCGGCGTTCCCCGAGTGGGGCGACAGCCGGTACGTCGACCTGACCCTGGACGGCGAGCTGCGCCTGGCCGACGCGCTCAACCACCTCTACGTGCTGCTGCCCGTGCTCGACGACGCCAAGCACTACTGGGTCGCGCCCGACGAGATCGAGAAGCTGCTGCGGGCCGGGGAGGGCTGGCTCGCCGGGCACCCCGAGCGGGCGCTGATCATCCGGCGCTACCTGGCGCACAGCCGGGCCCTGGCGGCCAAGGCCGACGCGGCGCTCGCGCCGCTGGAGGAGGCGTCCGCCGACGACTCCGTCGCCGAGGGGCCGGTGGTGGAGAGGACCAAGCCGCTGAACGTACGGCGGCGCGCCGCGGTGCTCGCCGCGCTGGCCGAGACCGGGGCGACCCGGGTGCTCGACCTGGGCTGCGGCGGCGGCGCCCTGCTGGGCGACCTGATCCGGGAGAAGCGCTACACCGAGATCGTCGGCGCGGACGTGTCGCCGAAGGTGCTGGAGATCGCCGAGCGGCGGCTGCGCCTCAAGCGGCTGCCCGACCGGCAGCGCGCCCGGATCAAGCTGGTCCAGTCCGCGCTGACCTACGTCGACGAGCGGCTGCGCGGCTACGACGCCGCCGTGCTGATGGAGGTCATCGAGCACCTCGACCTGCCCCGGCTGCCCGCGCTGTGCGCCGCCGTGTTCGGCGACGCCAAGCCCGGCGCGGTCATCGTGACCACGCCGAACGTCGAGTACAACGTGCGCTACGAGACCCTGCCCTCCGGCGGCCACCGGCACGACGACCACCGCTTCGAGTGGACCCGGGCCGAGTTCGCCGCCTGGTGCGACCAGGTCGCCGCCGACTATGGCTACACGTACACGCTTCGGCCCGTCGGCGACGAGGACCCGGAGGTCGGCGCCCCGACCCAGCTCGCCCTGTTCACCAAGACCGCCGCCACCGAGGAGGTGCCCGCATGACCGCGCACGACGAGACCACCACGCCGGAACGCCGCGGCACCGTGGTCGCGCTGCCCGAGCTGTCCCTGGTCGTGCTCGTCGGGATCTCCGGGTCGGGCAAGTCGACCTTCGCCCGGGAGCACTTCTTGCCGACCCAGGTGCTGTCCAGTGACGCCTTCCGGGGGCTGCTCGCCGACGACGAGAACGACCAGGCCGCCACGAAGGACGCCTTCGAGGTGCTGCACCTGGTCGCGGGCAAGCGGCTGCGGGCCGGCCGCCTCACCGTCGTCGACGCGACCAACGTGCAGTCGCACGCCCGCGCCGCCCTGGTCGAGGTGGCCAAGGCGCACGACGTGCTGCCCGTCGCCGTGGTCATCGACACCCCCGAGGCGGTCTGCTGGGAGCGCACGCAGGCCCGGCCGGACCGCACGTTCGGGCGGGAGGTGCTGCGCCGCCAGCACCGCGACCTGCGGCACTCGCTGAACAAGCTGGCCCGCGAGGGCTTCCGCAAGGTGTACGTCGTCAGCGACCCGGCCGCCGTCGAGCTGCGCTACGAGAAGCTGTTCAACGACCGCACCGAGCTGACCGGGCCCTTCGACCTCGTCGGCGACGTGCACGGCTGCCGCGCCGAGCTGGAGCAGCTGCTCACGGCGCTCGGCTGGGAACTGACCCGCGACGACTCCGGCCGTGCCGTGGACGCGAGCCACCCGCAGGGGCGTACCGCCGTGTTCGTCGGCGACCTGGTGGACCGCGGCCCGGACTCCCCCGGCGTGCTGCGCCTGGTCATGAACATGATCGCCGCCGGCCGGGCGCTGTGCGTGTCCGGCAACCACGAGAACAAGCTGCTGCGCCACCTGCGCGGGCGCAAGGTTCAGCTCACCCACGGGCTCGCGGAGACCGTCGCGCAGCTGGAGACCGACCCGGTCGACGGCCTGCCCGGCTTCCTGGACGGCCTGATCAGCCACTACGTGCTCGACGGCGGGCGGCTCGTGGTCGCGCACGCGGGCCTCAAGGAGGCCTACCACGGTCGCGCCTCCGGCCGGGTGCGCTCGTTCGCCATGTACGGCGACACCACCGGTGAGACCGACGAGTTCGGCCTGCCCGTGCGCTACCCGTGGGCGCAGGAGTACCGCGGCCGCGCCATGGTCGTCTACGGGCACACGCCCACCGTCGTGCCCGAGTGGGTCAACAACACCATCTGCCTGGACACCGGCTGCGTGTTCGGCGGCAAGCTCACCGCGCTGCGCTACCCCGAGCGGGAGCTGGTCGAGGTCGACGCGGCACAGGAGTACTACGCGCCCGCCCGACCGCTGCACCCCGCCGCGCCGCCCGACCGGGCCGCGGGCGCGCTGCGGCTGTCCGAGGTGACCGGCCGCCGCCACGTGCAGACCCTGCACGGCACCGTCACCGTGCCCGCCGAGCACAGCGCGGCGGCGCTGGAGGTGATGAGCCGGTTCGCGGTCGACCCGCGCTGGCTGCTGTGGCTGCCGCCGACCATGGCCCCGTCGTCGACGTCGGCCGTGGACGGCTACCTGGAGCACCCCGCCGAGGCGCTGGCCGACCTGCGGAACGCGGGCGTGCACCGGGTGATCTGCGAGGAGAAGCACATGGGCTCCCGCGCGGTCGTGCTGGTCTGCAAGGACGCGTCGGTCGCGGCCAAGCGGTTCGTCGACGACGGCAGCACCGGCGTGATCTACACGCGTACCGGGCGGCCGTTCTTCGACCCGGAGCGCACCGAGCAGCTGCTCGCCAAGGTGCGCGACGCGGCCACCACGGCGGGGCTGTGGGCCGAGCTGGACACCGACTGGCTGCTGCTCGACTGCGAGCTGCTGCCCTGGTCCGCCAAGGCGCAGACCCTGATCCACCAGTACGCCGCCGTCGGCGCCGCGGGTCGCGCGGGGCTGCCCGCGGCGCTGGACGTGCTGTCGGCCGCCGCAGGTCGCGGGCTCGATGTCGACGCGCTGCGGACGCGGCTCGACGGATCGCTGCGCGACGTGCACGCGTTCACCGACGCCTACCGCCGGTACGTCGCCCCGACGGACGGGATCACCGGCATCACACTGGCCCCGTTCGCGGTGCTGGCGGCCGAGGGCAAGGCCTACCTCGACGCCGACCACGGCTGGCACCTGTCCGTCGCGGACCGGCTGGTCGAGGCCGACCCGGCGACCTTCACCCCGACCCGCCGCCTGGTCCTCGACCTGCCGGCGCGGCCGGCGCGGACCGACCGGGCAGCCGCCGCCGACCAGGCGACCGAAGCGTCGGCCACCCCGACCGGCGCGTCGGACTCGGCCGACGCCGAGGCGGCCTTCGCGGACGCGGTGACGCGGGCGACGGACTGGTGGCTGGAGCTGACCGGTTCCGGCGGCGAGGGCATGGTGGTCAAGCCGTACGCGGGTCTGTCCGTGCGCGGTGCCAAGGCCTCGTGCAGCCCGGCGTGAAGTGCCGCGGCCGTGAGTACCTGCGGATCATCTACGGCCCGTCGTACACCGAGCCCGCACAGCTGGCCAGGCTCCGCGAGCGCAAGCTCGGCCGCAAGCGCGCGCTCGCCCTGCGCGAGCACGGCCTCGGCCTGGCCGCCCTGGACACGGTCGGCCGCGACGGCCCGCTCTGGCGCGTCCACGAGCTCGTCTTCGCCATCCTCGCCAGCGAATCCGAACCCACCGACCCCCGCCTGTAACCCCCCCCGTCAGCCCGAAGGAAGGGCACCTTCCCATCGCCATACGTAGAGGAAGGTGCCCTTCTTAACGCCCTTGGCCGGATGGCCAGGGCGGGGCGGTGGTGCGGGCGGTGCGGGGGGAGGCAGGGGGCGGGACAGTGCAGTTTCGGGGAAAGTGCGCTTTGGGGATTCCAGATAGCCGCAGTTTCCTTGAAAGTGCCGCTGGTCCGCCGCCGGTTGGTCGCCGTGGTGGATGGTCAGGCGGTCAGGGGGAGGCAGGCGGCCGTGGTTTCCCGGACGCCGGGGGCGAAGGCCGCGCCGAACAGGGCGGTGTGCAGCAGGTACATGGAGAGCTGGTGCAGCGGGACGCGCTCGGTCCAGCCGTCGGCGGGTGGCCAGGCTTCGGCGTACGCGGCGAGGACGCGGTCCAGGAACGGTGCGCCGCCCCACAGCCGCAGGTAGGCGAGGTCGGTCTCGCGGTGGCCGCCGTGCGCCGCCGGGTCGACCACTCGGCATCGGCCGTCGGCACCCCAGAGCAGGTTGCCGGTCCACAGGTCGCCGTGGATCCGGGCCGGCGGCTCGTCACCGCCGACCCGGTCGAGACCGGCCAGCACCCGTTCGACCCGGGCCGTGTCGGCGGGCTCCAGCGCCCCCCGGTCCACCGACAACCGCAGGTACGCGCCCAGCCGGCGCTCGCCGTACCACTCATGCCACGGGCCGGGATGCGCGGTGTTGTCCATCGGCGCGGAGCCGTGGAACCCGGGCCACGGCGCGCCGAACGCCCCCGCCCCGGCCCGATGCAGCCCGGCCAGCGCCCTGCCGAACTCCTCAGCGGCCGCCGCCGACGGCTGCCCGTGCTCGATCCACGCCATGCCGAGCAGGTCGGGGGTGTCGACCAGCACCTCGGGCACCGCGACCGTGCCGGTCTCGGCCAGCCAGCGCAGGCCGTTCGCCTCGGCGGCGAAAAAGCCCTCCGGTGCCCGTCCGGCCGCCTCGGGCCACGACTTGGTGAAGATGGATTCGCCGTCGTCGAAGGTCAGCCTGCTGGTGTGGCAGATCGAGCCGCCGTCGACGGGCGTCTCCCGGATCCGCTGGTGGTGCAGGAATGTCGGCAGCAGGTGCGGATGCGCGCGCAGGTAGGCCAGGTCCACGGTCCCATTCTGAGCCGTCGCACGGCTGGGGCTTCGCGGGCGTGCCCGTGCGGGACCCGGCGCGTCCCGGCCGCTCGTACAAGCACGATTTCCCGGATTCCGCGCCTACCCGAGGTCGGGACTACCGGTTCCGGCGGCTGGACAATGGTTTACGGCACGGGCCAGGAACCGATGCTGCCGGGCGGCACGGCCTGGTCGAGCGCCTCGCTGAGCAGATGCGCGAGCGTGTACGCCGGGTCGGCCAGCAGCGCCCGCCGCACCGCGGCACCGGCCAGCACACCGTTGCCGGACCGCCAGGCGCACCAGGCGAGCAGGCTGGCCACCGGGGCCAGCAGGGCGGGCTCGCCGCGCCGGGTGAGGTCCAGCCACAGGTCCAGCTGCCAGGGCTCGGTGTCGGTCCGCTGCCAGGCGTGGTCGCGGCAGCGCAGGTCCAGCAGGAGCACGGTGAGCCAGGCGGCCTCGTCGTCGTCGAGTCGTCCACCGGCTTCCGCCACGCGGAGCGCATCCTCGACCGCGACCACCCCGGCCCGTACCAGCCGCCCATCGGCGACACCCTCGTCCGGTCCGCCGCTCCCGGCTTCACTGCCGCGCCCGCTGGGACGCCGAGCTGCTGATCGAGCATCGTCGCCGCCGTGTCCGCCACTTCCGGGCCCGGCTTCGGCCTCATCGTCGCCGAGCAGGGCCGCGAGCCGCTGCTCGGCGCGGTCCACGGCCTGCGCCATGGCGATGGCGGCCAGCCCGCCGATGGGCCGGACCAGCCGTTCCACCGCGGCCCGGTCGGGCTGGGCGACCAGGCCTTCGTACGTCGCGATCGCCGCGGCGGCGGTCGTGCTCGGGTCGAACGGCGCGCCCCCGGGCGGAGTGCACTCGTCGCACTGCAAGCAGTGGTAGCGATCGCCGGCGTGCAGCAGCACCTCGCGCACGTGGTAGCCCCGGGCGTCGAGGGCGTTCGCGACGCTGCGGGTCACGTCCGCGGCCGTCGGATCAGGACCGTAGCCGACGAGCACCACCGACGTGATCGCCGCGCTCCCCCGGCCCGCGGCGGTCAGCAGTCGGCTGAGCCGCCGCACCGTCTCCGGGCGGGGCCGCCCGAGGTCGGCGCGAGCGGCGACGCCGATGCGCCGGTCCGCCAGTCCCAGCACGACGACACTGTCGGCCGGATGGAAGCCGAGCAGGTAGGGCACATATCCGAGCAGGTCCGCACGCTCGGTGAAGGTGTACGTCGGGGTGTCGGTCGTCATGTGCGGGAGCCTTCCCGCGGCGGCGCGACGGAGACAGCGATGATCGCTAGCCTGTGGATGACACGCCGGTTCGTCCACAGGGCGGGGGAGAGCGCGGATGATCTCGTACGCGGCGCTGGTGCTGGCCGGAGGCGCTGCCCGGCGGATGGGTGGCGTAGCGAAACCGCTGCTGCCCGTCGGCGGGGTGCCCATGCTGCGCCGGGTCCTCGGGGCGGCGGCCGATGCGCGGGCACTGGTCGTCGTCGGCCCACCCGAACTGGCCGCCGAGCTGCCCTCCGGAGCCGTGCTGACCCGCGAGGACCCGCCCGGCGGCGGGCCGGTCGCGGCCATCGCCGCCGGTGCCGCGGTGCTGCCCGCAGACGCCGAGCGGGTGCTCGTCGTCGCCGCCGACCTGCCCTTCCTGACCCGGGAGGCGGTGGCGGCGCTGCTCGCCGTGGACGCGGACGTGGTGATGTTCACCGACGCGGACGGCCGACGGCAGCACCTGTGTGCCGCGTGGCGGCTCGGCGCGCTGCGTGCCGGGCTTCCCGCGAACCCGCACGGCGCCCCGATGCGCGCGCTGCTCACCGACGTCGACGTGGTCGAGCTGCCGTGGGCGGGGGAAGGGCTTCCGCCGTGGTATGACTGCGACACCCCCGACGAACTGCGGGCCGCGAACGACAGGCGGACGCCCCGCGACGGGCATACCGAGGAGGCGCTGTGAGCGAGCGGCCGAAGGGCGTCGACCTGCATGACTTCACCGAGGCGGCCTGTGCCGAGCTGGGCCTGCCCCGTGCGGACGTGGACGTGACGATGGTGCTGGACCTGGCCCGGGAGGTGGCGCACCACGCGGTGCGGCCGGGCGCGCCGGTCAGCGCGTACCTGCTGGGGCTGGCGGTGGGTCGCGGCGGCGACCCGCGGGAGCTGGCCGCCCGCCTGACCGGCCTGGCCCACCGCCTCGGCGCATCCGACCAGGACTGAGAGACGCACGGCACAAGGGCGCGGTGGGTCGCAAGGCCGACTACGCGAATCTCCCTCCGGTCGGTAGTGTCTCGGTGACAGAGAACCCAGGTTTGTCCGCCGGCGTGCCGGGACAATCCAGGTTCGACGAGGAGGCGCACCGATGTCGGAACTGTCGATTCCCGGCCTGGCGGAGGCCGGGCTGCTCGACGAACCCACCACCGCGGACCTGCATGCGAAGGTCGCCGAGGCGTGGCGCGAGTTCGCCCGAGCCCTGGCCGGAGCCCTGCCGACGCTGCCGGTCGGCAGTGAGCTGGAGCTCGCGCTGGACCCGACCGCGTCCGGCACCGGTTCCGCCGTGTACGGCGTGAACGTGGCATGCCTGGAGGGTGGCTCCCTGCAGGCGCGTGCGGTCAGCAACGCGAACCTGCCGGAGGGGTTCCGCCTGGAGCGGCCCGCGATCGCGGCGATGGTCGCGCTGGGCTGGTCGCCGCCCGGCGTGCTGGCCGGTTCGGGGGACAACTTCGGCATGGCGGGCGCGGCCGAAGGGCTGGCCAACGTCATCACCCGGACACTGCGCGACGTGTACGGCGCACCGCACCCCGCGTTCCTGGTGTACGAGGCGCACGACGGCGAGGAGGAGCCGGTCTCCATCGAGCCGCTGGGCACCGCGCGGCACGAGTCGACGGTGGACGCCTTCCTGCCCTCGATCGACTCGCTCGACGCCAGCGGGCTGGAGCTGGCCGACCGGGTGCGCATCGTGGTCTCCGCGATGCTCAAGTCCGACCCGGACGAGCTGCAGGTGGACGGCGACGGCGACATCGGCATCCGGGCCGGTTCGGCCATGGTGTTCGTGCGCGTCCGGGAGAACCCGCCGCTGATCGACGTGTTCTCGCCGGTGCTGACCGACATCGAGCCGAGCGAGAAGCTGTTCGTGAAGCTGTCCGACCTGACCAACCGCATGCCGATCGGCCGCCTCTACTGCACCGCCGGCACGGTCTGGGCCTCGATCCCGGTGTTCGGCCGCGACTTCCAGGCCAGCCACCTGGCCCTGGCGATCCAGGTGATGACCGGGCTCGCCGACGAGCTGGACGACCGCCTGCACGGCGAGTTCGGCGGCAAGCGCTTCTTCGGCGAGGGCGACAAGCCCGCGGGCAACGTGCCCGAGGCCCGCATAGGCCAGTACCTCTGACGGACCTGGCGGTCCGACGCGAACCCCGCTCGCACCGGACCGCCAGGAGTATCCGCGGCCCGGGTCAGAGGCCGATCCGGCTGAGCTGAGGGCCACCGGTCAGCGAAGTCGCGACGGCCACGGTGTCGGTGACCGTCCACAACGTGTCGTCGACGACCAGGCTGCGCCGCGGGTAGCCGCCCGGGTTCACCTCGCCGATCTTCTGCAGTGCGCCCGCGTCGACCCGGAACAGCAGCGCTCCGGCCTGCTGCCCCCGGTCGTACGCCGTGTACGGGATCACCAGCAGGCCGGTCGCCGGCCAGTACAGGAACGCGTGCGGGTCGTGTTCGGCCTCGCTCCAGCCGTTCGGGATCTTCTCCTGGTCGAGCCGTTTCGGATCGGTGCCGCCGACGTCGAACAGCGACACCTGCAGCCCGCTCACCCGGCCCTGGTCGGAGGCGTCCTGGCCCACGCCGACCAGCCGTCCGTCCGCGACCGGGTGCAGGTAACTGCTGTAGCCGGGGATCTTCAGCTCGCCGGTGAGCACCGGCCGGGCGGGGTCGCGCAGGTCTATGGCGTAGAGCGGGTCGGTCTGCCGGAAGGTGACCACGTATGCGGTCGGGCCGAGGAAGCGCACCGCGTAGATCCGCTCCCCCTTGCCCAGCCCGCCCAGCTTGCCGAGCGACCGCAACTGACCGCCGTCGCGGCGCAGCGTGTACACCGTGGACTCGCTGCGCTGCTCGCGGTTCCATGGTTGGCCGGAGGTGGTGGCCACCCGCAGCACGCCGTCGTGCTCGCTGAGCGAGTACTGGTTGAGCAGCCAGCCGGGCACGCTGCCGGAGGCGGCGAAGGACGGTCGCGGCCCCGAGACGTCGAACAGGTACAGCTCGGTGCGGTTCTTCGCCTTCTCGCCCCGCCAGCCGTCGTCGTGGGCGAGGTACAGGTGGGAGCCGGTTCCGTACACCGTGCGGGCGTCGGCGAGCACCGCCGCCGGCAGGCCGTCGCCCAGCGTGGCCCGGCTCAGGTCGAAGCTGAGCACCGTCACCAGCGAGGTCCCGCTGAACTCGGCGGGCGTGCTGACCTGGCCGCAGTCGATCCGCCCGCCGGTGCCGTCGGCGGTGTACGCGGGCAGCCAGCGGTCCAGCGGCGCGGCGTCGATGACCTTCCGGTTCGCGGCGATGCGCTCGGCGTCGGTGCCCTTCTCCAGCCAGGTGAAGTCGATCATCGGGGAGGAGCTCACCACGACGCGGGCGGTGCCGTCGGCCAGCCGGGCGTCGGTCAGCTCGGCGCCGATCTCGTACTGGCCGGTCACCCGGGGTTCGTCGGCCAGGTCGACCAGCCGGAGCCGGGTGGAGGACGGTCCGCCGTACCCGCGCAGGTTGCTGTCGGCGACGCCGCCGAACATGGTCATCCCGTATTGGCCGGTGAGCACCAAGGCCCGGCCGCCCTGCAGGAAGAGCTGGTGCGTGCCGCTGCCGAGGTGCAGTGAGCCGGCCGGCCGCCGGGTCGCCGCGTCGATGACCCGCAGGGTCTCGCCGAGCACGGTGACGATGCGCCGCCCGTCGGTCTTGACGATGTCCGGCTCGTCGACGCCCGCCTCGTGGGTGTTGGTGCCGGAGTAGGACTTGGCCGTGTCGGCCGCACCCCCGGTCGCCCGCGCGCCCTCGGCGGCCGAGGCGAGCGGCACTCGCCACCGGCTGCCGGGCAGCCCCCAGGGCGTCACGGCGCGTTTGGCCGCTTCGCGCACCGACGTCAGCAGCGCTTCGCAGGAGTCGTACGACACCAGGCGGAACTCCGGCGCCGGCCCCGGAGCGGGCGGCGGGTCCGCGGTCACGCCACCGCCCGCCGTGCACCCGGCCAGGGACAACGCGGTGAGCAGGCAGAGCACGCTTCGTCTCATGCCCGTCTTCGACGCGCGGACGGCGCTCCCGGCTCCCTCCGGCGTCGAAGCTGCCGTCAGTCGACCAGGCGGGACAGCACGATCATGCTCCGGGTGCTGGTGATGAAGGGCTCCGCGCGCAGCCGCTCCAGCGCCTGCTCCAGGTGGGCGATGTCGGCCGCGCGCAGGTGCACCAGCGCGTCGGCCTCACCCGAGACGGTGTACGCCCCGACCACCTCGGGGTGGCGGCGGGTGGCCTGCGTGATCTGCGCGGGCGTGGTGCGCCCGGTGCAGAACAGCTCGACGAAGGCCTCCGTGCCGCCACCCACCGCCGCCGGATCCACGACGGCGGTGAAACCCTTGATCACCCCACCGGAGCGCAGCCGGTCCACCCGTCGCTTGACGGCCGGCGCTGACAGCGACACCACCATGCCGATCTCGGCGTAGGTGGTGCGCGCGTCGCTCAGGAGCGCGGCGATAATTCGCTGGTCAACGTCGTCCAACTGCACTACCCGAGGGTAGCGAGGTCGCTGATCAGCACGTTCGACAGGATGGGGCCGTCCTTCTCGACCTTGCGCAGGTACCACTTCTGCTGCGGCGAGCGCTGCTGGTTGAACTGCCAGTTCCCGCGCGGGCTGATCACCTGGCCGACGTTCGACAGCAGCGTGTTGACCTTCTGCGCGCTGGGCGTGGCGTCACCGCCCAGCGTCAGCGCCTGGTCGAGCACCGCGGCGGCGTCGTACGCGGCGACCGCGAACGCCGTTGGGGAGCGCTGGAACTTGGACTGGAACAACGACGAGAACGTGTGGTTGGCCAGGTTGTTGAGGTCGGCCGAGTAGTGCATCGCGGTGAACAACCCGCGTGCGCCGTCACCGAGGTCGTCGAGCGCGCTGCCCTCGGCGACCGCGCCCGGGGCGTAGATCTCGACGTCGCGGCCCGGCTTGAGCCCCGCGTCCGCCAGCGCCGCCATGAACTTGACGATGTGCGCGCTCGGCAGATTGCAGAAGATCGCCCTCGGGCTCTTGGCGGCGATCTGGCCGGCGTACGAGGCGTACTCCGCGGTGGTCGGCTTGATGCCGGACTTCACGACGATGGGTTCCTGCGCACCGCCGCCGTAGACGCCGGTGAAGCCGAGCATCAGCTCGGTGCCCGCCGTGCCGGGGGTGGTGATGAGGCTGACCTTGCCGCTGCCGTTGCCGTAACGCCGGCGCAGGTAGTGCGCGATGGCGAGGGCCGGCTCGTCGGACAGGAACGAGGTGCGCCAGATGTACGGCGCGCTGGGCATCTCGGCCGGGGAGGCGTGCGCGGCCAGCAGCGGCACCTTCGCCTCCTCGACCCGGTCGCGCACGAACGGCAGCAGGTCGGGGTTGGCCACGCCGACGACGGCCAGCACCTGGGCCTTGTAGAGGTTCTCCAGGGCCGCGGCGCCGGACTTGGTGGTCTCGCCCTCGTCCTCCACCTCGATGCGCACCGGGCGGCCGCCGAGTTTGCCGTCGTGCAGGTCGACGTAGAGCTTGAAGCCCAGTTCGAGGTCGGCGCCGACCTCCTTGTTCGCTCCGGTGGCGGGGACGAGCAGACCGATGCTGACACCGCTGCGCTCGCTGGGCGTGCCGGCGGTCGAGCAGCCCGCGAGGCCGCCGGTCATGCCCGCAACGCCGACGCCGGTCAGCAGTCCGAGCAGCCTGCGACGGTCAAGGCCGTCCAATGTGTCCTCCAGAGTGACTTCGGCCGGACGCGCGTACCGAAGGGCACGGCCGTGGGGGTGTCGCCAAACCTGTGGGCGCGCGGTCTTATGACCCACTGTGGCGTTCTACCGTGTCCTGGCACTCCCGTCAATGATCAACATCGGCCTGCGTCTCGGGATCTAGGATGGGTGGGTTCGACGCTGAGGAGGTCGTGGTGAGCCAGCAGCATCCCGAAGAGAAGAGTGTCGTGGTCGTCGGTCCGGACGGTCGGCCCATCGGCACGGTCGAGGTCAACCCTGACGGCGCCACCGGGCGGGAGGAGGACCCGAGCCACCTCATCGAGCAGCCGGCCAAGGTCATGCGCATCGGCAGCATGATCAAACAGCTGCTGGAGGAGGTGCGGGCGGCACCCCTCGACGAGGCCGGCCGCCAGCGCCTGATGGAGATCCACCGCCGCTCGATAGTCGAGCTGGAGGACGGGCTCTCCCCCGAGCTGCGCGACGAGCTGGAGCGGATCTCCGTCGACTTCACCGAGGGCGCCACCCCGTCGGAGTCCGAGCTGCGCATCGCTCAGGCGCAGCTGGTCGGCTGGCTGGAGGGCCTGTTCCACGGCATCCAGGCGGCGCTGGTGGCCCAGCAGATGGCCGCCCGCATGCAGCTCGAGCAGATGCGCAACATGCCCGCCCTGCCCCCCGGCACCCACATCGAACCCGGCAAGTCCACCTCAACCGGCCAATACCTCTGAGTCCACCGCCCTCCCCGCCCCACCCCTCCCGCCGTAACTCTCAAGGGCTTGCGCATCGAGGACGTGCGATAGGCGTGACTCTTCAAGAGTTGCGGCAGGGGGTGGCGCGGAGTGGCAGGGTGGGGTGGGTCAGGGTTCGCGTTTGAGGAGTTCGTCGAGGTAGACGGCTACGCCGTCGCGGTCGTTGGAGAGGGTGACCTCGTCGGCCAGGGCGAGGATCTCAGGGTGCGCGTTGGCGACGGCCACCCGGTGCCCGGCCCACTCGAACATCGGGATGTCGTTGGGCATGTCCCCGAAGACCAGCACGTCGGCCGGGTCGATGCCCAGCTCCGCGGCGACCACGGCCAGCCCGGTCGCCTTGTCGACGCCGGGCGGGGTGACCTCCACCCAGCCCAGCCCGGAGTGCGTGAACGCGGCCACCTCGGGCGCGACCAGCCCTCGTGCCGTACGCAGCAGCGTGTCGGAGTCCGTGTCGTCGGTCTTCACAAAAGCCTTGATCACGTCGTAGCAGAGCGATTCCTCGCGCGGCCGGAACTTCAGGTCATCCGGATACGGCCAGTCGTCCACGTCGTCGCCCCACAGCGGGGCGCGCTGCGTGTCCAGGACCTCGACCAGCAGCTTCACCCGCCCGAGGCGGTTCTCCAGCGCCTCGACCAGGCCGGCCACGACCGGGCCGGGCAGCCGCGCGTCGCGCAGCACCCGCGGCGCGGACGGATCGCGCAGATCCAGCACCCGCCCGCCGCCGCCCAGCACCAGCAGGTCGGCGTGCGGCAGATCGATCCGGCTCAGCTCCTCCAGCCGGGGACCGCGGCCGGTGGCGCCCACGATGGGCACCCCGGCCGCGCGTACCCGGTCGAAGACCGCGTGGGTGAAGCCGCTGACGGTCTCGTCCGACCGGACGACGGTGCCGTCCAGGTCGGTGGCGACGAGCTTGGGCAGCCCGCGCGGACGCAGCTCGTCGCTGCGCAGCTCGGACCGGCCGACCGCGTCACGTTCCGGCACCTCGACGTGCCCCGTCCCCCCGTGGTCGGGCACGCCGCTCAGGACCCTGCCTTGGCGGGCTCCAGCACGTCACGGCCGCCCACGAACGGCTGCAGCGCCTTGGGCACCCGCACCGAGCCGTCCGGCTGCTGGTGCTGCTCCAGGAGCGCCACGAGCATGCGCGTGGTGGCCAGCGTGCCGTTGAGCGTCGCCGCGGTCTGGGTCTTGCCGTCGGCGTCGCGGAAACGGGTGTTGAGCCGCCGGGCCTGGAACGTGGTGCAGTTCGAGGTCGAGGTGACCTCCATGTACCGGTTCTGGGTGGGCAGCCATGCCTCGCAGTCGAACTTGCGCGCCGCCGACGAGCCGAGGTCGCCCGCGGCCACGTCGATCACCCGGTAGGCCAGCTCCAGCTTGCCGAGCATCTCCTCCTCCCACGCCAGCAGGCGCAGGTGCTCCTCGGCCGCGTCGGCCGGGTCGCAGTACGAGAACATCTCGACCTTGTCGAACTGGTGCACCCGGATGATGCCGCGGGTGTCCTTGCCGTACGAGCCGGCCTCCCGGCGGAAGCAGCTCGACCAGCCGGCGTAGCGCAGCGGCCCGTCGCCCAGGCTCAGGATCTCGTCCTTGTGGTACGCCGCCAGCGGCACCTCGCTCGTGCCGACCAGGTAGAGGTCGTCGGCCGGCAGGTGGTAGACCTCGGCGGCGTGCGAGCCCAGGAAACCGGTGCCCTCCATCGACTCCGGCTTGACCAGCACCGGCGGGATCATCGGGGTGAACCCGGCCTCCACCGACTGCCACAGGCCCATCTGCAGCAGCCCGAGCTGCAGTAGCGCGCCCACGCCGGTCATGTAGTAGAAGCGGGCGCCCGACACCTTCGCGCCGCGCTCGGTGTCGATCGCGCCGAGCAGCTCGCCGATGGCGAGGTGGTCACGCGGGTTCTCGAACACCGGGCGCTCGCCGACCTCGCGCAGCACGACGTAGTCGTCCTCGCCGCCGCCGGGCGCGCCGTCCTGCACCACGTTCGCGATCGCGAACTGCGCGGCCCGCAGCGCCTGCTCGGCCTCGTTGACCGCGGCCTCGGCCGCCTTCACCTCGGCGGCGAGGTCCTTGGTCCGGGCCAGCAGCGCGGTCTTCTCGTCGCCGGTCGCCTTCGGCATCAGCTTGCCGAGCTGCTTCTGCTCACCACGCAGCGCCTCGAAGGACGCCACCGCGGACCGCCGCGACTCGTCGGCGCGCAGCAGGTCGTCGACGGCGTCGACGGAGTCGCCGCGCAGGCGCTGGCTGGCTCGTACGGCTTCGGGGTCCTCGCGGAGCAGACGCAGATCAATCACGTCGAAAAGCGTACCGGCAGCCGCGCGGAGCTTCGCGTCAGTATTGCCGTATGAACGGCGCGGCGGTGGTGACCGTCAGATCGATGTCGCCCGACTCGTAGTCGTCGGCCTCGTCGCGGTCGTCGGCGGCCGCGTGCCGGCCGCGGAACGGCTCGGGCTCGCGCCGGTGCGCCGACAGCATGGCGAGCCCCAGCAGGACCACCGCCGCGAGCGCCGCCCACATGCCGCGGCCGGGGCTGGAACTGAAGCGGGACAGCAGTTCGGTGTTCATGAAGCCGCCGAACACACGCGGCAGCTCGCTGGTCGTGCTGAGCACGCTCGCCGCTGCCGCCAGCACCACGACCAGCACCGCCGAGGTGCCGAGCGCGGCCAGCCGCGCCGTCGCGCGTGCCGTGACCGGCCCGAACAGTGCCACCGCGGTCGCCGCCGCCAGCAGCATCAGCCCGGACAGGTACGGCGTGCCGCCGGTCGTCGACCAGACCGAGCTGGTCACCTGCGGGATGCTGGCGAAGTACTCGTCGCCGGAGCGGGTGGTGTCGATGATCTGCCACTCCCCGAGCAGCGACGCGATCGCCGCGGCACCGCCGAGCACGACGAGCCCCGTCGTCAGCCGGGAGTCCGTCGTCATCGCACGCCAGCCGGGGCGGCGGCGCTCCGGGGCGGCCGACTCGGGGCCGAACTCCACCACATCGAGGTCTTCGGACATGGGCGCATCATCCCATGTACGGCTGAAAAAACAGGCCCCTCCACGGGGGAGGGGCCTGCCGTCAACGGTCCTGCGCCGGGGTCACTGGCCGAGCAGGCCGCCCAGCAGTCCGCCCTGCTGCTGCTGGCCGCCGCCGCTGCCGCCGGCGATGCCCGCCGGGGGCTCCTCGGACGGCTGCACCACGACGAAGCCCTGGCCCTGGAAGCTCATGGTGAAGGCCTCACCGGTGCTGCGGCCCAGCAGGGTGCCGATGCCCAGCTGCTCGGCGCGGTGGTAGCCGGTCTGCAGGTTGGCCGACCAGCAGATCGCCGCCTGGGGGTCGGCGTAGGTCGGCGCGTCCACGGTCAGCACGACCGGGGTGCCCTTGGTGGTGATCGCGATCCGGCCTTGGCCCGTGAACACGCAGTTGAACAGGCCTGCCGCGGAGAACATGCCCATGCCCTGGACCATCTTGATGTCGTAGTTCAGCGTCGACTCGAAGGCCAGCACGTTGGTTCCGTTGACGCTGAGCGCGTCACCGGGACCCAGGTCGATCAGGTGCACGTCGGCGGCCCGGTCGGCCAGGAACACGTCACCGCGGCCGGTCAGCTTCATCAGCGGCACGCCCTCGCCGGTGATCTTGCTCTTGAGCCACTTGGCCGCGCCTCCGGAGCCGAGCGCCTGGAACTGCACCTGGCCCTGGTAGGCAACCATCGCGCCGGTGCGCGCCATGACCTCGCCGTTCAGCTCGATCTTCAGCATCTTCGAGTTCTGCAGCGTCAGACCGGGAGTCGTGGACTCCTTCTCCAGGTTCTCGGCAGCGAAGAGTGCGCTCTGCATGTCGTCATCCTCCATACAAACGGGGGCGGAGAAACGCACCGAGCGTAGTTGACCTGCACAAGTATGAAAGTCGTGTTGGTGACTGATCGGCAAAGGCCAGGGTGAAGATCGGGGAAACCACGGGGGTTTGCCGACCCTCAGCCCCAGCCCAGTTCGTGCAGGCGGTCGTCGTCGATGCCGAAGTGGTGGGCGATCTCGTGCACCACGGTGACCGCGACCTCCTCGACGACGTCGTCGTCGGTGTCGCAGATGCGCAGGATCGGGAGCCGGTAGATGGTGATCCGGTCGGGCAGCACCCCGGCGTAATCCCAGCCGCGGGCGGTGAGCGCGTGGCCCTCGTACAGGCCGAGCAGCTCCGGCCCGTCCGGCGGCGATTCGTCCTCCACCAGGATGACGACGTTGCGCATCAGGTTGAGCAGCTCCTGCGGGACCTCGTCGAGGGCATCGGCGACCAGCTCCTCGAAGCGTTCCCGGCTCATCTCGACGGCCATGGCTCAGGACAGCTCGCCCCGGCGCAGCCGGCCCAGCCAGGCGGCGGCGTCGGTGTAGTCCGGGTCGGACAGTCCCGGCGGCGGCGGCACCGGCCGCTCCGGAGCCGCGCCGGGCAGGCCCGCCCGGGGGTACGAGCCGAGGAAACGCACCCCGGCGCAGATGCGGCGCAGGCCCTGCAACGCCTCGCCGACCCGCGCCTCGGCCACGTGGCCGGTGCAGTCGAGGAAGAAGACGTACCGGCCGAGGCGCTCGCCGGTGGGGCGGGACTCGATCCGGGTCAGGTTCACGCCGCGTACGGCCAGCTCGGTCAGCACCGCGAGCAGTGCCCCGACCCGGTCGTGGGAGATCCAGACGGCCAGGGAGGTGAGGTCGTTGCCGGTCGGCTCCGGCGGCGTGCCGGGCCGCGACAGCAGCACGAAACGGGTCGCGGCGTCGGGATGATCGGCGATTTTGTCAGCGAGCTGGAGCAGGCCGAAGCGCTGGATGGCGATCGGGGCGCAGATCGCGGCGTCGAAGTCGCCCGCGGCGACCCCGGCCGCGGCGGCCCCGTTGGACAGCACGTCGATCACGGTCGCGTCCGGCGCGTACGTCCGCAGCCAGCCCCGGCACTGTGTGGACGCCTGCGGGTGCGCCGCGATCGACCGCACTCCGGCCAGCGTGGTGCCGGAGCGGACGGCCAGCACGAACTCCACTGGGATGACCACCTCACGGGTGATCACCAGTGGGTCGCCGTCGACCAGCTCGTCCAGGGTCACGCCGACGGCGCCACCGATCGAGTTCTCCCACGGGACCAGCGCCGCGTCGGCGTCGCCGGCCCGCACGGCCTCCAGCGCCTCGGGCACGCTGCGGGCGGGCGTGCGGATGCCTCTCCCGGCGGCCGGAATGGTGAGCAGCGCCTGCTCGGTGAAGGTGCTCTCCGGACCGAGATAGACGAACCGGGTGGGCGGAACTCCAGGCATGAGATCAGCCTACTGAGTTGTCGGTGGCCGCCTGCGCGGCCACGGCATTCGGCCTTGGAAGCCTCCCTTACCCGCCGGTCGCTCGTCCGCTGCGCGGACTTCCGCTCCTGGCGGGTGCGGTCGGCGGCCGAATGCGCTGGTGGTTGCGGCCATCGGTGCGGTCGCCGGCCGAATGCTCAGCAGCCGGCGGTGATGCGGATGCCGGGTGGGGCGAAGTTGCGCACCTCGACGGTGCAGATGTCGGTGCCCGCGGTGACCAGGTCGAGCGAGGCGGGCGCGCCCTTCGTGACGACCTGCAGGGGTTCGCGACCGGCCACGGTGAGCACGGTGTACTGCCAGGTTCCGGCGCAGACCGGTGGCCTGGTCACGGTGACCGTGCCCGAGCCGGGCAGGATCGACGACTTGCGGCGCACCGCGGCGATGATCTGGTCGCCGCTGGGCCGGCCCTGGCAGTCGGTGACGGTCAGCTCGGGGAATGGGCCGGGGCTGCTGGGCGGGGCCGACGGCGGCAGGCTGAAGCTGGGCGGCAGCGTCACCGCACTGGGTGACACGGACGGCTGCGGCACGGTGCCGCCGGGCTTGGGCTGCAGCTCGGGTGGAACTCCGCAACCGCTGAGCAGAGCCGCGCCGACCAGGCACGCGGTGGCGAGCGGGAGGGCCGGGTTGGACGGACGGGTTGGACGCAGGGGCATGGGCAACGAGACTAGCGCGCTGTCGCCCTACCCGCGGTCATACCGCCGCGAAGAAGCTGAGTGAGCCGACGACCTGCCCGGCCTGCCACAGCGGGGTCGCGACGGCGTCGAGGGTGCGGCTGGGCGTGTCCTGGGGTCCGCGCACCCGCAGCAGTCCGCGTGCGGGTCGTTTGGAGGTGAGCGCGAGCAGTGGGGGGATCTGCTCGCGCTCTGCTTCACCCAGCTCGTTGCCGGCGGCGGTGAAGTCGATCAGGCACAGCACCTCGCGCACGTCCCGCCCGGCCAGCTCGGTGTGGTGCTCCACGGAGAGCAGCCGGACCCAGGACGAGGAGGCGGCGACGATCACGCCTGCGGCGTCGATGACCAAACACGACTCCTCGGCCGAGGAAACCGGGACCGACCAGCTGTGCAGCGGGTCGACGGCGATCGGCTCCAACGGGGAGAGGGAGAGCTCGATGTGGGTCATCGCTGCTCACGTTACCCGCGTGCAGTGCCCTTGTCACCGGGGGTCGCGCCTTCCGGATGCCACGTGTAACCGCTGCCCGCGGCGTATGGCTGGTTGACCCAGATCGCGGGATTGCGGGCCACCTGGGACAGCTTCTCGGCCGTCGTTCCGGTGATCCGCCGACCGGTGGAGTCGAGCACCTTGTCGAGCTCGCGATACGACGTGACGATGCATTCCTTGGGCAGGCCGTTGACGCTGATCGGCCCGCTGCCGACGAACGCGAGCACGGCGAACACCTTGATGTCCTGCCCGATCGCCGCGGAGATGGCCTTGGCGGCGCGCTTGGCGTCGCGCCGGGCCTGCGAGATGTACGGCGGCCGGCGTCCGCTGATCTGCACCACGTCCCCGGCGATGAGCACCCGGCTGCGGCCGTGCTGGGCGATCGAGACGCTGAAGATGCCACCCGGGCCGATGGCGAGGAAGCCGGCGTTGGAGGGCTGCTGCGGTTTGGCCGTGCCGGCCTGCGCGGCCTGGCTGGTCAGCAATGCGTGCGGCCACTCGATGACGTGCCAGTCGCGACCGAGTCGGTGCACCGCGCGATCCTCGGCGGCCGACATGCGCCGGACTGCTCGGTCGGCGCGGCGGCGACGGGCCCAGTCCATCGGGGAACCGGGGGGCGGGGCGGTGTCTGGTCCTGACGGCACCGGCAGGCTGGGGGAGCGTCCGAAGGTCGGGCGCAGGAAGGGCGCACGATCGGGGTAGACGGTCATGGGGTGCCTCCGGGTGGAACGACACGCATTGAGTTAGGTGTCCCTTACCGTACGTGTTCGCTCATCGATGTGTCAGGGGGCAAATCGGGCACTCAGCAAGAATGAATGGATGAATGTCCGATTCAGCTTCATTCCCTGGGGCTCACGCGGCAGGTCTGTCGCCGCGCGCCGCTGAGATTCTCACGTGCCGGGCCGCCGTGCGGTGAGCCTGCCTGAGACACGGCTGCGCCCGTGTTGCAGGAGCAGCACGGGCGCAGCGGAGAACGCGTGAAAAGGCAGGTCAGCGCAGGGTCAGCTGGCGGCCGAGCAGGCCCTGCCGGGCCCGGCGCTGGTCGGGGGTGAGCGGCTCGTCGACCGCCTTCGCCGCGGCGTACCGCGCCGAGACCGCGGCCAGCGACTCCTCCCACGCGCCGGCCCCGGGGGCCGACGGCAGGTCCCACACCGGGACGAGCAGGCCGTGCGCCCGGAACATGCCGGCGAACTTGGTCTCGTCGGTGAGCTTCAGCTCGCCCGCCGCGCTCAGCCGGGCCAGCGCGTTGAGCGCCACATCCTCGCTGTCCGGCAGCACCCAGCGCACGTGGGCCTTCTCCGGGACCCGGCACCAGTACGCGGCCGGCGCCGCGGCCATCCGCACGGTGGGGTAGACCGAGGCGTTGGCCGCGTCCAGCGACGCCGACACCTCGGCGTCGCGTTCCTGGTCCGCGTCGAGCCAGAAGTCGAAGCCCTCGTGCACCGTGATGTCCAGCGGCGCGTCGACCAGCAGGTCGCCCAGGCGCGGACCCTCACCCGGCAGCGGGGGCACGTTCACCGGCGCGCCTGGCTCGCCTTCGAGCGCGCACAGCAGCGCCACGGCCAGGTCGCGGTTCACGTCGCCGGAGCGTTCGTGCCGCTGCAGCCCGAGCAGGATGCGCCCGTCCGTCTTGGTCAGCGCGGGCCAGGCCATCGGCAGGATGGTCGCCAGCGTGATCTGGCGGTCGCCGTACTTCTCGGCGTACTCCGGGGCCAGGGTGAGCGGCGCGGTCGCCGCGGGCACCAGCTCGCGCAGCGCCACCAGCTCGGTCTCGGCGGCCAGCCCGGCGAAGGGGCGGGCCACGAAGACGTCGCGCACCTTCGGCTGCTTCTGCTCCTTCGCCTGCTGCTTCTTGTCCAGGCGATTCTTCTTGCTCACGGCTGCTCCTCAGCTCCGCTCGGCGCAGCCTGCCCGAGGCTTCTTTCGCCTTTCGGACAGCTGGCGTGGGATCACCGGGTCAGCTTAGTTCCGCCCAGACGCTCTGCCCGAGACCGTCCCGCTCGACACCCCACCGGACCGCGAGCGCATCGACGATGGTGAGGCCGCGGCCGTCCGGGTCCTCGGCGCCGGCGGTGCGCGGACGAGGCAGCCCCTGGGCGCCGCCGTCGGTCACCCGCACCTCGATGACCTGCTTCGACTCGACGATCCGCAACCGCCAGGCCAGCCGGACGACCCCGCCCGGCAGCGGCTCCGCGTGGCGTACGGCGTTGCCGACCAGCTCGGCGGCGACCGAGACCACGTCGGCGAGCAGGTTCGGGGTGACCGCGTCGGCGAGGGCCGCGGCGAGGCGGTGTCGTGCCTGCTGCGCGCCGCGGGCGTGGTGGGGGACCACCACGCACCAGGCTCGCTCAGCGACAGCCATCGACACGATCATGCCTCCCCGGATGCATTTGCATCCCTCTTGACGTCACCTCGCGGCAGCCGTACCTCTGCGACCGTACCTCCCCCATCCCGGGGACGTAAGGACACCCATCCGTTTTGTCGTTCAATAGTCTTTCGGACGAGATAAAGACCCAGACCGGCACCACCGTACCGCCGTCCGTCTCCGCTGTCCGCCTGCCAGAACCGTTCGAACACCTGATGGGCCTGTTCGGGGGCGATCCCTATCCCCCGATCGAGTATCTGGAAGAAGACCGTGCGCCGGTCGTTGCCGGCGGACAGCACCACGGTCTCCTCCCGGGCCGAGTACTTGTCGGCGTTGGTGGCCAGCTCGGTGAGCACGTTCGGGATGGTGGCGCGGTCCCCGTAGGCCAGCGGCAGGCGCTCCGGCAGCTCCAGGCGGAACCGGCGGCGCAGATCGGCGGGCAGGTTCGTCGCGGCGTGGCGAAGCGCTTCGACGAGATCGAAGGGGCCCGGTGACAGCGTGCCGACCGCCGTGTCGGTGCTCGCGGCCAGCAGCCGGTCGACCAGCCGGGCCAGCTCGTCGCTGCGCTGGCCGATCACCCGGGCCGCCTCCCGGCGCGCCTTGTCGTCGAGCTGGCTCCAGTGGTCGCGCAGCGTGTCCGCGTACCCCTTGATGACGGTGACCGGGGTGCGCAGCTCGTGGCTGGTGACGGCGATGAACAGCTCGCGGTCGGCCAGATCGTCACCGGCGCTCTGCACCGGCAGCCCGGCCCGCTCGCTGTAGAGGCGGCCGACGGTCGCCCCGAGCAGCGCCATCACCGCGAGCTGGTCGTCGTCGGCGGGCCGGTCGTCGGGCATGAATGCGCCCAGCAGGGCGGGCGGGCGGCCGGCGAGGTCGATCCGGTGCAGCAGGATCCAGCGGCTGCCCAGCGACGACATCTGGTCCGAGGCCTCGTCGTCGACCGCGCCCAGCTCCACGCGATAGGTCGTCGGCCCGGGACGCAAGACGGCGGTGACCACCTCAGGCTGGACCGGCCGGCCCAGCGCCCAGTCGGCGGTGCCGGTCGCGGCGATCACCCGGCCGGCCCCGCCGGTGGTGTGCAGTTCCGAGAGTGCCATTCCGGGCACACCCAGCGCGTACTGGCCGAGGTGCAGCAGGCGGTCGAGGGCGGGCAGGCCGCCGCGGCCGGTGACCGGGTCGTTGAAGAGCGCGGCGATACCCAACGTCAGCTCGCGGTACGCCACCTCCACATGCAGGATCCTGCCTGCCGGAACAGCGACGCGCCAGGGCTCGTGACCGATCAGTGATGATTCAACGACCGAGGTGTGCCAGCACCTCGGCCGGGCGGTCCGTGATGATGCCGTCGACACCGAGCTTGAGCAGCAGGTCCACGTCGTCGGTGGCGTTGACGGTCCACACGTACACCTGCTGGCCGCCGGCCTTGAGCCGCCGCACCAGATCCGGCCGGCGGCGCACCAGCTCCAGGCCGGGGCCCGCGATGCGGGTGCCGAACGGCAGCCGCCGGATGCGCAGCCCCGGGGGCAGCAGGTCCATCAGCTGCACCGTGGGCAGCGACGGCAGCAGCTCGCGCGAGCGGCGCACCGCCAGCGGCGAGAACGACATCACCGTCACCCGCACCGGCGCGGACGCCGACGTGCTGGTCAGGCCGTGCCGGTTCAGCACGGCCCGCAACCGGTACTCCACGGCCTTGCCGTACCGGTTGGGGTGCTTTGTCTCGATCAGCATCCGCACCGGCCGCCCGGCCTGGCGCGCGGTGTCGAGCAGCTCCTCCAGCGTCAGCACCCCGGCCGGCTGCCCGCTGGGGTGCCACGAGCCGAAGTCGAGGGCTCGCAACTGGGCCAGGGTGTACGCCGCGACCGGCCCCCGCCCGTCGCTGACCCGGTCCAGGCGCCGGTCGTGCACGCACACGAGATGACCGTCGCGGGTCAGCCGCACGTCGCACTCGATGCCGTCGGCGCCCTCGCGCAGCGCGCGCGCGTACGCGCCCAGCGTGTGCTCGGGCAGAGCGGCCGACGAGCCACGATGCGCGAAGACCAGCGGGGTCGGGTCGGGGGTGGGGCTCATACGCTCGCTCACGGCTAGATGATCTGCGGCGACCGGCCCTCGTCGGCGACGACCGGGCGGCCGGCGGCGGCCCAACCCATCATGCCGCCGTCGACGTTGGTGACGTTGTCCCAGCCCTGCTGGCGCAGGTACGACACGACCTGTCCGGAACGGCCGCCCACTCGGCAGAGCACGTAGACCTCGCGGTCCTGCGGCACCTCGGCCATGCGGGCCGGGATCTGCATCATGGGCAGGTGGACAGCCGCGGGGGCGTGGCCGGCGGCCCACTCGTCGTCCTCGCGGACGTCGAGCAGGAAGGCGTCGGCGGGCACCTCGGCGACGGTGGCGGTGGGGATCTGCGCAGCGAACACGCCTGCAAGTGTAAGGGTCTTGCACCGCTTAGGAGCCCGTCGGAGCGGCCGCTCGGTGTACAGCCGGAGCGCAGCGGAGGCTGGACGACCGATCAAGGCCGCGGAGCGGGCTCCGCACGTCGGAGTTCAGATCGAGTTGACCCATTCCGGGTGCTGCTGCACCCAGGTGGCCAGGTCGGCGTCGCGCATGGCCCGGAACAGGTCTTCGGCCCCGTCTCGCAGCAGCACGTACGACACCCCGCCGATGCTCTGCGGGTAGGACGGCACCCGGATGCCGGTGAGCGAGTCGGGGCGGATGTTGCGCAGCGCCACGATCAGGTCGGTCAGCGTCGCCTCGCCGGTGTCGAGGGTGAGCGACTGCCCGATACCGCGGATGAACTGGTCGAGCTTGAGCGGGTTGCGGGTCATCCCGCTGTCCAGTGCCTTGCTCAGGATCGCCTTGACCAGTTGCTGCTGGTGGCGCTGCCGGTCGAAGTCGCCGCCCGGCAGGCCGTACCGCTGCCGGGAGTAGTCCAGCGCCTCGGCCCCGTTCATCTCGCGGCAGCCGACCGTGAACAGCCGCTTGGTGTGGATCGACCGCACCTCGGTGTCCACGCACATGTTCACCCCGCCGAGGCTGTCGATGACCCGGGTGAAGCCGCCGAAGTCGACCACCGCCGCGCCGTCGAAGCGCATCCCGGTGAGCGCGGTCAGGGTGGCCGACAGCAGCTGTACGCCGCCGCTGCCGCCCCCGCCGGCCTCGAACGCCGCGTTGATGCGCTGGCGCGCCCCGCCGAACGAGGTGCCGCCCACCTCGGGGATCTCCACTCGCAGATCGCGCGGGATCGAGATGACGTACGCGTGGTTCAGGTCGCGGTCCACCTGGACGACCAGGATGGTGTCCGAGCGCTGCCCCGCCCCCGGGTTCGACTCCCGCAGGTCGGATCCGATGAGCAGGTAGTTGAGCGGGCCGCTGAGCCGCCGCCAGCCCACCTGCGAGTCGGCCATGTCCCGGGCCCGCGGGTCGAGCAGCACGTCACGGCTCACGCTCGACTCGTAGCGGTGCACCAGCGCCTGCCCGGCGACCAGGGCGCCTCCGGCGAGCAGTACCAGGCCCACGAGGATCGCAGCCAGCACCTGCGGCCAGCGCCGGGCGCGGCGGCGCGGCGGCTCAGAGCGGCTCATCCGGGCGGCGCGATGGCTGTGCCTTCGGGCGTTTCCGGCCCCGCGCGGGATGTCCGGCCAGCCGAGGCCGGAGCGGGGTGAGCCGTGCCCGGGTGGTGCCGCCGCCGGGGAGGGCCAGCCGAGGCCCGTGGCCCGGGCCCCATCCCTCCCGCCGTCGCCGGTATGCCACGCGGAGCTGGCCATGCCGCCTCCCCGGGAGTGAGAAATCCTCACTCTCAGCGTATGGACCGCTCACTCCGGGAGGCGTTGAATCCGAAATTACTTCTCGTTGTTGACGACCTCTGGATGGATAAGAGCGAAGTTGCCCAACTTGTCGTTCTTGGCGGCGCGGAACATGTCCTTGGTCGTCTTGTCGAGTCCCTCGCCCTGGTACTGCCCGCCGACGATGACGCTCTCGTAGGTACCCGAGTTGGTCTTGAGCAGCACCAGGTCGGCCCCGGCCATGTCCTTCATGGTGAAGAGGAAGTCCGTGACACCCATCCCCTTGGGCAGGCTGAGCAGCATCGACTTGCCCACCGCGGCGATCAGCTGGTTGACCTTGCCGAAGTCGGTGAGCACGCCGGCCGAGCCGGCCTTCTTCGCCATCGCCTTGATCAGTTGCTGCTGGTGGCGCTGGCGGCCGTAGTCGCCGGAGCCGTCCGGCAGGTAACGCTGGCGCGCGTAATCGAGGGCCTCCCAGCCCTCCATCTCCCGGCAACCCTTCTTGTGCAGGTAACGCGGGTTGCCGCTGCGCCGGGCGTAGCTGTCGGCCTCGTGCTCGTCGGCGATGCCGCCGATGTACTTCGCCTTGCCCTTGACGACGAAGTGGTGGATCGACTTGGTGTCGGCCTCCACGCACATCGGGATGGTGCCGAGCGCATCGATGAAGGTCTTGAAGCCGCCGAAGTCGATGACGGCCGCGGCCTGGAACGACATCCCGGTCAACTTGCCGATGGACTTGGCGGCCGACTTCAGCCCGCCCCGCCAGTCGCCGTCGCTGCCCAGGCCGTTCGTGAACGCGCCGTTGATGCGCTGCTGCGAGCCCGGGATGTTCACGTCCCGCGGCACCGACATCAGGTAAGCCTGGTCGTGGTTCTTCGAGACGTGCAAGATCAGGATGGTGTCGGAGCGGGCGTTCGTCGCCTTCTGCCCGGTCCGGGTGTCGATGCCCAGTAGAAGGATGTTGAATGCTCCGGCGAACTCCTTGCCCGCCGGGGCGGCCGGCTCGGCCGAGGCCTCCGGGTCGGTGAGCGTGTCGTTGTCGGTCACCTGGATGTTGCCCTCGATGTTGCCGACGACCGTCTTGACCCCCACGATCGCCGTCCCGGAGATCATCATCAGCAGGGCGCCGAAGGTGATCGCCAGTTTGGCGGCCAGGGAGGCGCCGCGTTTCTTCTTGCGTTTCTTCGTCTTGGTGGAGGGCTGTTCCGCGTCATCGCCCCGGCGGGGTCGCTGACGCGGCAGTTGGCCCCGCCGCTCGTCTCTGTCCAGCGTCGATGTCGCCACGTGACTCCCCAGGTCCGGTGCGTTGCAGTGGTCGCCGTTTACGTGGCGCGGTCACTTCTCCCTGTTGACGAACTCCGGGTTGAGCAGGGTGAACTGCCCGAGGGTGTCGTTCTTGGCGGCCCGGAACATCTGCATCGTGCTGGAGCTGAGCGCCTCGCCGCCGCTGCCCGAGCTGTTGTACCAACCCGCGTTCGTCTTCAGCAGCACGAGGTCGGCGCCGGCCAGATCCTTCAGGGAGAACATGAAGTCGATCAGCGGGACGCCGTGCGTGTCCAGGATCATGGACTCGCCGACGGCCTTCATCAGGGCGTTGATCTTGCCGAGGTCGGTCAGCACGCCGCTGGAACCGGCCTTCTTCGCCATCGCCTTGATCAGCTGCTGCTGGTGGCGCTGGCGGCCGTAGTCGCCGTCGTCGAGCGACTTGCGGATGCGCGAGTAGTCCAGGGCCTCCCAGCCCGGCTTCTCCTTGCAACCCTTCTTGTGGATGTACGGCTTGAGCCCCTGGCTCGCGGCCTTGTGTTCGTTGACGTACGTGATCTTGCCCTTGACGTAGTAGTAGTGCAGCGACTCCGCGTCCTCCTCGACGCAGACGTTCACCGTGCCCAGGGCCTCGATGATCTTCTTGAAGCCGCCGAAGTCGATGACGGCCGCGCCGTCGAAGGTGATGCCGGTCAGCTTGGTGACCGTCTTCGCGGTCAGGCCCAGGCCGCCGGCCCAGCCACCGCCGTTCTGCGCGCCGAAGTAGAAGGCTGCATTGATCTTGTCGGTGCCGCCGTTGTACCTGGTCTTCGGGTTGGCGGGGATGTCGACCTGGGTGTCGCGCGGGATCGACATCAGGTATGCCTGGTCGTGCGTGGCCGGGATGTGCAGCAGCAGGACCGTGTCCGCGCGGGCGTTGTTCTTCTCCTGGGTGGCGCGCACGTCGATGCCGAGCAGCAGCATGTCGATAGGACCCTTGAGGTCGCTGCCCTTCGGGCCGGTGTCGGCCTTGCCGGCGTCGCCCAGCACGTCGACCACGGCGACGTTGTCCGTGAGCTGGCCTTCGAACGACTTGACGCCGACGATCGCGCCGCCGGCCACCATCATCAGCAGGGCACCGAAGGTCAGCGTCAGCTTCGCCCAGAGGGGGGCGGCGCGCTTGGACTTCTTCTTGCCCTTGCCCTTGCTGAGCGAGTGGCCGGTCTTCCTGCCCGAGGGCTCGTCATCGTAGGCGTCCGCGGGTCGGCGACTCCGCTGGCTGGGCACGGTGTTCTGGGCACCGCCTCGCCGCTGCTTGTTCGCCACGCGTTCCCCCGGGGGTCTGGTTGACCGTAGACCGAGCCACTGTAATGGCTCGGCCTACGGAACCGCGAGGCTGCATAGACCAAATCGGATGTATTTAGACCGATTTGCGGTGAATTTTCATTGCTAATTATTGACAGATGGTGACGGTGGCGGGCTGACGTTGGTCTCGTACCACTGCTTCATCTGGTCCTTGCCGACCGCCTCGTAGAGCGCGATGGCCTTCGGCTTGTCCGAGACGACCACGCTCTCCCCGCCGACCATCTGGCTGCCCAGGTGCGGGCTGGTCAGGAAGATCAGATCGTCGCTGCGGATGCCGCGGAACTGGATCGCCATGTCGATCAGCTTGAACTCCTGGTCGACGGTGACCGCGCTGGTGACCGCCCCGAGGAAGTCGTTGAGCTTGCCGGGGCTGGTCAGGATGCCGCCGCTGGCGGCCTTGTCCAGCAGCGCCTTGAGCAGTTGCTGCTGGTGCCGCATCCGGGCGAAGTCGCCATCCGGGAACTGCTTGCGCTGGCGCACGTAGTCCAGCGCCTCGGCGCCGTTGAGGTGCATGGTGCCCTTGGTGAAGGTGCGCTTGGGCTTGTGGATCGAGGTGATGGTCTTCTCGATCTTCATGTCCACGCCGCCGATCGCGTCGACCACCTCGGTGAAGCCGCCGAAGTCGATCAGCATCACGTGGTCCATGCGCACCGAGGCGTAGCACTCGACCGTCTTCACCAGCAGCGGCATCCCGCCGAAGGCGTACGCGGCGTTCAGCTTCGCCTTGCGCGTGCCGCAGTCGGCCTGCGCGGCGTCCTTCGGGATGTAGACGTGCAGGTCTCGGGGCAGCGAGATGAGGTACGCGCGGTCCTGGGAGGACGGGATGTGCATGATGATCATGGTGTCGGTGCGCCACTGCCCGCCCTGGTCGGTGGGCGCGTCCGGGTCGCGCGAGTCGCTGCCCACCAGCAGGATGTTCTGGCTGCCGTTGACCGTCTTGGGCGGCCGGCCGCCGGTGAGCGCGCTGAACGGGTCGGTGCGGGACAGGTCGCCCTCGACGCTCTTGGCGTAGAGCCACGCGCCGCCAAGGCCGAGGCCGCCGCACAGGGCCAGCGCGATCAGCGCCACCAGCGCGATCCGGCCCCACTTGGGCTGGACCTTCTTCTTCGCGGAGCCGTACGTGTTCCCGCTGCCGGAGACCGGCACCCGCGCCGAGCCCCCGTTGCCGCGCCCGCGCGAGGAGGAGGACGACACCCGGGCCGCCGGCGTGGACGGCACCGAGGCCCGCCCGCTGGTGGCCCGCGCGGCGGAACCGCGGCCCGCCGCCTTGTCGTCGGCCGGCTTGCCGTCCGCCGAGCCACCGGCGGCGGCACGGCCGTAGACACGCGCGGCCGGCTTGTTCTTCTCGTCGCCCGACGATCCGCCGACTGACGGGTACGGACCGGTGGGCAGGTTGGCGAAACCGCCCGGAGGGGGAGTCACCGAGGCGCGGCCGACCGACGCCCGGCCGGTCGGGCGCTGGGCGGGCTTGGCCGGAGGGGTCGAGGACACGTCCTCGGCACCGGCGTCCCCAGCCTGGGGGGTGGCCTCGGGTTCGTCAGGCGTCTGCTGGGACATGAGAACCAGCCTACGAGGCGTCTGCGACAACCCCCCGGTACGTGATGATCGTGGCGCGGCAGCTCACAGGGTGGTTGCCTCCCGATCCGCCTTGATCACGACAGTGTCGTGTACCTGCCACGATGGTGCAGCAGCGGCGGCACGGCGTCACCGAGCGTGATCTCCACCAGGCTCGCCTCGACCAGCAGCCCCCAGCCGAACGGCCGCGAGCCGTCGAGCCGGCAGCCCGCCCAGGTGGTCGTGCCCGCCGGAATCGGCCCGTACGGCGTCTGCGTCCATGGCTCCTGCTTGAACAGCCCGCCCGGCGCGGGCATCAGCCCGGCGAACCGGTCGGCCAGCTGCCGGTGCGCCTCACCGAGCGGCGTCACCGCGAACACGCCCGCCCGCTCGATCGCCGGCCACAGCTCCGACTCGTCGTCGACGATGCCCAGCAACCGCCCTGGGTCCCCGTCGGCCACCAGCGTCGACGACACCGTCAGCCCGGCCGGCCCCGGCGCGGTCCACAGGCACACTGTCATCCCGAACCGCCCCCGCAACCGCCGCACCTCACTGCGCTCCGATTCCGGGGTCGCGAACGGATCAGTGTCATGGATCACGACGCAAGCTCCTCGAATGAAAGGAAGGGCACCTTCACAACGCTCCGCGTTGTAGAAGGTGCCCTTCCCATCGGATCACGTCCAGGCGAGCAGCGTCGCCTCGGGGTCGTGCAGGAAGGCGCCGATGTCCCGGAGGAACTTCGAGCCCAGCTCACCGTCGATGATGCGGTGGTCGAACGACAGGCCCAGCGTGGTGACCTGGCGCAGCTTGACCTTGCCCTTGTGCGCCCACGGGGTCTCCCGCACCGCGCCGAAGGCCAGGATCGCGGCCTCGCCCGGGGGCAGGATCGGGGTGCCGGTGTCCACGCCGAACACGCCCACGTTGGTGATCGTGAACGTGCCGCCGGACATCGCCGACGGCGGCGTCTTGCCCGACTTCGCGGTCGCGACCAGGTCGGTCATCGCGTCGGCCAGCTCCCGCAGGGACAGCCGGCCCGCGTCGGCGATGTTCGGCACGATGAGGCCGCGCTCGGTGGCCGCCGCGATGCCCAGGTTCACGTAGTCCTTGACCACGATCTCCTGCGCCGCCTCGTCCCACGACGAGTTGACCATCGGGTGGCGCTTCGCCGCCAGCAGCACCGCCTTGGCGACCAGCAGCAGCGGCGAGACGCGCACGTCACGCCACTCCCGGTCGGCCTTCAGCCGCTCCAGCGCCTTCATCGACCGCGTCATGTCCACCGTGAGGAACTCGGTGACGTGCGGAGCCGTGAAGGCCGAGGCGACCATGTTGGCCGCGGTCAGCTTGCGTACCCCCTTGATGGGCACGCGGGTCTCGCGCTCGCCCGGGACCATGACCACCTGCGCGCGCGGCGCGGCGGCGGCCGGGGCCGCCAGCGCGGCCTGCACGTCGTCCCGGGTGATCGAGCCCTGCGGGCCGGTGCCCGTCAGCGTGGACAGGTCCACGCCGAGGGTCCGGGCCAGCATCCGGACCGGCGGCTTGGCGAGCACACCGTGCCCGTTGGCTGCCGGAGCCGCCGGAGCCGCCGGGGCGGGCCGCGCGGCCGGCGCGGGCGCGGCCGGAACCGGCGCGGGAGCCGGTGCGACCGGAGCCGCGGCCACCGGGGCCGGAGCCGCAGGAGCGTCGCCCTTGCGGGCGCGGCGCTTGGCGGCGGTGACCCGCGGGCCGTAGCCGACCAGCACCGCGGTGCGGCCGGACGCCGTGGTCTCGCCGATCAGGCCGCCGGTGGCCTCCTCGCCCGCGGCCTTCTCGGCCTGGGCGGCGGCACCCTGCGACATGTCGTCGGCGACCGGCGCGGACGGGCCGCCGGTGTCGATCGAGATGATCGGGGAGCCGACCTCGACCACCGTGCCCTCGGGCACGAAGATCTTCACGACGGTGCCGGCCCACTTCGCCGGGATCTCGACCGCCGCCTTCGCGGTCTCCACCTCGACGATGGGCTGGTTCAGCTCGATGACGTCGCCCTCGGCGACGAGCCACTTGAGGATCTCGCCCTCGGTGAGGCCCTCACCGAGGTCGGGCAGGGGGAACTGGTTGATCGCCATGTGTCAGCCCCCTCAGAACCCGAAGGAACGGTCGACGGCCTCGAGCACGCGGTCCAGGTCGGGCAGGAACTCCTCCTCCACCCGGGAGGCCGGGTAGGGGATGTCGTAGCCGGTCACCCGCAGCACCGGGGCCTCCAGGGAGTAGAAGCACTCCTCGGAGATCCGGGCCGCGACCTCGGCGCCCAGGCCGATGTTGCCCGGGGCCTCGTGCACGACCACGGCACGGCCGGTCTTGCGGACCGACTCGAACACCGGGGCCATGTCCAGCGGGGACAGCGAGCGCAGGTCGATGACCTCCAGGTTGCGGCCGTCCTCGGCCGCCGCGGTCGCGGCGTCCAGGCAGGTGCGCACCATCGGGCCGTACGCCAGCAGTGTCGCGTCCGCGCCGGAGCGCAGCACCCGCGAGCTGTGCAGCGGGTACGCCGCCGACAGCGGCGCGGCCGTGTCGACCTCACCCTTCTCCCAGTAGCGGCGCTTGGGCTCGAAGAAGATGATCGGGTCGTCGCTGGCGATGGCCTGCTGGATCATCCAGTACGCGTCGGACGGGTTGCTGCACGCCACGACCTTGAGGCCGGCGGTGTGCGAGAAGTACGCCTCGGGCGACTCGGAGTGGTGCTCGACCGCGCCGATGCCGCCGCCGAACGGGATCCGGATGACCATGGGCAGGCTGACCTTGCCCCGGGACCGGTAGTGGAACTTCGCCACCTGGCACACGATCTGGTCGTACGCCGGGTACACGAAGCCGTCGAACTGGATCTCGACGACCGGGCGGTAGCCGCGCAGCGCCAGGCCGATCGCGGTGCCGACGATGCCGGCCTCGGCCAGCGGGGTGTCGATGACGCGGTCGTCGCCGAAGTCCTTCTGCAGGCCGTCGGTGATGCGGAACACGCCGCCGAGCTTGCCGACGTCCTCGCCCATGATGAGGACCTTGCTGTCGTCCTCCATCGCGCGGCGCAGGCCCAGGTTGAGCGACTTGCCGAGGGTAAGCGTCTCCATGATCAGTGGCTCCCCTCGAACGAGGCGTGGTAGGTCTCGAACTCGGCGCGCTGCTTGTCGATCAGCGGCGAGCCGTTGGGGTAGACGTGGTCGAACATGGTCACCGGGTCCGGGTCGGGCATCGACAGCACGCGCTCGCGCAGCGCCACCGCCTCGACCTTGGCCTGCTCGTCGACGGCGGCGAAGAACGCCTCGTCGGCGATGCCCTGCTTCTCCAGCAGCTTGCGCATGCGCACGACCGGGTCCTTGGCCTGCCACGCCTCGACCTCGCTGGCCACGCGGTAGCGCGTTGGGTCGTCGGAGGTGGTGTGCGCGCCCATGCGGTACGTGTACGCCTCGATCAGGGTCGGGCCCTGGCCGTGGCGGGCGTTGTCCAGCGCCGCACGCGTCACCGCGTACGTCGCCAGCACGTCGTTGCCGTCGACCCGGATGCCGGGGAAGCCGAAGCCGGCCGCGCGCTGGTACAGCGGGATGCGGGTCTGGCGCTCCAGCGGCTCGGAGATCGCGTACTGGTTGTTCTGGCAGAAGAACACGATCGGCGCGTTGTACACGCTGCCGAAGATGAACGCCTCGTTGACGTCGCCCTGGCTGGTCGCGCCGTCGCCGAAGTAGGCGATGACGGCCTCGCTGGTCTCGTCGTCGTCGCCGACCTTGCCGTCCTTGACGATGCCCATGGCGTAGCCGGTCGCGTGCAGCGTCTGCGCGCCGATGACGATCGTGTACATGTTGAACCGGTGCGCCACCGGGTCCCAGCCGCCCTGGTCGACGCCGCGGAACAGGCCCAGCGGCATGATCGGGTCGATGTTGCGGCAGTAGAGGACGCCGTGCTCCCGGTACGTCGGGAAGGCCATGTCCTGCTTGCGCAGCGCGCGGCCGGAGCCGACCTGCGCCGCCTCCTGGCCCAGCAGGCTGGCCCAGATGCCCAGCTCACCCTGGCGCTGCAGAGCGGTCGCCTCGGCGTCGAGCTTGCGCACCGTGACCAGGTCGCGGTACAGCCCGCGCAGCTCGTCGTCGGTGAAGTCGACGGAGTAGTCGGGGTGTGAGACTCGGTCACCCTCGGGGGTGAGGAGCTGTACGAACTCCGGCTCGGGGGGCCCCGAGCGCTTGCCGCCGCGGCGGGAGGCCGCGCGCTCGACTTTGGTCATCCGTGTTCTCCCTGTCAGTGGTGCGTCGGCGACGGGGTGTGTCTGCCGCGCATCGGTGGCGCCACGTCGTGTCCCTCGTGGGGCGAAGACGCCTGGCTGCGGCAGTAGTGAGTCCGGAGTACGCGGTGACCACGGCCACTCTGCCGCCTGGCCCCCATACTGCCGTATCGGTGGCGGCAGTCACAGGCCGGGCAGGTGATATTGGCAACCGGTAGCGGAAAAACCTGCGTCTAGGAATACCTCAAATACCCGGATCATGGATGTCGTTGGGGCATTCTGGGCGAATTCCCCCGTGCCCTAGGAGCACTCCGATGCCCGACGACAATTTCCTGGAAGACCTCTTCGGCTCGCCGCCTCCGCCGCCCCCGCCTCCCGCGGTGCCGGCGGCGTTCCAGGCCCCCGTTCCCCCGTCCGTCCGCCGCCCTCCCTCCCGGCGGCACGGCCTGCTGGTCGCGCTGCTGGTCGGGATCACCGCCGTGCCGACCTGGATCGTGCTGCGGGCCGGTGTCGAGGGGGTCGACCCCGACTTCGGCGAGCGCCTGGCCGGGCCGGTGCAGCCGTTCGTGGTGCCGGGCGACCACCTTGCCCACGGCTCGTTCCGGCTGCCCGACCGCCCGGTCCGGCCCGCCCCGCAGAACGACCCGGGACTCGCCCAGCGCGGCGGACCGGCGGTGCACCACGAGGACGACGACGAGCGGTCCGACGATGTCGCCGTACCCGTGCTCGAACGCCGTCGCCGGGCCGTCACCCTGCCGATCCGCCCGATCTGGCGACCGGCCGCACCGGCCCCGGCCCGCCCTCTCCCGCCCGCCGGGGGCCCGCCCCGACCGTCCACCCCCGGCGAGCCCGCGCCACCAGGCGGACCGTCCTTCCCGGGCGGACCGTCCTTCCCAGGCGGACCGTCCTTCCCAGGCGGGCCCTGGTTCCCGGGACCCCCGCATCCAGGCGGTCCCTGGGTGCCAGGTGGGCACGGCCATCCCAGCCGCCCGCCCGGTTCTGACGGGCCGGGGCGGCCGGGCGGTCATGGTGGTCCCGGGCGGCCGAACGGTCCCGCCTGGCCGGGATGGCCTGGTGGCGGTGCCGGTGGCCCGGGCAGCGGCGGCGAACAGTGTGAGCGTCCCGGCCCGGTGCGGCGTGCGAGTTCCGTACACGTCGTCGCCGCCCGCCCTGTGGCACCGGTCGTCCGTCGTCCGTCATCACGTCAGCTGCCGCAGGCCACTGCCCGAGGCCCGCTGAAGTCACGCGCATCGGCAGACCCTGCCGCCACGGCCTCCCGCCTGTTGCGGTCCGGGCTGCACCGTGCAGGTCTCCGAGGCGAGACCGAACTGTCCGCGCGCCGGAGCGAGGGCCGCAAGCTCCCAAGCCGCCGCGACGTGGTCAGCCCGAAGCCCCACGGCAAGGGGACCAGCGCCAAGCCCCAGGGCGCCGCCAAGCACGGTGTCGCCAAGCACGGTGTCGCCAAGCACGGCGCCGCCAACCACGGTGCCGCCAAGCACGGTGCCGCCAAGCACGGTGTCGCCAAGCACGGTGTCGCCAAGCACCGCGTCGCCAAGCACGATGCCAAGAAGAAGGCGAACGCCGGCAAGCCCGAACCGCGGCGCGGACACGCTCGCCGCTGACGTCCCGCGCCCCAGCTCGAAGTGAAGATCGCTGTTTGTGGGCGAGAAGTGTGGTCACGCCTTACTTCTTGGCCACAAACAGCGATCTTGCAGGAGGCGCTTACGAAAGGGTCGTGCGGGAGCGCTCGTATGCGGCCAGGGCGCGGCGGACCGGCTCGACGACGTACCGCAGGGCGACCTTGTCGATCTCGGCGCGGAGCACGATCTCGGTCTTCTGGTCGGCGCGCTTCCGGCCGCCGGGGAGCCAGTTGCGGCGGGGGCGCTGGGCGTCGGCGAACGCGACGGCCTGACCCAGGGCGGCGGGCAGCTCGTGCAGGCGGGACCGGGCGGCCTGCTCGACAGCCTTGGCCCAGGGGCCGGGGAGGCCGACCGAGGCGCTCGCGGCGTACGCCTGGATGGTCTGCTCGATGCGGGCGGCGTCGGTGCCGGCCGAGGACAGGCCGCGGACCAGCGGGTTGATCGTCGGCGGGCTGGCCGGGCCGCCGACCAGCTTGCTCAGGTCGGCGATGCTCGCGGTCAGGTCGCGGTCGACGGACTCCTCGGCGAGCGTGCCGCGCAGGATGATCGGTTCGAGCAGCGCGCGCAGCGCGGAGACGCCGGAGTGCCCGCGGGTGGAACGCTCGGCGACGAACGGGCCGGGCTTCGGCTTGATCGGGCCGCGCTTGGCCGGCGGCAGCTGCGGGACCTCGCCGGTGGCCGAGGTGGGCACCAGCGGGACCTTGGACAGGCCGCCCTCGTCGAGCAGCTGGCGCAGGTCGGCACCGACCTTGGGCAGCTGGGCGGGCTGCAGGCGGTCGGTCTGGTTGAGGGCGACGATCAGGCCTTCGCGCGAGCTGGCGAGCTGGCGCAGGTAGCCCTCGTGCACGAGCTGGTCGCCGTACTTCTGCGGGTCGCAGATCCAGATGACCACGTCGACGAGGTGCAGCAGCCGGTCGACCTCGGCGCGGTGGCGCGGCTCGACGGAGTCGACGTCGGGCAGGTCGAGCAGGATCATGCCGCGCAGGCCGACCTCGTCGTTGGCGTCCAGCGCCGACTCCCGGGTGAACCGGCGGCGCGACGAGACGCCGAGCCAGTCGAGCAGCTCGTCGGCGAAGGTCAGGCTGCCCCAGACGCACGCGTACGGCTCGGAGGTCGTCGGGCGCAGGATGCCCGCCGGCGACCGGTCGATCGTGGTGAACGCGTTGAACATGCTGGACTTGCCGCTGCCCGTGGTGCCGGCCAGTGCGATGGTGGTGAAGCCGCGGGCCAGCCGCAGCCGGTCGGCGGAGCGTTCCGCGACCGTCCGCGCGTTCTCCATCGCCGGCTCGCCGGCGAGATGCTCGCCCGCGAGGTCGACGAACTGCTGGACCATGTCGAGCTTGGTGGTGACGGACTCACTGCCGGGGGTGGAGTGGGCCACTGGTCCCTCCTCACGCTCTCCTCAGCCGACGCGGTGCCGACCTGAACCCTCGTCGCCCGCGGAAGCGGCCGTCCGTGTCATCTTGACTCGGCAAGTTTCGCACTCGCGGTCTTGTCGAGGAACTCCCAGATCGGGGTGACCACTCGGTCCGAGAGCATGCCCTGCCGGTCGAGCGCCGATTCGGCCACCACGAACAGTGGCACCGGTTCGCCGAGCAGCTGGGTCAGGTGCGGCAGGATCTCGTCCGCGGCCTCGGTGGGCAGCCGGTTGAGGACCACCGCCAGATCGACCCGGCGCTGCTGCGCGGCCCTCAGGTGCCGCCACGCCTCGGCGTCAGCGTAGCGGCTCGCCGTCGTCACGAAGATCCAGAGGTCGGCCCGCTCGAACGCCGCGTCGGTGGCCGCCCGGTTCTTCTGGTCCACGGCGTTGAGGTCCGGCGAGTCCACGATCGCGACGTGCGCGGGCAGCGCGGGCGCGGCGATCGGCAGCAGCCCGGCCACGTGGGTCGCCGCCACGCTGCGCGGGTGGCAGGCCAGGACCGGCTTGCGGGTGGTGGGCCGGAGGATGCCGGTGGCGCTCACGGGTGACCGGACCAGGCTGTTGACCAGCGTGGACTTGCCCGCGCCGGTCGGCCCGCCGACCACCGCGAGCAGGGGGCCGGTGCGCACCGCGCCCTCCTCGGTTACTCGTTGGTCATACACAGGGGAAGCGTAAGCGGAAAAGGGACAACTCACTAGGACACCACCAAACTTGAGTGTGACCGACTCAACCTTCCGCTTGACACTTCCCGGTCTCATGTCAGTATTGAGCCGTCCGGACTCAACTTGAATCTCCGGCGACCTTGATCTTGGAGGAACACGAACATGGCACGTGCGGTCGGCATCGACCTGGGTACGACCAACTCCTGTATGGCCGTGCTCGAGGGTGGCGAACCCACCGTCATCGCGAACGCCGAGGGCTCCCGCACGACGCCCTCCATCGTGGCGTTCGCCAAGAACGGTGAGGTGCTCGTCGGCGAGGTGGCCAAGCGCCAGGCCGTCACGAACCCGGACCGCACCATCCGGTCCGTGAAGCGTGAGGTCGGCACCAACTGGACCGTCGACATCGACGGCAAGAAGTACACGCCGCAGGAGATCTCCGCGCGTGTGCTGCAGAAGCTCAAGCGTGACGCCGAGGCCTACCTCGGCGAGACCGTGACCGACGTCGTGATCACCGTCCCGGCGTACTTCAACGACGCGCAGCGCACCGCGACGAAGGAGGCCGGTGAGATCGCCGGCTTCAACGTGCTGCGCATCGTCAACGAGCCCACCGCCGCCGCGCTGGCGTACGGGCTGGACAAGGGCTCCAAGGAGCAGACCGTCCTGGTCTTCGACCTCGGCGGCGGCACGTTCGACGTCTCGCTGCTGGAGCTGGCCGAGGGCGTCGTCGAGGTCAAGTCGACCTCCGGCGACAACCACCTCGGTGGCGACGACTGGGACGAGCGCATCATCGAGCACCTGGTGAAGACGTTCCGCGGCCAGTACGGCGTGGACCTGGGCGCGGACAAGATGGCCATGCAGCGCCTCAAGGAGGCCGCGGAGAAGGCCAAGATCGAGCTGTCCGCCGCCAACACCACCGGCATCAACCTGCCGTACATCACGGCCGGCGCCGAGGGCCCGCTGCACCTGGACGTCACGCTCACCCGGGCCGAGTTCCAGCGCATGACCCAGGACCTGCTGGACCGCTGCAAGGCGCCGTTCGAGCAGGCGATCAAGGACGCGGGCGTGAAGCTGTCCGACGTCGAGCACGTCATCCTGGTCGGCGGCTCCACCCGGATGCCCGCCGTGACCGACCTGGTCAAGCAGCTCACCGGCAAGGAGCCCAACAAGGGCGTCAACCCGGACGAGGTCGTGGCCGTCGGCGCCGCGCTGCAGGCCGGTGTGCTCAAGGGTGAGGTCAAGGACGTCCTGCTGCTCGACGTGACCCCGCTGAGCCTGGGCATCGAGACCAAGGGCGGCATCATGCACCGCCTGGTGGAGCGCAACACCACCATCCCGACCAAGCGCTCCGAGGTCTACACCACCGCGGACGACAACCAGCCCTCCGTGCTCATCCAGGTCTTCCAGGGCGAGCGCGAGATGGCGGCGTACAACAAGAAGCTCGGCACCTTCGAGCTGACCGGTATCGCGCCGGCCCCGCGCGGCGTGCCGAAGATCGAGGTCACCTTCGACATCGACGCCAACGGCATCGTGCACGTCTCGGCGAAGGACCTCGGCACCGGCAAGGAGCAGTCGATGACGATCACCGGCGGCTCGTCGCTGCCGAAGGACGACATCGAGCGCATGCGCCGCGACGCCGAGGAGCACGCTGACGAGGACCGCCGCCGCCGCGAGGAGGCCGAGACCCGCAACGTGGCCGAGGCGCTGCAGTGGCAGACCGAGAAGTTCCTGGCCGAGAGCGGCGACAAGCTGCCCGCCGACGCCAAGGAGAACATCAACGACGCGCTGAGCGAGCTGCGCAGTGCCCTGGCGGGCACCGACCTGGAGAAGATCAAGTCGGCGCACGAGAAGCTCGCGCAGGTCTCCCAGGCGGCCGGCTCCGCCCTGTACAACCAGGGCGACAACCCGGCCGCGGCCGGTGCGGGCCAGCAGCAGCACGACTCGGCCGGTGGCCGCGCCGACGACGACGTCGTGGATGCGGAGATCATCGACGACGAGGGCAAGAAGTGACCGGAGCGGCACAGGGTGCCTCGCCGGCGGAGGAGCAGTCCCCCGCCGGCGAGCGCATCGTGATCAAGAACAAGCGCAAGATCAGCCCGAGCGGAGCGACCATGTCCGAGCAGCCGGCGACGCCGGCCGCCCCGGCGGCCGACACCGAACAGCCGACCGTGAAGCAGGAGACCCCTGGCCCGGAGGGCACCGAGCAGGAACCGACTCCGGATGTCGTCGAGGCTGTCGCCGACCAGGACACCGTCGAGGTGCCGGTCGTCGCGCAGCCGGAGGCCGCCGCCGAGGCCGGGCCGGACGCCGCCGAGGCGGTGGAGGGCGAGGTCGTCGAGGCCGAGCCGGTCACCGCGACGGCCGCGCCCGTGGCCGAGCCCGAGGGTCCGCCCGTGCTGGGCGCGGAGCTCGCGCAGCTGCGGTCCGCTCTGGAGGAGCGCACCGCCGACCTGCAGCGGGTGACCGCCGAGTACGCCAACTACCGCAAGCGGGTGGAGCGCGACCGCACGGTCTCGGCCGAGCTCGCCACCGGGCAGGTGCTGACGGCGCTGCTGCCGGTGCTCGACGATCTGGACCGGGCACGTGAGCACGGCGACCTGAGCGGGCCGTTCGGCGCGGTGGCCGACCAGATCGCCGCGGTGGTGGCGAAGTTCGGCCTGACCGCGTTCGGCGAGAAGGGCGACGCCTTCGACCCGAACCGGCACGAGGCGGTGGCGCACCTGCCGTCCGCCGACGTGACCGAGCCGACCTGCATCGACGTGATGCGCCGTGGTTACCTGCTGGGCGAGCGCCTGCTGCGCCCCGCGATGGTGGCCGTAGCAGCGCCGGAATGACAACATGACCGCAACATGCTCGCCGGCTACCGCCGCCTTAATCGATGGCCCTCCTCCGCTTCGCTGCGGATGACCATCGAGCGGCGGCTACCGCGGGCGATGAGCTCTCTCCCCGCCCCGAATCCGGGTGCGGGGAGGGAGCTTCGATCACGACTGGGGGAGGGGGACGGATGAGCTCGAAAGACTGGCTGGAGAAGGATTTCTACGCCGTGCTCGGAGTGGCCAAGGACGCCACCGCAAGCGAGATCAAGAAGGCGTACCGCAGACTCGCACGCGAGCTGCATCCTGACCACAACCCCGGCAACACCGCCGCCGAGGAGCGCTTCAAGGCGGTGTCCGAGGCGTACGACGTGCTGTCGGACGAGAACCGGCGGCGTGAGTACGACGAGATGCGCTCCCTGTTCGAGGCCGGCGCGTTCCGGCGCGGCGCGCGCGGCTCGGGCGGGCAGCACTTCGACGTGAACGACCTGTTCGGCCAGGGCGGTGGACGCCAGGGCCCGGACCAGCGGTTCGGCGGCGCGAGCTTCTCCGACCTGTTCGGCTCGATCTTCTCGGGCGGGGCCGGCACCGGCGCTCCCCCGCGCGGCCCGGCCCGCGGCCGCGACGTCGAGGCCGAGATCTTCCTGGACTTCGCCGACGCGGTGCAGGGCACCACCCAGCCGCTGACGCTGCGCACGCTGGGCGTGTGCGACACCTGCCACGGTGACGGGGCCAAGCCGGGCACCCGCCCCCGGGCCTGCCCGCACTGCCAGGGCACCGGTGTGGTCAACCGCAACCAGGGTGCGTTCGGCTTCTCCGAGGCCTGCCGCGACTGCCAGGGCGTGGGCACGGTCGTCGACCAGAAGTGCCCCGAGTGCCACGGCACCGGCGGGGTGACCAAGACCCGCACGCTGACCGTACGCATCCCGGCCGGTGTCTCCGACGGGCAGCGCATCCGGCTGGCCGGGCGCGGTGAGCCGGGCGAGCGCGGTGGCGCCCCCGGCGACCTGTACATCCGCGCGATCGTGCGCCCGGACGCGATGTTCGGCCGCAACGGCGACGACCTGACCGTGACGGTCCCGGTGACCTTCGCCGAGTCGGTGCTCGGCGCGGAGGTCCGGGTGCCCACTTTGGACGGCATGATGAAGGTCAAGGTGCCCGCCGGCACGCCCAGCGGGCGGCTGCTGCGGGTGCGGGGCAAGGGTGTGCCCAAACGTGATGGCCACAGCGGGGATCTGCTGGTTACCGTGGAGATAGTGGTGCCGCAGCAGCTCTCCGAGGAAGCCCGGGACGCGCTGGTGCGCTTCACCGAGCTGGCCCCGCCGGTGCGGCGGGACCACCTGGAACGGAGGTGATCCACAGTGGACGTGCACGCTAAGGTGCTGCTGATCTCGGTGGCCGCGCAGCTGGCCGGGATGCACCCGCAGACGCTGCGGCAGTACGACCGGATGGGTCTGGTCGAGCCGGGCCGCTCCGCGGGCGGCGGACGCCGGTACAGCCTGCGCGACGTCGAGCTGCTGCGCGAGATCCAGCGGCTCAGCCAGGAGGAGGGCGTCAGCCTGGCCGGCGTCAAGCGGATCATCGATCTGGAGCAGCTGGTCCTGGAGTTGCGCGAGCGGCTGGAGCACACCCAGCAGCAGCTGGCGTACGCCGAGCGGCGGCTGGCGCAGCTGGAGACCATCTCCGCGTTCCCGCGTACCGATCTGCTGCCGAGCACCCGCACCTCGACCGCGCTGGTGGTGTGGCGGCCGCGTTCCAGCGAAGGCGGAACCCGGTAGGTCGCCGGCCGGTATCCTCGATACGGGTCAGTCCGAATTGTCGGACTGTCCCGGAGGGGGATGAAATGGGCATGTTGGACAAGGCCAAGGACGTCCTCGGTATCGACGACAAGTCGGACCAGGCCACGGACAAGGCCAAGCAGATGCAGGACAAGGCCAAGAAGGCCGTCGACCAGGCCGGCGACGCCGTCGACAGCAAGACCGGCGGCAAGTACGCGGGTCACGTCGACAAGGCCCAGGACATGGCCAAAGACGCGATCGACAAGATGGACAAGAAATAGTCGTATCGCGCCACGGCTCCCCGCGGTCAGGTGCCGCGGGGAGCCGTGTGTGCGAGGTCAGGTCCTCCTACTGCAACCTGCGCGAGTGGCGGACCAGGCCGCCTTCGCACCAGTCGTGGTAGTCGAAGAGCTGCGGACGGGCCAGCAGCACTCGGGTGTTGTGGGCCCAGATCGCCATCTGCTCGTCGCCCTCCTCCTCGGCCTCCTCGACCATCTTGCGCAGCTTGCGCCGAGGGTGGGCCTTGAAGCCGGTGCGGATCGCGTCGGCGGCGTAGATGTACAGGCAGTGCATGGTGAAGCGGCGGGCCGGGCAGCTGGTGTCCATCGCCAGGTCGAACAGGGTCCCGATGAGCCGGTCACCGGAGACGAGCAGGTCCCAGTCCGGCGGCATGGCGGTGAGCGGCACGGAGTCTGGCGCGTACGCCCAGGTGCGCAACTCGTTGGGGGTGGGGTCGACCGGGTTGGCGAATCCTCGGAACACCGCCGGAGAAGCGCTCATCGATATCTCCTCCGCTGTGAAGACGCGGGATGGGGGAAGACGCGGCCAGATTCAGCGGCGCTGCTGCCGCGACACGCTAGCGCGGCTGCCCAGGTCAAGGGAAGGTCACGGCCCGTACTTTCATCAACCTGTTACGCATTGCGACCAACCCGGCACGGCCGCTGGGCGTCAGGACACCGAAAGCGCCCCATCGACCGGTGCCGACGGGAACCGGCCCGCCCGTTCACGGCTCGACCGGGTATGACTTCCGCCAGCGTGAACAGGTTCGCGGGCCGCGTGCGCCCGCTGCTCATGACGGTGCTCGGGCTCGCGCTGGTCACAGCGTGCACCCCGCGCGGCGAGGACCCCGGCGCACCCGCACCGCTCCCGGCCACGACCGCGTCCCCGCCCGCGCGGGCGGCGGTGCAGGAGCGCACGGCCGAGGTCGGCGTGCCGCCGGGCTACCTGCCGTTCGTCGAGTTCGCCGACGCCCGCCACGGCTACGCCGTCTTCACCGACTGCGGCGGCAACGGGACCTGCCGCGGCCGCCTGTTCGCGACCGCGGACGCCGGGGTCACCTGGCAGGCGCGCCCGATGCCGCTCGCCGAGGACGAGAGCATCCAGCTGTACGTGGTCGGCCCGCAGCAGATGATGATCTGGGGCGACAAGGCCGGCGGCTACCACCTGTCCCGCGACGGCGGCCTGACCTTCACCTTCAGTGCCACCGTGCCGGCCGACTACCACGCCGCCACCGGCGTCCGTTACGGCGTGGACTTCGCCACGGACGAGCCGGTGCTGCGGGACTGGCGGACCGGCAAGCCGGTGCCGCTGCCCGACGGCTACCAGGGTGCTGGCGCGGTCGCCACGCCCGACGGCGCGATCTGGCTGACCCGGTTCGAGCCGACGAAGGAGACCGCGCGCAGCGTCGACGGCGGGCGTACCTGGCAGCGGCTGGCCGTGCCGGACCAGCCCGGCCGCAAGCTGTGGATGCTGTCGGTGCGGGTCTCCCCCACCGGCGACGTCTGGCTGGTCGGCGAGCAGGACATGCTGTCCGCCGGTGGCGGGACCTCGCTGCTGCGCGGCTCGGTGCTCAAGGCGACCGGCCTGCCGCTGATCTGGCAGCTGGTGGACGGCGCCTGGCGGGCGCGCCCGATCGAGGGTCTGCGGGAGCAGCCGAACCAGATGTACACGGTGGCCCCGGCCGGTGACGGGCTGCTCGCCATCGCCGGGCCCGAGGCCGTCGGCTACCTCGCCGACCGGTACGTCGAGGTCCCCGGCACGCCCCGGCTCGACTGGGTCACCGAGCTGCCCGACGGCACGCTGTTCGCCCGGCAGGACGTGCCCGGCGAGTTCTATCTGGGCACCGGCCACGGCTGGTCGCGCGAGTGGGTGAAGGTCACATTGAAGTAGCCCGCCGGCGGCTCCCTCCTGACTGGCCCGGACAAGTTGAGTGCAGTAGGCTCAACTTTGGTTCGGAGACCATCAGTCGAGGGAGCGTATGGACACTCAGCGTCTGACCACGAAGAGCCGCGAGGTCATCACGGACGCGGCGGCGACGGCGCAGCAGCGGGGCCACGCCACGGTCGAGACGTGGCACCTGCTGCTGACCCTGCTCGACACGGGCGGTTCCACCGCCGCGGGCCTGCTGCGCGCGGTCGGGGCCAATCCCGCCGACGTACGCCGGGCCGCCGCGCGCGCGGTCGAGCAGCTGCCGACGGCGCGCGGGTCGAGCGTGGCCGAGCCGAGCCTGTCCCGGGAACTGGTCAACGCGATCAACGCCGCCGAGCAGATCGCCCGTCCCCTGGGCGACGAGTACGTCTCCACCGAGCACCTGCTGGCCGGCCTGGCCCGGGTCGGCGGTGCGGTCGGCAAGGCGCTCAAGCAGGCCGGCGCCACCGAGGAGGCGCTGGTCGCGGCGTTCCCGCAGATCCGCGGCGGGGACCGCCGGGTCACCAGCCCCGACCCCGAGCAGCAGTACCAGGCGCTGGAGAAGTACGGCGTGGACCTGACCGCGCGGGCGCGCGACGGCAAGGTCGACCCGGTGATCGGCCGGGATGCCGAGATCCGCCGCGTGATCCAGGTGCTGTCCCGGCGGACCAAGAACAACCCGGTCCTGATCGGAGAGCCCGGCGTCGGCAAGACCGCCATCGTCGAGGGCCTGGCCCAGCGCATCGTGGCCGGTGACGTGCCCGAGTCGCTGCGGGACAAGAAGCTGGTCAGCCTCGACCTGGGCGCGATGGTCGCCGGCGCGCAGTACCGCGGGCAGTTCGAGGAGCGGCTCAAGAGCGTGCTGGAGGAGATCAAGGGCAGCGACGGCCAGGTCATCACGTTCCTGGACGAGCTGCACACGGTCGTCGGCGCGGGCAAGGGCGAGGGCTCGATGGACGCGGGCAACATGCTCAAGCCCATGCTGGCCCGCGGCGAGCTGCGCATGGTCGGCGCGACCACGCTCGACGAGTACCGCGACAACATCGAGAAGGACCCGGCGCTGGAGCGCCGCTTCCAGCCGGTCGTGGTCGGCGAGCCCACCGTCGAGGACACCATCGGCATCCTGCGCGGGCTCAAGGAGCGCTACGAGGTGCACCACGGCGTGCGCATCACCGACGGCGCGCTGGTCGCTGCGGCGAGCCTGTCCGACCGGTACATCGCCGACCGCTTCCTGCCCGACAAGGCGATCGACCTGGTGGACGAGGCCGCCTCCCGGCTGCGCATGGAGATCGACTCCCGGCCCACCGAGGTCGACGAGATCGAGCGCCAGGTGCGCCGCCTGGAGATCGAGGAGATGGCGCTGGCCAAGGAGCCCGACCCGGCCTCGGCGGAGCGGCTGACCAAGCTGCGCGCCGAGCTGGCCGACAAGCGCGAGCACATGGCCGCCCTGTCCGACCGCTGGCGCAACGAGAAGCAGCACATCCAGGCCATCTCGGCGGCCAAGGAGCAGCTGGAGGAGGTGCGCGACCAGGCCGACCGAGCCGAACGCGACCTCGACCTGGGCCGCGCCTCCGAGCTGCGCTACGGGCGCATCCCGGCGCTGGAGCGCGAGCAGGCGCGGGCCGAGGCCGAGCTGGCCGCGCTGCAGACCAACGGCGCGATGCTCAAGGAGGAGGTCGGCGCGAACGACATCGCCGAGGTCGTCGCCGCGTGGACCGGCATCCCGGCGGGCCGGATGATGGAGGGCGAGACCGAGAAGCTGCTGCGCATGGAGCAGTCGCTGGGCTCGCGGGTGATCGGCCAGGCCGAGGCGGTCGGCGCGGTCTCCGACGCCGTGCGCCGAGCGCGCGCGGGCGTCGCCGACCCGGACCGGCCCACCGGCTCGTTCCTGTTCCTCGGCCCGACCGGCGTCGGCAAGACCGAACTGGGCAAGGCGCTGGCCGAGTTCCTCTTCGACGATGAGCGGGCCATGGTCCGCATCGACATGAGCGAGTACGCCGAGAAGCACTCGGTGGCGCGGCTGGTCGGCGCCCCGCCCGGGTACGTCGGCTACGAGGAGGGCGGCCAGCTCACCGAGGCGGTGCGGCGGCGGCCCTACTCGGTGGTGCTGCTGGACGAGGTGGAGAAGGCCCACCCGGACGTGTTCGACGTGCTGCTGCAGGTGCTCGACGACGGCCGGCTCACCGACGGCCAGGGGCGCACCGTCGACTTCCGCAACGCGATCCTGATCCTCACCTCGAACCTGGGCTCGCACGCGATCGCCGACCCGACCCTGTCCGAGGAGCAGCGCCGCGACGCGGTGATGGCGGTGGTGCGTACGCACTTCAAGCCGGAGTTCCTCAACCGGCTCGACGACATCGTGGTCTTCCACGCGCTCACCCAGGACGAGCTGACCCACATCGTCGACATCCAGCTGAGCCGGCTGCGCCGGCGGCTTGCCGACCGGCGGCTCACCCTGGAGGTCTCCGACGTGGCCCGCAAGTGGCTGGCGAGCCACGGCTACGACCCGGTGTACGGTGCCCGCCCGCTGCGGCGGCTCGTGCAGTCGGCCATCGGCGACAAGCTGGCCAAGGCGCTGCTCTCCGGCGAGATCCGCGACGGCGACACGGTGCTCATCGACCGCGACGGGGACGCGCTCAAGCTGGCCTGACCAGGTCATCCGCAGAAGACGGGAGCGGTGGACCCGCTCCCGTCTTCGTGTGCGGGCCGCGGCGGAGCGGGCGTGTCTCCTCCTGAGGGGTGAGCAGCGATCGATCTGAGGTCGCAGGCGCGTCTGGCGGGCGGCGATTACGGTGTGCTGCATGTCGTACACGCCACCTCCGAGCGGTTACCTCGTTCCCGCCGCGCCGGGCTCCACCCCGCGGCCGGCCACGGTTTCCGTGTCGGCCCTGCTGCTCTATGTCATCTCGGCCATCCTGCTGATCAGCGCGGCCATCTCGGTGTACACGTTCTCGTCGATGCCCGAGGGTCTCATCGAGGACATCTACCGGGACGCGGGCATGGACGCCGGCCTCGCCGAGTCCACCGCCACCATCGCGACCGTCACCGCCTACGTCAGCGCCGCGCTGTACGTGGCGCTCGCCGTGTTCTTCGTCGTGCTCGGCCTGTTCGTGAACAAGGGCAAGCAGTGGGCCCGGATCACCACGTGGGTGCTGACCGGCATCGGCCTGTGCTGCATCGGCTTCGGCCTGGTCTTCCAGGGGCTCGGGAGCGGCTTGGGCTCGTCCAGCGCCGGTGGCATCGACCAGAAGGAGGTCACCGACCGGCTGGCCGAGGTCGCCCCGGACTGGTCCGTCGCGGTGGGCACGGTGCTGAACGTGGTGCTGCTGCTGTCGATGCTGGGCGTGATCATCATGCTGGCGCTGCCGCCGTCGAACGCGTACTTCCGCAAGCCGGCGCCGGAGTGGACGCCGCCGGCGTACCCGACCGTCTGACCTGGCGAACCGCGGGGCCGGCGCGATCGCGCCGGCCCCGCGTGCTGTCTGGGGATATCCCCAATCAGGCACATACTCCCTGGTAGGGCGGGTAACTTCCGATCTGGAGCAATCTTCGGGCCGCATCGGGGGTACGCCAATGTCGCAATCCGCCTCGTCTCCGGTGGAGCCGGTGTCCCCGGCCGGCCCCAGAGTTCTGCCCGTCCGGCCCACGGTGGTCACTGCCGCGGCCGCGATCCTCGGCCTGGTCGCTCTCCTCCACCTGGTCAACGCGATCCTGCACCTGGCCGCGATCAGCGGCGTGCTGAACCGGCTGCGGGTGCGGGCCGTGCTGGAGGGCGTGAGCCCCGGGATCCTGGTCAACCTGGAGAACAGCGCCAAGGTCGCGCTGCTGACCAGCGCCGCGGTCGCGGTGATCGCCGCGATCGTGCTACTGGCCCTGGCCTGGGGCGTCTGGCAGGGCAACCGCGTCGCCCGCATCCTCACCTGGGTCGTCTGCGGTCTCGGCATCCTGCTGGCCTGCTGCGGCATCTCCGGCGCGGTCAGCCTGGGCACCGGCAACGTGACCGTGCAGGGTGGCGGCGACCCCTCCTACACCCGTGGCGCGCAGGCCCTCGTCGACTCGTTCCCCGGCTGGTGGGCGGCGCTCACCGGGCTCTCCTCGGTGGCGCAGGTTCTCGGCTACATTGCCACTGCGGTGCTGCTCGCGCTGCCGGCTGCGAACGCCTTCTTCAGCCGGCCGCGGTCGCTGCCGCCGGGCCCCGACACCCCCGCGGTGCCCCCGCCGACGACCGCCTGAGGTGACCGATGTCCTCCTCCGCAAACACCGCCGCGCCCGACACCGCGGCGGCGCCCCAGACCACACCGGAACCGGCGGGAGAGCGCCGCACCGCGCTGGTCACCGGTGCCACCGCGGGCATCGGCCGGGCCTTCGCGGTCCGCCTCGCCACCGACGGGTGGGACGTGGTGCTCGTCGCCCGCGACGCCGGCCGGCTGGCCGACTTCTCCGAGGCTCTGAGCAGGACATACGGCGTGCAGGCGAGTGTGATTTCGGCGGATCTCGCCACCACGGAGGGCTGCGAACTGGTGGAGGCGCGGCTGCGCGACACCGACCGGCCGGTGGATCTGCTGGTGAACAACGCGGGACTGTCGCTGAACACGCCGTTCCTGAAATCCACTGTGGAGCAGGAACTGCACCTGCTGGCTGTGAACGTGCAGGCGGTGATGCGGTTGACGCACGCGGCACTGCCCGCCATGGCGGCGCGCGGCCGCGGAGATGTCATCAATGTCTCATCGGTGGCCGGATTCGGCGCGGCGATGCCTGGTAGCACCTATCCGGCGAGTAAGGCGTGGGTCACCAACTTCAGCGAGTCGGTGGCACTGTCGGTGGCCCACCGCGGGGTGCGCGTGATGGCGCTGTGCCCGGGATTCACCCGTACGGAGTTCCACGACCGGGCCGGAATCAACATGACGAAGACACCGGAGTGGCTGTGGCTGCAGGCTCCGCAGGTGGTCTCCGACAGCCTGCGTGACCTGCGGCGGGGCCGCACGGTGAGCGTGCCGAGTTGGAAATACAAAGTGCTGGTGGGTTTCATGCGGCACACGCCGACGCGGTTGCTGCGGCGGCTCGCGCGCGGGGCCCGGGTGCGCACCGGACGGGACACCGAAGCCGACAGCTGACGAGTGTGGGGAGGTCAACGCACCCCCCTAGATCGAGCTCTCAGCATCGGCGAGTAGTGTCCGTCCCATGTCCGACCGCGACGACCTGCGTAAATTCATCACTGACCTCGCGGTGGTTCGGGGAAAGGTGGTCCTGTCCTCGGGACAGGAGGCCGACTACTACGTCGACCTGCGCCGGATCACCCTCCACCACGCTGCTGCGCCCCTGGTCGGGCGTGTGCTGAACGAACTCACCGCGGACTGGGACTTCGACGCCGTCGGCGGTCTCACGCTCGGCGCCGACCCGGTCGCCGCCGCCATGCTGCACACCTCGACGCGTCCGCTGGACGCGTTCGTGGTGCGCAAGGCGGGCAAGGCGCACGGGCTTCAGCGCCGCATCGAAGGACCCGACGTGGCCGGCCGCCGCGTGCTCGCTGTCGAGGACACCTCGACTACTGGCGGTAGTGTTCTTGCCGCTATTGATGCACTGCGGGAGGCGGGTGCCGAGGTCATCGGTGTTGCGGTTATTGTCGATCGAGGCGCGGGCGATACGGTGCGTGCTGCCGGTCTGTCGTACCGAGCCGCCTATACGTTGGCGGACCTTGGCCTGTCGGCCTAACGGAACTCCGATCCGTACCTGCTAATATGTAGGTGGATCGATGCTGTTGTTGGAAGGAAGAAATCACGTGGGAACAGCTCTGGTGGAAACCCCGCTGCCTCAAATCTCGCCCCTCGCTGGTGAGCCGATCGAGCGTGCCGACGCGGAGCGCCTCGCCGGTGTCCTCAAGGCGCTGGCCGACCCGGCCCGTCTCCGGCTGCTCAGCCTTATCCAGTCTGCGCCCGAGGGCGAGGCGTGCGTTTGTGACCTGACCGCTCCGCTGGGTTTGTCCCAGCCGACTGTCAGCCACCACCTGCGCATCCTCACCGAGGCCGGTCTGCTCAACCGCGACAAGCGCGGTGTGTGGGCCTACTACAGCCTGGTGCCGTCCGCCATCGCCACCGTCGCCGAGCTGCTGACGCCGCCGCGCAAGCGCGCGACCAAGAAGGCTCGCTGACCCTGGCAAGGCCCTGAAGCGCCGTGGGGCGCACCCTCCGTCACGGAGAGTGCGCCCCACGGCGCTTTTGGTGATATTGAACGGCGAAAAAGTCACGTAGCGCAGGCTTCGGCAACCGTGAGTGAATTCTGTCATCACCCGGTTGCGCCTGGCCGGGGGACATCTAAGCTGACGCGAAGTCAGGCGTGCTGCCGCCCCGGTAACCCCCGCCGAAGGGCTCGGCGCCGCCGCCTCCTCACTGGGAGTCACCCATGTCTGGACGCCACATCCGTCGCGGCTGGGATGCCCCCGAGGCACCCGCGCCGCGGCGGACCGGCCTGTTCGGCCGCCGTGCCGTACGGATTCCCGTCATCATCGTCAGTGCTCTTTCCGTGTGCGGCCTGGCCACCGTCGTGCTGCGCTCGGTCAGCGCCGACGCCGACGGCTGCGGCAGCGCCGGCATCACGCTGACCGTCGCCGCCGATCCCGCCATCGCGCCCGCCCTCACCGAGATCGGCAACCGCTGGAGCGCCACCAGCCCCATGGTCGGCGAGGACTGCGTACGCGTCGAGGTCATCGAGAAGGCCTCGCACGAGGTCGCCAACTCGCTCGGCACCTGGGCCGGCGGTGCGGTGGACGTGGCCGGCAAGGCCGCGCCCACCCCGGCCGACTCCGAGCTGCCGGTGGTCTGGGTGCCGGACTCGACGTACTGGCTGGGCCGGGTCCGCGGGGTCGACCGCGACATGTTCGACGCCACCGCCCCGTCCCTGGCGGCCAGCCCGGTGGTGCTCGCCGTGCCGGAGACCGTCGCCCGCAACCTCACCGACAAGCTCGGCTCCGGCGTCGACGCGACGCTGCTCAAGAGCCTGCTGTTCGCCAAGACGCCCGTGCTCAAGCTGGGTGTCGTCGAGCCGCGCCGCGACACCGCGGGCATGGTCGGCGCGATGATGCTGTCCGACGCGGTCGTCGCCTCCGAGGCCGACCTACCCGCGCTGGTCGCCGTGTACCGCGGCATCGGCGGGCCGGTCCCGGACACCGGGGCGCTGTGGAAGGCGTACGCCGCCGGCATGACCGGCGCGCCGGTCAGCGAGCAGGCCGTGATCGCCTACAACGCGGCCACGCCCAAGGCCCCGATGGCCGCGGTCACCCTGGCCCAGGCGCCGACGCTGGACTTCCCGTACGCCGTGCGCGCCCGCCAGCCGCGTCCGCTGGCCGCCGCGGCGGCCCTGTTCTCGCAGGCCCTGGTCAGCGGCGAATACAAGTCGGTCTTCGCGGAGAAGGGTCTGCGCTCGCCGGAAGGCGAGGCCTCCACGGGCTTCCCGACCGGCCACGGCGTCACCTCCAACACCGTCTTCGTGCAGCCGCTCAACGACATGAACAAGGTCCGCGGCGCGATGACCGCCTGGGTCGCCGCCAAGACGCCGTCCCGGGTGATCGCGCTGGTCGACGCCACCTCGTCGATGGGCCGCACGATGACCGGCGGCGGCAACACGGCCGTGCGGATGCAGGTGCTGCGCAGCGCCGCGGAGAAGGGCCTGAAGCTGTTCACCGACGACAGCGAGGTCGGCCTGTGGGCCTTCGCCGGTCCGGGCCACCAGCCGCTGGTGCCGCTGGCCGAGCTGACCAAGGCGCAGCGCACCAAGCTGAACGGGGCCGTCAACCAGGCCTCGCCCGCGCCGACCGACATCTGCCCGCTCTACAAGTCGATCATCGACGGGTACCGCGAGCTGCTCAAGGGATACGACCCGTCCCGTAGCAACACGCTGGTGGTCTTCACGGACAGCCGGGACAACTCCGGTATGTCGCTGCGCGCGGTCCAGAAGGAGCTGGAGAAGCTCGCCGACGTGACCAAGCCGGTCCGGGTGGTGCTGCTGGGCCTCGGCCCGGACGTCAAGCTGTCCGATCTGCAGGCCGTCGCCGACACCACCGGCGGCGTGGCCTTCCAGGTCACCGACCCGAGCCAGATGCAGACGATCTTCTTGAAGGCGCTGCTCGCCTGAGGCCCGCACGAGGAGGGGGCACGGCCTGTCGGCCGTGCCCCCTCCTCGTGCTCTGTGATCATCGGACTTGCCGGGCAGGTGTGCGTATCTTGGACCGCTGTTCGCCCACCTGCCTGGCAAGTCGAGCGATCATGGTCAGCCGATGTCGACCTTGCTCATGACGACGGTGTCGTCGCCGTGACCGTGCAGGCCGCGCTTCTTGGCCTGGCGCTCGCGGATGATCTCGATGAAGACCGGGATCAGCGAGAGGAAGACGATCAGGAAGACCATCGGCAGGATGTACTTGTCGATGTGCTCGGGGCCGCCGATCGCGCTGATGATCTGCTCGGCGAGCAGGTAGCCGGCCAGCAGGATGCCGTCGACCCAGAGGATCGCGCCGATCACGTTCCACACGAAGAACTGCCGGGCCGGCATGCCGAGCACGCCCGCGACCGGGTTCATGAAGGTGCGCACGATCGGGATGAACCGGGCCAGCACGATGGCCTTGCGCGGGCCGAACTTCGCGAAGTAGTGCTCGGCCTTGCGCACGTACTCCTGCTTGAACAGGCGGGAGTCGGGCTTGTTGAACATCTTGGGGCCGTACTTCGCGCCCAGCCAGTGGCCCAGCTGCGCGCCGATGATGGCGCAGAGCGGGCCGAGCAGCAGCAGCCAGCCGATCGGCAGCTGGACACCCTTCGACTCCAGGAAGCCGGAGGCGAACACGCCCGCGATGAACAGCAGCGAGTCGCCGGGCAGGAAGAAGCCGACCATCAGGCCGGTCTCGGCGAACAGGATGAAGCAGACGCCGAACAGCGCGGCCGGGCCGAACAGGGTCAACCAGTCCGTCGGATCGAGCGGATTGAAGTCGGCGGCGGCCAGTGGGGGCGCGGCCAGGGCCTGGAGAGTGTCGACTACGGTCACGCCGCACAACAGTACCGGGCAATGTTCTGAACACCCGGACACGTCCTGTGAGTCGAGGAGGTGGCTGTGACGTACGAGGAATTCGTCAACTCGCGACTCGGCGCGCTCGCGCGCTATGCGGTGATGCTCACGGGTGACCAGCACACGGCCCAGGACCTCGTCCAGGAGACGATGGTCCGCGTCCAGCTCAACTGGCGCAAGGTGGTCCGGGCCGACGCGCCCGAGCGCTACGTCAAGCGCATGATGATCAACCAGTATCTCGACTGGCGGCGCGGATCCTGGCTGCGCCGGGTGTTCCTGCGGCCCGACGCCGACGAGGCGGTCGCCGTACCCGTCGATCACGCGCAGCGCACCGCGGACCGCGACCTGATCTGGTCCGTGCTGGCGACGCTGCCCCGGCAGCAGCGGGCGGCGCTGGTGCTGCGCTACTACGAGGACCTGCCGGACGGGGAGATCGCCGAGATGCTCGGCTGCACCGTCGGCACGGCCCGCGGTTACATCTCGAAGGCGCTGGCCCGGTTGCGGGAGTCAGCGGAGCAGCTGAGCCTGGGGGGAGTCCGATGATCGAGGAAGAGCTGCTGCGCGACGCGTTCGCCCGGCACGAGGAGCAGGCGCCCCCGCTGGACCCGCTGCGCCGGGCCATCGACGCCCTGGCCACCCGCCGCCGTCGCCGCCGTACGGCGACCCGTACCGGTGCCGCCGCGGTGGCCGTGGCGATCGCGCTGGCCGTGCCGGTGCAGCTGTGGCGGGGCGGGGTAGCCGATTACGTCGCGGCGATCGGGGTCGAGTCGTCGGTCGTGGCTCCCGAGGGCCCGCTGAACCTGCTGCTGCTCGGGCTGGACCAGCGGGGCGACATGGGGGAGGCCCGGTCCGACACGATCATGCTGGTGCACCTGCCGGCCGACGGAACTGCGGCGTACCTGATCTCCATCGAGCGCGACGTCGCCGTGGAGATCCCCGGCGAAGGCCGACGAAAGATCAACGGGGCATACACCGCCGGGGGTGCGCAGGGCGCCCGGCAGGCTGTGGAGCGGCTCACGGGCGTGAGCGTGGACGCCGTGGCCGAGGTCAAGTTCTCCGCGCTGCGCGAGGTGACCGATGCCCTGGGCGGGCTGCCGGTCTGCTTGCCACAGCGCGTGACGTCGCACCACACCGGGAAGGTCTATCCGGCGGGCTGCCAGGGGTACACGGGGACCCAGGTGGCGGACCTGGTCCGGCAGCGCTGGGGCGGTCTGGCCCACGGGGCCTACGACCGGGACCGCATCGGTCAGCGGGTTCTGCTGGGGCTCGTGAAGAAGGCCGGCGACCGGGCGCTGCTGAGCGACTTCGCCATGGTGAGCCGACTGGTGAGCACGCCGGGGATCACCCTGCACACCGGTGACCTCAGCCTGTTGGGTCTGGCGGTGCGGCTGGACCGGGTCGACGCGGCGCACATCGTCGGCGTCAGTCAGCCGACGTTCCTGCCGGTCACCTACGGCGGGTTCCCGTTCGAGAAGCTGGATCCACAAGTCGCGCCGAAGCTGTTCGCAGCGCTGCGAGATGACACCATGAACGACTTCATCAGCACGCACCCGGACTGGGTGCTTCAGGAGTAGTCCTCGTCGGCGGGCACGGCCACCACGTTCTGTTCGATCTTGTCCCACTCGGAGGCCGGGGGCACCGGCGCGCCCGGCTCTCCGAGTGGCTCAGCCGGGAGGGCGTTGTTCAGGTCCTCGGCGTCCGCCAGGGGATCCGCCGGCGTCGACTGCTCGAGCGCGTCGGCTTCGGGCACGTCGTCGGCGTACGTGTTCCCTGCCACGTTCTCGGTCATTGTTTCACGGTATGACTCGCCTGTGATATTCGCCAGCAGATGTGGGTTTCGGCGTAGAAGATGACCATATGGGCTTTCTGATCCGTTGGGTGATCAACGCAGTCGCGTTGTGGGTCACCACCTTGATCGTCTCCGGCATCGAGGTCACCGCCGCGACCACCACGCGCAGCATCCTCACCCTGATCGCGGTCTCGCTGATCTTCGGCCTGGTCAACGCGATCCTGAAGCCGATCATCCACCTCTTCGGGTGCGTCTTCTACGTCATCACGCTCGGACTGTTCGCGCTGTTCGTCAACGCGGCACTGTTCCTGCTGGTGGACTGGCTGGCGACGGTGTTCAAGCTGCCGTTCGAGATCGACGGATTCTGGCCCGCCTTCTGGGGCGCGATCGTCATGGGCATCGTGAGCTGGGCTCTCAGCCTGCTGGTGCCGGACGGCGGCGAGGGCTGACGGCAGGCGTACCCCCTGGGCAGCCGCCAGCATGCCGGAAAGCGCAGCCACCGGCCCGGCCAGATCCCGCCGGGCGGTCCGGGGTAGGGGCCGATTCGCCAGGTCAAGTGACGTAGGCAATACTCCTGTAACGAGGACATCGCGGTCTTCCCGCAGCCATCGGGCGCGGCGACGCGCCACCGCGGCCATCCGCGTCACTGCACGCACGCTAGGAGCGTTCACAGATGCCTATCGCATCCCCTGAGGTCTACGCCGAGATGCTCGACCGCGCCAAGGCCGGCGCGTTCGCCTACCCCGCGATCAACGTCTCCTCCTCGCAGACGCTGCACGCCGCGCTGCAGGGCTTCGCGGAGGCCGAGAGCGACGGGATCATCCAGGTCTCGACCGGCGGCGCCGAGTACCTGTCCGGCCCGACCATCAAGGACATGGTCAGCGGCTCGGTCGCCTTCGCGGCGTTCGCGCACGAGGTCGCCAAGAAGTACTCGGTCAACGTCGCGCTGCACACCGACCACTGCCCGAAGAACAAGCTGGACGGTTTCGTCCGCCCGCTGCTGGCGATCTCCGCCGAGCGCGTCGCGCGCGGTGAGAACCCGCTGTTCCAGTCGCACATGTGGGACGGCTCGGCCGTGCCGCTGGACGAGAACCTGCAGATCGCCGAGGAGCTGCTGGCCCTCACCCACGCCGCGAAGATCGTCCTTGAGATCGAGGTCGGCGTCGTGGGCGGCGAGGAGGACGGCGTCGTCGGCGCGATCGACGAGAAGCTGTACTCGACCGTCGAGGACGCGCTGGCCACGGCCGCCGCGCTGGGCCTGGGTGAGAAGGGCCGCTACATGACCGCCCTCACCTTCGGCAACGTGCACGGCGTGTACAAGCCGGGCAACGTCAAGCTCCGTCCGGAGATCCTCAAGGAGATCCAGGAGCAGGTCGGCGCCAAGTACGGCAAGGAGAAGCCGTTCGACCTGGTGTTCCACGGCGGCTCGGGCTCGCTGCTGTCGGAGATCCGCGACGCGGTCGACTACGGCGTGGTCAAGATGAACGTCGACACCGACACGCAGTACGCGTTCACCCGCCCGGTCGCCGACCACATGCTGCGCAACTACGACGGCGTGCTGAAGATCGACGGCGAGGTCGGCAACAAGAAGCAGTACGACCCGCGCGCGTGGGGCAAGGCCGCCGAGTCCGGCATGGCCGCCCGCGTCGCCCAGGCGTGCCAGGACCTCCGCTCCACCGGCACCCGCATCAAGTAATCCGCCACGCGGGCCGTCGCTGTCCGCGGGTCGTTGGCAAGATCGCTGAATGCGGTCATGAACTGCGGTTGGACCGCAGATCATGACCGCATTTCGCGATCACGGCGTGTTTCTTTGCGCGCGTGTCGCCCCGCGTCCCCGCCTTGCCTGACGGGAATCGGTACGATCGTCCGAATCCGCGTCTCAGGGCAGGAGGTCCGCACGTGCTGGGCATCGACGGGTACGACCCGGTCTGGCACCACGATGCCGGTGCGCTGGCGGCGGCGCACCGCAACCGCTTCGCCCGCGTCATCGGACAGCCGCTCGTCGGCTCCTGGCTGGTGTGGGACCTGGACGCCGAGGCCTGGTTCACCGGCGGCCCCGTGGTGTTCGGCTTCCCCGACGCCAACATCGAGATCACGCACCGCAAGTTCGACGAGTGCGCGATCAGTTGGGACACCATCGACCTGCAGGCCCAGCTCGACTGGCCCGGCCTGCGCCTGGACTGGTGGGCCGACACCCACCCCGCGATCCTCTCGGCCCGTGGCCGCCCGCTGACCCAGGTCAACATCATCGAACGGATCAGCCCGACCGCCTGGCGCCCGCACGTGCTGCACGCGCTGGAGTTCTTCTTCGGCGACCTGCGCGTCGCCCTGTTCAACGCGATGGACGAGAACGGCCTCACCGGCGAACCCGAGGTCAACCTCCCGGTCGGCTTCTGGCGCAGAATCCCGGTCGCGTAGCGGGCCGGGATCGGGTGGCGTTGTCCGGTCGCGTAGCGGGCCGGGATCAGGTGGCGTTGTCCGGTCGCGTAGCGGGCCGGGATCGGGTGGCGTTGTCCGGTCGCGTAGCGGCCCGCGTCTTTGCTGCTCAACAGGATGCGGTGTTAGGAAGGGCACCTTCCTCTACACATAGCGATGTGAAGGTGCCCTTCCTTTCACTGGCAGAGGATGGCGAGGGCCTCGTCGACGTCGTCGGTGACGTGCACCAGGTCGGCCTGGGCGGCACTGTTGAGCAGGGTGCGGAGCAGGTCGGGGACGGGGAGGTCCTCGGTCCAGAAGCGACGGCCGAGGAAGACGAAGGGGCCGCTCTCGCCGTCGGTGGCGTAGTAGGTCTTGGTCGCGGCTTGGAAGACCTCCTGAACGGTGCCCGCCCGGCCGGGGGCGAAGACGATGCCGCCGCGGGCCGCCTTCAGGATCACGTCCTCGCGGATCGCGTTCGAGAAGTACTTCGCGATCTGGCCCGCGAACACGTTCGACGGTTCGTGGCCGTAGAGCCAGGTCGGCACGGATAGCCCACCCGCCCATGGGTCCATGGTCGGGAACTCGGCCAGCATGTGCAGCGCGGCCTTCGTGTACGGGTCGTGGGCGCGGAAGTCCGGCTCGGCGGCCAGTCGGCCGATCGCCTCGTCCAAGGCCGCCACCGGGTGGGCGGCCAGGTAGGAGCCCAGGTTCGCGGCCTCCATGACGCCCGGACCGCCGCCGGTCAGCACCAGCCTGCCGCGGCCGGCGAGCGCGTGCCCGATCGCCGCCGCCATGCGGTACGCGTCGCTGCCGCGTACCTCCGCGTGGCCGCCCATGATGCCGATGCGCCGCCGGGGCGAGATCCCGGCCAGGGCGTCGTGCAGCGCGTTGTCGATGCCGTGGTCGTGCAGCCGCTGCGCGAGCGCCTCGCGGACCCCCGCGTTCGGGCCGCCCTCGGCGACGAAGTGGTCGTACACCCGGGTGTCGTACATGCCGGCGAAACCGTTCTCGGCGAACCCCGCGGTCAGGTCGGCGGCCGTGTAGAGGCGGGCCGGGTGCGTCGGGTACGGCGCCCAGTCCGCGACCGGCACGACGTGCGCGCCGCGGCGTACCAGCGCGGCCTCCGCGGCCAGGCTCGGGAACGTGCAGCCGATGAAGACCGCGTCCTTGACCTTGACCCGGGACAGGTCGGCGCCGATCGTCAGCCCCTGCACGGTGAGCCCGGCCAGGCTCTTCTCGGCGAGCCGTTCGGACAGCTCTTCCAGGGACTCGATCTCCAGCGGGGTAGCAGCAGACATCAGGCGAGTATGCCCGTGACGAAACCCTCAGCGCAGCGCGGGGACTTCGGGACCCCCACCGGGTTGAATGTCCGTATGCAGAACCTGATGCCCGAACCTCCTGCCACGCTGCTGCCCGCCGACGAGGCGGCCGCCGCCGCGCTGGCCGCCGCCGAGGACCCGACCTCCGTCGCCGCGGCGCACCCCACCTACAGCGCCGCGTGGGCCGCGCTGGCCCAGCTCGCGCTGACCGCGGGGCAGCCTGTTCCGGCGTACGCGTTCGCCCGCACCGGCTACCACCGCGGCCTGGACCAGCTGCGCCGCGCGGGCTGGAAGGGCCACGGCCCGGTGCCCTGGTCGCACGAGCCCAACCAGGGCTTCCTGCGCTGCCTGCACGCTCTCTCGGTGGCGGCCGCGGAGATCGGCGAGGCCGACGAAGCGGCGCGCTGCGCCCAGTTCCTGCGCGACTGCGACCCGGCCGCGTTCGACGCGCTGAACTCCTGACAGGGGTCCGCACGACCCCACCCGCCCGCCGCCGGACCGGCGGCGGGCGGGTTCGGGTCAGAGGCCCTCGGCGACCGCCGCGGCGATGCGCAACCAGGCGTCCTGGGACTCGTCGGTGAGGCGGCCGTAGTCGATCGGTTCGCCGGAGTCGAGCATGCGCTCGTACGGCGCGATCAGCACGGCCCGGGTGCGCGCGGCGAAGTGCCGTTCGATGGCGGGGATGTCCAGCTCGCGGCGGCTCGGCGGTAGGGAGACGATGGTGACGGCCTGCCGGACCAGGCGACTGCGGCCGGTCTGCTCCAGATGGTCGAGCATGCGGGCGGCCGTCTCCGCCGAGTCGTTGCGAGCCGACATGGTGACCACGAGCTGGTCGGTCGCGTCGATGGCGGCCTGCCAGTTCTCGGCCCGCACGTTGTTGCCGGTATCCACCATGATCAGCTTGTAGAAGCGGCTGACCACCTCGCGGATCTCGGCGAACGCGTGCGCGGTGAGCATCTCGCCCGCGGTCGCGGACTCGTCCGAGGCGAGCACCTCGAACATGCCGTCGCCCTGCGAGCGCACGTACTGCGACAGGTCGCCGACCCGGCTCTGCGAACCCTGGAACTGGTGCAGGTCGCGCATCAGGTCGCGCACCGTACGCGAGTGGAAGTCCTGCTGGGAACGCATGCCCAGGGTGCCCTGGGTCTCGTTGTTGTCCCAGGCGAGCACGTAGCCGCCGCGCTTGCGGCCGAACGTCATGGCCAGCAGCAGCACGGCCACCGTCTTGCCCGCGCCGCCCTTCGGGTTGACCACGGTGATCTGCCGCAGGCCGCCGAAGTTGCGCCGGACCAGGTCGGTGGCCCGGCGGATCTCCTGCTCGCGCTGGCCGGGGCTCAGATTGAGCAGCCCGAACGTCGTCTTGCGCAGTGCCGCCTGGATGCCCATGTGGGCGACCGGGTCGGCGGGACGGGCCGCGCGGCGGCGCGCGAACTCCTCGGCCGTGGGCAGGTAGACCTCGCCCCCAGCGGCCGGACCCGGCTGCTGCGGCCCGCCGAACTGCGGCGGCGTCGGGGCGGCCGTGGTGGGCAGCGGCGGGATGTTCGGCTGGGCCGACACGGGCCATACGCCCGGGGCGGTCTGCGGCGGCGGCACCGCCGTGACGGCCGGACGCTGCGGCGGCACGGCGGCGCTCGCGGTATGCGGGGTGGCCGGGCCCGGTTCGGCAGCCGGCGGGAACGGTGCCACCGCGCGGGGCTCAGCCGGCGGGACGGGCACCGCGGCCCGAGCCTCGGCGGGCGGGAACGGTACGGCGGCCCGTGCCTCGGCCGACGGGAACGGGGTGGCGGCCCGGGTGTCGAGCGTGGGCACGGGCGCGGTGCCGCGAGTATCCACCGGCATGGGCACCGGCACGGCGGCGCGGGCCTCCGGCGCGGGCGCCGCCGGGCTTCCGTGGTTCTCGACCGGCGCCGCCGCGCGGGCCTCGGCCGCAGGAGTGCGGTAGGGCATGCGCTGGTCGCCGGGCCCGGTCTGCGGGGGCGTCGGCGTGGCCGGGGATACCGGGGCGGCCGGCGGGGCGGAGACGGGCGGCGGCGGGATCGGCGTGGCCGCCTGCTGCGGCGGCAACGGGATGGGCGCGCTGTGCGGCTGCACCGGCACGGCGGTCGGCGGCAGCGGCACGGCGGCGCGCTCGCGCTGCGGCAGGGGCGGCAGCGGCACCTGCACGGTCCGGGTCAGGTCGGCGGGACCGGCCACCGGCTGCGGCGCGGGGATCGGGATGCCGGCCTGCGGCGCGGGCACCGCCATCGGCACGCCGGCCGAGGGCCCGCCGGACACCGGATCAGGACGCGGCACCGCGGCGGACGCCCGAGCGGGCTGGCCACGCGTGATCTGCTTGCTGTCCTCAGCGGGGCCGCTGATCTCGTCCGGCGGCCACTCCCACTCCGTCATCGCCATCTCCCCAGTGCCGTCTGCCCCTGCAGCCTAGTCAGTGCGCACACCCCGCAGCAGGGCCCGTTTCCCCGCCTCTCAGCGGGTATAGACGGCCCACGCCGCGGGCTCCACCCACCAGGAGCGTTTACGGGTCAGCCCGCCGGATACCCCGTCGTCGGCGAACGGAACCTCGGTGTCGCGCGGCGTCACCGAGACCGCCCGGCCACGCGCCCGGCGCACCTCGATGCGCAGCCGCGGCGTACCGAACAGCGGTTTGTGTCGCACCGGCACCGCCACCGCGACATCGATCACACCGTCGGCCGGGTCGGCGGAGGTCAGCAGCGGCAGCCCGTCCAGCAGCGTCGCGCCCGAGGCGTTCGCGACGGCGACCGCGAGCAGCGGCTCCGCGCCGTCGGTCAGCACCGCGTCGTCGACCTCCACCCGGCCGGCCCACTGCATGGGCTGGCCGTCCTCGGTGCTGCCGGCCAGCAGGACGCCGTCGAGCGTCACCGAGCCGCCGTCGTGGCGCAGCAGGTCCAGCCGCCGCGACCGGTCGCCCAGCACCGCCGCGGCCACCTGGGCGGGCTCCCGGGGCAGGCCCAGCTGCGCGGCGAGGTCCGCCGCGGCCGTGTCGATGGGCAGCACCGCGACCGGGGGCAGATCCGGCACGGTACGCCCCGCGGGCAGGTCGGCGGGGCGCTTCGAGGGGGCCGGGGCATACCGGCGGACCAGGCGGCGCAGCACGTGGCGCAGTTGCCCGTCGTCGGTGACCGCGATCACCAGCCGGGTGGCACCGGCGGCGTCCGGCCAGGTCAGGCCGTCTTCCCGGGCAGGACCGTCGAGCCGCGACAGCACCTGGTCGATCTCCGCGTCGGAGCACGCCACCACGGTCTCCACCCGGGCCCCGGCGGCGCGCAGCGCGTCCGCGCAGTGCAGCACCGGCACCCGGGGGCGCGGCGCGCCGCTGTGACCCTCGCCATGCCCGGCGCCGTCGCCGGTGCCGCAGCCGCCGGAGCCGCAGCAGCCGCCCTCCGGCTCGGTCATGCTCAGCAGCACCACGTCAGCTGTGCCTCTGTCAGCGCGCACGCGAGTAGTCCTCTCGGGTTCCGGCATTGCCCGGGCATGCGTGCCCGATCAAGCTGTTAGCCTGGCACCCCGGGGTCACCACAGCCGTGGGCGGCCCGCGGCTCGCCTAGGAGGCGAAGGAAAGATGCCAGCGATCGTGCTTCTCGGCGCCCAGTGGGGCGACGAGGGCAAAGGCAAGGTTACCGACCTGCTCGGATCACGAGTGGACTACGTCGTCCGCTTCTCCGGGGGCAACAACGCCGGCCATACCGTGGTCACTCCGGACGGCCAGAAGTTCGCCCTCCACCTGATGCCGAGCGGCGCGCTGCACCCCAACGCCGAGATCGTGCTCGGCAACGGCGTCGTGATCGACCCGAAGGTGCTGCTGGCCGAGATCGACGGCCTCGCCGAGCGCGGCGTGGACGTCTCCCGCCTGCTCATCTCCGCCGACGCGCACCTGGTCATGCCGCACCACCGGGCGCTGGACCGGGTCGTCGAGCGTTACCTGGGCACCGCCCGCATCGGCACCACGGGCCGCGGCATCGGCCCCGCCTACGGCGACAAGGTCGCGCGCATGGGCATCCGGGTGCAGGACCTGCTCGACCCGGGCATCCTCCGGCAGAAGCTGGAGCTGGTGCTGCGGGAGAAGAACCAGATCCTGTTCAAGGTGTACAACCGCAAGGGCTTCGACGTCGACGCCGTGGTCGAGGAGTACCTCACCTACGCCGAGCGGCTCAACCCGTTCATCGCCGACACCCGCCTGATCCTGAACAAGGCCCTCGAAGAGGGCAAGACCGTGTTCATGGAGGGCGCGCAGGCCACCCTGCTCGACCTGGACCACGGCACGTATCCGTTCGTGACCTCGTCGAACCCGACCGCGGGCGGCGCCTGCGTGGGCGCGGGCATCGCCCCGACCCGGATCACCTCGGTGATCGGCGTCATCAAGGCGTACACCACGCGTGTCGGGGCGGGCCCGTTCCCGACCGAGCTGCACGACGACATGGGCGAGCACCTGCGCAAGACCGGCGGCGAGTACGGCACCACCACCGGCCGCCCGCGCCGCTGCGGCTGGTTCGACGCCGTCATCGCCCGGTACGCCGTCCGCGTCAACGGCATCACCGACCTCGTCGTCACCAAGCTCGACATCCTCTCCGGCCTGGAGCAGGTCCCGGTCTGCGTCGGCTACGAGGTCGACGGCGAGCACCTCGACGAGATGCCGATGACCCAGACGGCCTTCCACCACGCCAAGCCGGTCTACGAGTACCTGCCCGGCTGGTTCGAGGACATCTCCAAGGCCCGCGACTTCGCCGACCTCCCCCTCAACGCCCAGCGCTACATCGAACGCCTCGAAGAGCTCTGCGGCACCCGCATCTCCATGATCGGCGTAGGCCCCGGCCGCGACGAAAACGTGGTCCGCCACGACATGCTGGCCCCCGCCTGACGCCCCTTTCGGGTTGATCATGAACTTATGGCACGGCTCGGCGGCGTGTCGCTGCCACAAGTTCATGATCAACGCAGGTGGTGCGCATGGCTGTCCACAGGGTTATCCACAGGGGTTGTGAGCTGGGACTGGGCGGCTCAGGCTGGCCGATGTGCCTGCTGTGCAACGACTTGCCGAGCGGCAGGATGGTCTGATCACCGCGGCCCAGTGCCGCGACCTGGAGTTATCCACCGCCTCCGTCAAGAGGTTCCTCCGTCAGGGGGTATGGCGGAGCCTGAGCCGCGGTGTCTACCTGGTCGACGCTGACATGCGCGGTCAGCCGGACTCGCCGAAGGCGCTGGTTCGGGCCGCTGTGCTCACGGGCGGCCCGAATGCCGTCGCGGTGCTGGAGAGCGCGGCGGTCGTGCACGGGCTGCAGGGGCTGCGGCCGCAGACTCGGTTGCACGTCAGCTTGCCGGGCAAGCTGGCGGTCCCCCGCCGGCTGACCGACGTGACGGTGGTGCCCCATCAGCTGACCCTGGCCGCGGCAGACGTCACCGCGGTCGACGGGATCAGGGTGACGACGGTACGGCGTACCGTCGCGGATCTGCTCTTGAAGCTCGATCGCCTGGCCGCTGTCTCGGTCCTGGACTCGGCACTCCACCTGGGCTTGTTGACCGAGGAAGAGCTGGTGGAGCAGCCCTCGCTGATGTTCGGTCGTCGTGGTGCCGCGGGCGCGCGGGACTGGATCGAGCAGGCGGACGGCCGAGCGGAGTCACCGCTGGAGACCCGTGCCCGCCTGCGCTGCGCCGATGCGGGCGTGCCACCCGACGACCTGCAGGCGGTGATCGTCGACGGCGAGGGCCGGACCCTCGCCCGCGTCGACATGCTGTGGCGGCGGGCGCGGCTGATCGGCGAGGCCGACGGCGGCGAGGTGCACGACCGCCCCGAGGCGGTCTACCGCGACCGGCAGCGCCAGAACGACCTCGTCAACGCCGGCTACCGCATCGTCCGCTTCACCTGGTCCGACACCCTGGACCCGGTTGCCATCCCGCGGATCGTCCGCCGCGCACTGGCCGGTGGCACGGCGATGTCGGCGGTGGTGGGGCGCTCGGAGTCGATCAGGAAGCTGTGGACATGAATCGCCGTCGACCCGTGCCATAAGTTCATGATCAACTCGGGGGGTAGGGTGGGGGCGTGCGGGTACTGGTGGTTGGTGGTGGGGGGCGGGAGCACGCCCTGGTGTTGGGGCTGGTGCGGGATCCGGGGGTGACCGCGGTCATTGCGGCGCCGGGGAGTCCGGGGATCGCGGAGGTTGCCACGGAGCTGCGGGAGGTGGACATCCTTTCGCCGGTGGCCGTGGCCGGGCTGGCGGTGGACGTCGAGGCCGATCTCGTGGTCGTGGGGCCGGAGGCGCCGCTGGTGGCGGGGGTCGCCGACGCGGTGCGGGCCAAGGGCATCCCGGTTTTCGGGCCGTCGGGCAGCGCGGCTCGGCTGGAGGGGTCGAAGGACTTCGCCAAGCAGGTCATGACCGCGGCCAAGGTGCCGACCGCGCGGGCGTTCACCTGCACCACGGCCGAGGAGGCGGCGCGGGCGCTGGACACGTTCGGCGCGCCGTACGTCGTGAAGAACGACGGTCTCGCCGCGGGCAAGGGTGTCGTCGTCACCGACGACCGGGACGCCGCGCTGGCCCACGCCGCCGAGTGCGGGCGCGTGGTGATCGAGGAGTACCTCGACGGGCCCGAGGTGTCGCTGTTCGTGGTGACCGACGGCGTGACCGCGGTGCCGCTGCTGCCCGCGCAGGACTTCAAGCGCATCTTCGACGGCGACGCCGGGCCGAACACCGGCGGCATGGGGGCGTACGCGCCGCTGCCGTGGGCCCCGCCGAACCTGGTCGAGCACGTCATGGCCACCGTCGCCCACCCGACCCTGCAGCAGATGCGCGACGCGGGCACCCCGTTCTCCGGCCTGCTCTACATCGGCCTGGCGATCACCGAGGGCGGCCCGAAGGTGATCGAGTTCAACGCGCGCTTCGGTGACCCGGAGACGCAATCGGTGCTGGCGCTGCTGGACACCCCGCTGGGCGGCCTGCTGTACGCGGCGGCCACCGGCGAGCTGGCCGGGCACCCCGAGCTGCAGTGGAAGGACGCCTTCTCGGTGACCGTGGTGCTGGCGAGCGCCGGGTATCCGGCGAGTGCGCGTACCGGGGACGAGATCACGGGCGCGGAGGGCCTGATCCACGCGGGCACGAAGCGCGACGCCGACGGGGTGCTGCGCTCGGCCGGCGGCCGGGTGCTGTGCGCGACGGCGACGGGGCACGACCTGCACGCGGCGCGGGCGGCGGCGTACGAGCTGGTGTCGCACGTGGAGCTGGCGGGCAGCCAGCACCGCACCGACATCGCGCTGGCGGCGGAAGAGGGCCGGGTCGTCTCGCCCTGGCGCTGACGCCGCGGTCTGCGGCGGCCGTGCTCGACGGCCCCGCCGCCCTGGCGCACACACGAGGCTCATTGCGGCCGCGACCGCCGACAGGCCCTGACCTGCATCTCCAGCGGCAAGCTGTTAAGAAGGGCACCTTCTGCAACGCGGAGCGCTTGGGTTCTAGGCGTCGTTGCAACACCTGATCATTTCAGGGGTTGCAGTGTTCGAGATCCGCGCCGGCCGGGTTCCGCAGGGCCGTAAGAAAC